>NZ_BADA01000218.1 GCF_000333395.1 Microbacterium sp. B19
GGTGGCCGCGCGGCGCACGCCGCGCGTTGGAGGAAGTCTCGCTTCGACCACCGACACGCGTGTCACTCCGGCGTGACGATTCCGTGTCGTCGGCGCGGGGTCAGCGCGCGGACCGGCCGGTTTCCAGCAGCTCCCGCGCGTGGGTGAGAGCCGCCTCGGAATCGCTGAGTCCCGACAGCAGACGCGCCATCTCGGCTTCCCGCTCCGCCCCTTCGAGCCGTCGGACACTGGATGCCGTCACCGCACCGTCGTTGCCCTTCACGACGGTGAGATGGTTGCCGGCGAAAGCCGCGACCTGGGCGAGGTGCGTGACCGCGATCACCTGCGACGACTCCGCCAACCGGGCGAGTCGCCGCCCGACCTCGATCGCCGCGGCACCGCCGATGCCTGCATCCACCTCGTCGAAGACGAACGTCGGCACGGGGTCGACGCCGGCGATGACGACCTCGATCGCGAGCATCACGCGGCTCAGCTCGCCGCCGGACGCCCCGCGCGACACGGGCCGCGGATCGGCGCCCGGGTGCGGCGCCAGCAGGATCGCGACGTCGTCGCGCCCGTGCGAGCCCGGGGCGGGCGACGGCGTCACCGCGACGGTGAGCTTCGCGTCGGGCAGGGCCAGGGCGTGCAGCTCCTCGGTGACGGCGGCACCGAGCCGCGCCGCGGCCTCGATGCGCGCCGCGGTCAGCGCTTCGGCGGCGGTATCCAGCTCGGCCGCCGCGGTATCGCGTTGCGCGCCGAGCCGCTCGATTCGGTCGCCGTCGTCGTCGAGTTCGAGCAGTCGCGCCGACCCCGTCTCGAGCAGCGTGATCGCGGCATCCACCGATCCGTGGGCACGCGCGAGCGCAGCGAGGACCCCGCGCCGCTCGTCGACCGCGGCAAGCTCGTGGGGACCGGATTCGTCGAGGTCCGCGAGGTACCCCGACAGGGCGACGGCGACATCGGTCGCGCGGTACCCGAGGTCGGCCACCTGCTCGCCGATCGCCGCGAGTTCGGCATCGCTGCCCGAGACGCGCTCGAGCGCCCTGCGGGCCTCGGCGAGCAGCGTCACGATGTCGGGGGTGTCGTCGTCGCTGGAGAGCACCGCGTGCGCGCCGACGGCGGCGATACGGAGTTCCTCGGCGTTCGCGAGGCGCTCCGCGCGACGCTCGAGTTCCTCTTCCTCGCCGGCGATCGGCGCGGCCGCCTCGATTTCCGCGATCGCGGCGCGCAGCTCTTCGGCCTCGCGCGCACGGTCGTCGCGGTCGGCCGTCAGCGTCGAGAGCTCGGCATCCAGCGCTCGGAAGGCGTCCCACGCCGCACGGTACGCGGCACGGGCGGTCGTGACCGGATCGCCGCCGAAGCGGTCGAGCGCGTCGCGCTGAGCGGATGCCGAGCGCAACCGCAGCTGATCGGATTGCCCGTGCACCACGACCAGGTCGTCCGCGAGGTCGGCGAGCACGCCCGCCGGCGCCGTACGGCCACCCACGGTCGCGCGGCCTCGGCCCTCGCTCGAGACCGTGCGCCCGAGATACAACTCCGCCGCGCCGTCGCCGAGGGGTTCGACGTCTCCCCCGGCCTCGCGCACGCGCGCCGCGACGGGCCCGTCCTCGGGGACGAGCCACACGCCCTCGACCGCGGCCTGGGCCGCACCCGAGCGAACGGCACCCGAATCAGCGCGCTGTCCGAGCAGCAGGCCGAGACCGGTGACGACCATGGTCTTTCCCGCGCCGGTCTCACCGGTGATGGCGGTGAAGCCGCGCCCGATCGGCAGCGTCGCGTCGGCGATCACGCCGAGATCGCGCAGCCGCATCTCCTCGATCACGGCATGCCTCCCAGGGCGCCGCGCCAGCCGGTGACCGGAAGCCGGAACTTCCGTACGAGACGCTCACTGAACGCGGCAGGGTGAAGACGTGCGAGACGCACCGGACGCGACGACCGTCGCACCACGACGCGCGCGCCGGGCGGCAGCTCGTGCGAGCGTCGACCGTCGCACCACAGGATGCCACTCCCGCTCGTGCGCTCGAGAACCTCGACCGCGACGGTGGCGTCCGGGCTCACGACGAGCGGACGCGCGAACAGCGCGTGGGCGGACAGCGGCACGACGGCGATCGCCTCGACGGTCGGCCAGATGACCGGGCCACCGGCGGAGAAGTTGTAGGCGGTGGAGCCGGTGGGGGTCGAGATGACGATGCCGTCGCAGCCGAAGGACGACAGCGGCCGTCCGTCGACCTCCATGACCACCTCGAGCATGCGCTCGCGGCTCGCCTTCTCGACGGTGGCCTCGTTCAGCGCCCAGGTCTCGAAGATGACGCGATCGTCGGCGTCCAACACCTTCACCGCGAGGGCGAGACGCTCCTCGACGCGGTAGTCGCGGTCGATGACACGGCGCACCGCGTCATCCATGTCGTCCCGCTCGATCTCCGCGAGGAAGCCGACGTGGCCCATGTTGATCCCGAGGATCGGCGCACGGCCACCGCGGACCGTCTCGGCCGCGCGCAGGATCGTTCCGTCGCCGCCCAGGACGATCGCGAGCTCCAGATCGTCCACCCCGACGTCGATGCCGAGCGTCTCGACGCCGTCGAGCGACAAGCGCTCGGCGAGTTCGGGCCGGTCCTCCGCAGAGACGACGGGAATCGCCCCCGCCGCGCGCACAGCGGACAGCACGCGCTGCGCCGCTTCGACGGTGTCGTCGCGGCGGGCGTGGACGACGAGCAGGATTCGGCGTTCGCTGGGGGTCATCGGCTTCCGGTCAGTCGGGTCACGGTGCTCTCCCATTCTGAGGGGTCGGTGCCGCGGGTGTCCGAGAACCACGCCACGTACTCCTGGTTGCCGTGCGTTCCCACGATCGGCGAGGCGATCAGGCCTGCGGTCCGCAGGCCCACGTCCCACGCGGCCCACAGAACGCCGTGGACGGCATCGGAACGCAGCGCCGGATCGGTCACGAGACCGCCCTTCACGGCGGTGCGGCCGACCTCGAACTGCGGCTTGATCAGCAGGACGATGTCGGCCTCGGGAGCGGCTGCGGCCACGACCGCGGGCAGGACATGGTGGAGGGAGATGAAGGACAGATCGCCGGTGACGACACTCGGACGCTCGGCGACACCCGTCGCGGCAGCGAGGTTCTCAGCGGTCATGAACCGCACGTTATACCCCTCGACCGACACGACCCCGGGGTCGGCCGCCACGGTTGGGGACAACTGCCCATGCCCCACGTCGACGGCCAGCACCGGACGGGCACCGCGTTCCCGCAGGACCTGGGTGAACCCACCGGTGGAGGCCCCGAGATCCACGGCGACCCGCCCCGCCGGGTCGACGTCGAAGGCGTCGAGCGCCGCCACGAGCTTGTGCGCGCCCCGGCTCACGTAGTGGTCGGCGACGGCGACCTCGATGCGCGCGTCGTCCTCGACTCGCACCGAGGGCTTGACCACGCCGTGACCGTCGACGGTCACGAGACCGTCGGCGATCAGCTGCGCCGCGTGCGTGCGCGATCGCGCGAGACCACGTGCGGCGAGCTCGGCATCCAGTCGGCCGCTCATCCGTCCGCCGGCGTCGCCGCGCCCGATTCGAGGCGCCGCGCGAGCTCGTCGTGCAGGGCCGCGTAGGCGTTCGCGCGCGCGTCGAGCGGCTGCTCCTCGATGATGCGCAGGCGGTCGATCAGTCCGGCGTCGGCATCGGTCTCGCGGTCATCCGACATGGATGCCATCGTATCGGCGTCAGCGCACGCGGAAGGGGTCCGCGTACAACTGCTCCGGAACCCGGAACCCGAAGATCGCGCGACCCGAGTTCCAGATCGCCGCGGCCCCGGCGCGGAGGAGGTCGATCTGGCGGTTCCCCGCCGAGACGATGCGCAGATCCACGCCGTCGATCTCGACCACCGCGTCACCGACGCGCGTGCGGTCGCCCTTGACGATCGTCGCCGGGTACGGTTCGAACAGCTGACGCAGGTCCGCGACGATGTAGTCCGGACGCTGATTCGGAATCGCCGCGAGGAGCTGCTTCGGCCGATCGATCCCGGTGAGCACGTGCACCGACTTCATCCCGGCGCCGCGTGCACCCTGCACGTCCGTGTCGAGCCGGTCGCCGATGAACAGCGGCGACTGAGCGCCCGTGCGCGCCACGGCGACGTCGAAGATCGGACGTTCGGGCTTCCCCGCGACCGTCGCCAGACGGCCGACGGCGGTGTGCACGGCCGACACGAGCGTGCCGTTTCCCGGCGCGATTCCCCGCGCCTGCGGGATCGTCCAGTCGGTGTTCGTGGCGATCCACGGGATGCCACCCTCTTCCACTGGAGTCGCGAGCGCATACGCCGCCTCGGCGAGCTGCTTCCAGCCCACCTCGGGAGCGAAGCCCTGGACAACCGCCGCCGGAGAATCCTCGGCGCTCCGGGTCACGACGAAGCCGGCCTTCTCGACCTCGACGACGAGACCCTCTCCCCCGACGACCAGCAGCGTCGACCCGGCCGGCACGAGGTCGGCCAGCAGACGCATCGCGGCCTGGGGGCTCGTCACCACGTCCTCGGGTGCGACGTGCAGCCCGAGTGACGTCAGGTGTTCCGCGACGGAAGCGTCCGTCCGCGACGCGTTGTTGGTGATGTACCCGAGGCGGTGTCCCTCCTGGGCTGCGCGGTTCAGGCTCTCGACCGCGTGCGGCAGAGCCCCCGGTCCCGCGTAGACCACGCCGTCCAGGTCGGCGAGCACGACATCGACCCCATCGAGAGGCGTCGGTTCCGGCTTGCTCCGCCCGAAGATCATCGCGTCTCGTCCTCGTCCTCGTCCGCATCTTCGTCGGCTTCTTCGACAGGGACGACTCCGGATGCCACGTCGACACCGCCGTCGTCATCGATGAGGTCGATCTCCTCAACGACGATGACCTCCCGATCGGCGACGCCGGCAGCCGCGTCGAGGGCATCAGCCGCGATCTCCGCGCGACGGAACCACTCGGCCGCCTCGTCGTCGCGCCCGAGCTCCTCGAGCACCGCGGCGCGAGCCGCGAACAGCGCCGGGCTCCACTCGAACGCGCGATCCGGGTCGGCCTCGGGGATCTCCAGCTCCTGCAGCGCGCGCTCCGGGTCGCCGAGATCGAGGCGTGCACCGGACATCGCGATCGCCAGCTGCGCCCGGACTGCGGTGGGCAGAGTCGAACGATCGACCGAGCGCCCCTCCTCGAGAGCGCGATCGGGACGCCCGACACCGCGCTCGCTGTCGACGATCAGGGGAAGCTGCTCGTCGGAACCGGAGATGCGACGGTGCGTCCGCAATTCGCGAAGAGCCAGGGCGAAATCGCCGATGGCATAGGCCGTGATCGCGACGGTCTCACGAACGATCGCGACGCGACCCGCGCTCCGGGAGGCCGCCAGCGCGTGCTGGTGCGCCAGCTGCGGGTCTTCCTCGATCAGACGGGATGCCATGACGAGGTGTCGTGCAACGTTCTCGGCGTTGTCCTTGCTCAGAGTCTTCAGCTCGTTGCGGGCCGCGCCGGGAAGATCGCGGGCAGTGACATCCTCGGGGACGACCGGTCCACGCTCACGCTGATCCTGCGGAGGCCGAGTCGCGCGACCCTCCGCGCGGTCGAAGCGACGGGGTGCCCCGGCACCCGGACGACGGTCGCCCGAGGGGCGCCGGTCCCCACCTTCGGTACGAGGACGGTACGGACGCGAGTCGCCGGACGTCGGGCGACCAGCCGCGTCACCCTCGCGGCGCGGACGGAAGTCGCCGTCCCGGCGCGGGCGACCAGCCGCGTCACCCTCGCGGCGCGGACGGAAGTCGCCGTCCCGGCGCGGGCGACCAGCCGCGTCACCCTCGCGGCGCGGACGGAAGTCGCCGTCCCGGCGCGGGCGACCAGCCGCGTCACCCTCGCGGCGCGGGCGGAAGTCGCCATCGCGACGAGGGCGACCGGCCGCGTCACCCTCGCGACGCGGACGGAACTCGCCATCGCGACGCGGGCGCTCGGAACCGTCACCGGGACGACGAACAGGACGGGCGTCTCCGCCGCGCGGTCGACCGTCGCCACCCGTCGGGCGCGAATCGCCGTCACGGCGAGGACGATACGGGCTGTCGCCTTCACGCCGGGGCGCGCGGTCGTCCCCCTCGCGGCGGGGACGCGCGGTGCGCTCTCCGTCGCGACGGAACGGACGGGAGGACGCGTCTCGGGCCGGGCGCCCTGCCCGCGAAGCTCCGCGCTCCGATCCGGATCGTGAACGGTCGTCCGAGCGACCTCCATTGACGTTGCGCTCGTTGGAGTCGTCGCTCGACATGACGATCCTTTCCCCGGAAATGTGTCCGTATATGCGAAATGGCCACCCAGCGTTGGGTGGCCATTTCGTGTAAAGGAAGTCCGGCGGTGTCCTACTCTCCCACAGGGTCCCCCCTGCAGTACCATCGGCGCTGAGAGGCTTAGCTTCCGGGTTCGGAATGTAACCGGGCGTTTCCCTCTCGCTATGGCCGCCGAAACACTATTGATGTTTCAAAAACCAACAACGATATGTCATTGTTGTGTTCCCGACCGTACATCGAGAACCACTCAGTGGACGCAAGCACCAAAAACGGTGTGTTATCAAGTCATCGGCTTATTAGTACCGGTCAGCTTCACGTATTACTACGCTTCCACATCCGGCCTATCAACCCAGTAGTCTGGCTGGGAGCCTCTCACCCAAAAGGGCATGGAAGTCTCATCTTGAGGCCGGCTCCCGCTTAGATGCTTTCAGCGGT
>NZ_BADA01000217.1 GCF_000333395.1 Microbacterium sp. B19
GGCATCCCACCGGGGCGATCGAGAACTCGGCACCGGGGATCGCGCCGGAGGAGAGGGCGACCATCGCGATGACGACGAAGATGACGACGAAGGCGAGCTGGATGCCGAGCATCACGCGGTTCGCGAGCTTGATCGAGCCGATGCCGAGCACGTTGATCACGGTGTTGATGATGACGAACGCCACCGCCCAGATCCACTGCGGGACGTCCGGGAAGATGCCGGCCATCGACGACGCCGCGAAGACGTAGAGCAGCGTGGGGACGAGCAGGTAGTCGAGCAGGATCGCCCAGCCGGCGAAGAAGCCGACCGTGGGGTGGATGCCGCGCCCGACGTACGAGAACACGGAACCGGCGATGGGGAACGCCTTCGACATCTGCGCGTACGCGAGGGCGGTGAAGATCATCGCCACCACGCCGGTGATGTAGACGAGCGGCACCATGCCGTCGGCGGCGTTGTAGACGACGCCGAAGATCGCCCACGGGGCGATCGGCACCATGAAGACCAGGCCGTAGACGACGAGGTCGAGCGTGGACATGGAGCGCTTGAGCTCCTGCTTGTAGCCGAAGGACTCCAGCGACTGCTGGGCCTCGGGGGCGGTGTCGGACATGGGACTCCTGTTCGGGTGACGGTGGAGCGTAGCGGGTGTGGGGCGGAGAGGGTGGGGCGCGAAGGGCGGGTCAGGGAAGCGGGGCGAGGAACTCGGCGATCACGGCGCGGAATGCGTCGGGCATCTCGAGGTGGGTGCAGTGGCTGGCGCCGGCGAACACGTGCGAACGGGCGCCGGGAATGTGCTCGGCGAACGGCGCCCACGTCTCGGGTGTTGCCTCGTCGAACTCGCCGGCGACGACGAGGGTGGGGACGGCGACCTGCGGCAGGCGGTCGATGATCGTCCAGTCGCGGCCGGTGCCGACGACGTGGAACTCATTGGGGCCGTTCATGGTGAAGTACACCGTCGGGTCGGCGAGCATCTGCTGCTCGCTGTCGACGAAGTCCTGCGGCATGGGCGTGATGCGGCACACGTGACGCTCGTAGAAGAGGCGCGTGGCATCCAGGTAGTCGGGGTGGTCGAGGGTGCCCTCGGCTTCGTGACGGTCGAGGGCGGCGCGGGCGTCGGCGGGGAGTTCGGACCGCAGGCGCGCCGCACCGGCGAGCCAGAGCTCCATGGATGCCGGAGAGTTGCAGATCTCCAGGCTCCGCAGCCCCTCCGGCTGACGCACGGCGATCTCGGCGCCGAGCATGCCGCCCCACGACTGTCCGAGCACGTGGTACTCGTCGAAGCCGAGGGCCTGGCGCAGATTGTGGAACTCGTCGACGAAGAACTGCGGCACCCACTGCTCGACGGGAGCATCGGGGTGGTGAGAGCTGCGCCCGCACCCGATCTGGTCGTAGTGCACGACGGTGCGGCCGGTGATGTCCGCGAGGGCGTCGAGGTTCTTGACGTAGTCGTGCGCCATGCCCGGACCCCCGTGGAGGACGAACAGCGGCGCGCGGCCGGTGGGCTCGGCGGGCTCGGTGAGGCGGGCCCAGGTGAAGCCGTCGTGGAACGGCACGGTGATCTCGCGTTGCATGCAGTCATGGTGGACCGAGTAAAGGTTCGTTGGCAAACCTTTTCTCGGGATTTAACATGAAAGAAATCGACGGGGAGCTGATGGCCGAGACCGATGACGCGTCACTCGTGGAGCGCGTGACCGAGCGGCTGATCACCGCCGTCGCCGTCGGCGAGTTCCTGCCCGGCACGCGCCTGCCTCCGGAACGCGACCTCTCCCCGCTCCTCGGGGTGGGGCGCACGACCGTCCGCGCCGCGCTCGACGACCTGTCCGCGCGCGGACTGATCGAGAAGCGTCGAGGCCGGGCCGGGGGCACCTTCGTCGCCGAGGAGTGGCCCGCCTCCGTCGTGGTCGGTGTCGACCGCTGGTTCGCCGACCGCTGGGACGACCTCGTCGACGCGTGCACCGCGAGTTCGCTCCTGCACTCCTCGCTCGCGCGTCTGGCCGCGGAACGGCGGACGGATGCCGACATCTCGGCGATGGAGGAGAACCTCGCCGCCTTCCACGCGGCGGACTCGGGAGATGCGAAACAGCGGGCGGACAGCCTGCTGCACCTCTCGATCATCGACGCGGCGCACAACAGCGCGCTGCGCGAGATCCTCCTCGACCACGAGCGGCACCTCTCGCTCTCGGCCCCCGCGCACCCCTGGGGAGACCGCGAGAGCCACCGGCGCATGGAGTCGCGCGCGGGCCGCGAGCACGACGCGATCGTCGCCTCCATCGTGCGCTCGAGCCCCGACGAGGCCGCGGAACTCGCCCGCCGCCACGTCCAGATCGACCTCGAGCTGTTCGCCGAGGCGCGGGAATTCGCCCGCCGCCGCGCCGCCGCCGCGGCGGGAGACTGACGCGGACGAACGCCGCGCACGCCCTGCGACGGGAGGAGATCCGGCCGGCGGAGGATCGTCCGGGGCCGCGGCATCCTCCCCTCGCCGAATCCCCTCCGCAGCTCAGGTCTCGGCGTCAGGCGCGCAACCGCGCCTCGAGTCCCGCCCGCACCTGAGGCCACTCGTCGCGCAGGATCGAGAAGTACAGCGTGTCGCCGACCGTCCCGTCCGCGGCGATCCGGTGCCGGCGCAGCCGACCCTCGGGCACGGCGCCGAGGCGCTGGATGGCGCGGGCGCTGCGATCGTTGCGGGCGTCGCAGCGGAGCGCCACGCGGTTGAGGCCCCACGCCTCGAACGCGTGGGTCAGCAGCAGCATCTTGGCCGCCGGGTTGGTGCGACCGCCCTGGAACGGCCGCCCGTACCAGGTCGTCCCGATCTCGACGCGCCCCTGCGCGGGCACGTGGTCGTAGAACGTGGTGGATCCGCGCACCCGGCCGGTGTCGGCATCCCGGACCGTGAAGGCGAACATGCCGGGCGTCGCCCGCTGCTGATCGACCCGTTCGGCGTACTCCTCGACGGTCGTGGGCCACGGCGTCGTCATTCCGCGCCACAGATCGGCGTCGGTGAGGGGCCACGCCTCGATCGCGTCGTCGGGGTGCGCGGGGGCCAGACGCAGGCCGAAGCCGACCAGGTCGATGCGGTGGTCGGTCACCGTGCGGCCAACTGCACGAGGAACTCGTCGGCGGCGGCGAGCTGTCGGCGCAGGTCGTCGCGCCGCGTGATCGCCTCCTCGCGGATGCCGTCCAGCCGGGCGCGCAGAGCCGCGTCACCGGGATCGGCGTCCAGTCCGTCGACGACGGCGAGCAGCTCCCCCATCTGCTCGAGCGAGTAGCCGAGCGGCTTCATCCGGCGGATCAGCAGAAGGCGGGACTCGTCCTCGGCGGTGTAGAGCCGGAAGCCGCCCTCGGAGCGGGCCGAAGGGCGCAGGAGGCCGATCTCGTCGTAGTGCCGCAGCGTGCGGATCGACAATCCCGTCCGCTCCGCGAGCTCGCCGATCTGCATCGGTCGGGCGTGATCCATGGCATCCCCGATCCCGTAACCCTCACGTTACGGTAGAGTTTGACGGTCGCACTCGCGACCGCCCCCATTCTCCCCCGCCCCTCCGGAGCCCCCGTGACCGACGTCCTCGCCCGCCCGCGCCCCGAACCCACCGTGGGTCAGGCGCTGCGCTCCCCCCGACTGCTCACCCGAGAGGTGCTCGCCGGCCTCGTCGTGGCGATCGCCCTGATCCCGGAGGCGATCGCGTTCTCGATCATCGCGGGAGTCGACCCGCGACTGGGACTCTTCTCGTCGTTCGTCATGGCCGTCGCGATCGCCTTCCTCGGCGGCCGCCCCGCGATGATCAGCGCAGCGACGGGGGCGATCGCGCTCGTCATCGCTCCCGTCGCCCGCGAGCACGGCGTGGACTACCTGCTGGCCACCGTGATCCTCGGCGGCATCCTGCAGGTGGCCCTGGGGCTCCTCGGCGTGGCGAAGCTCATGCGCTACATCCCCCGCAGCGTGATGGTCGGGTTCGTCAACGCCCTCGCCATCCTGATCTTCGTCGCGCAGGTCCCGCAGCTGATCGGCGTGCCGTGGATGGTGTACCCGCTGACGGCGGCGGGCCTGGCGATCATGTACCTGCTGCCTCGTGTGACGCGTGCGATCCCGGCGCCGCTGGTGGCCATCGTGCTCCTCACCGGCGCGGCGGTCGTGTTCGGCATCTCCGTGCCCACCGTGGGAGATCAGGGCGCACTCCCCGAGAGCCTGCCCATGCTCCTGCTGCCGAACGTGCCCTTCACGTTCGAGACGCTGGCGATCATCTTCCCCTTCGCCCTCGCGATGGCCGTCGTGGGTCTCCTCGAGTCGCTCATGACCGCCGCCCTGGTCGATGAGATCACCGACACCCCGTCATCGAAGACGCGCGAGTCCCTCGGCCAGGGCGCGGCGAACGTCCTGTCCGGCTTCTTCGGCGGGATGGGCGGGTGCGCGATGATCGGCCAGACGATGATCAACGTCAAGGCATCCGGCGCGCGCACGCGCATCTCCACCTTCCTCGCCGGGGTCTTCCTCCTGGTCCTGGTGCTGGTCCTCGGCGACGTGGTCGCGGTCATCCCGATGGCCGTCCTGGTGGCCGTCATGATCGTGGTCTCGATCGCCACGTTCGACTGGCACAGCATCCGCCCGTCCTCCCTCCGGCGGATGCCACTGAGCGAGACGACCGTGATGGTGGCGACGGTGGCGGTGACGGTGTGGACCCACAACCTCGCGATCGGGGTCGGCGTCGGCGTGATCGTGGCCGCCGTGCTGTTCGCCCGGCGGGTGGCCGGAGTCACCCGGGTGCACCGCGAGGTCGACGCCGACGTCGCCCGCTACCGGGTGGAGGGCGAGCTCTTCTTCGCCTCGAGCAACGACCTCACCACGAAGTTCGCCTACTCGCGCGACCCCGCCCGCGTGCAGATCGACCTCTCCGGTTCGCACATCTGGGACGCCTCGACCGTGGCCGCGCTCGATGCGGTCGAGACCCGGTACGCCCGCCTCGGCACGAACGTCGAGATCGTCGGGATGAATGCGCAGACCGCGCGTCTCCACGACCGACTGAGCGGGAGGCTCGGCGGGCACTGATCCGTCGGGCGAGCCTCAGGACCGGAGGGTGGTGGAGGGGGTCTCGCCGAACTCTCCCCGGTACATCGCGGCGAACCGGCCGAGGTTGGAGAATCCCCAGCGCGCGGCGATCGCGGCCACGGTGTCGACCGACGGGTCGGCGGTGCGCAGGTCCGCGCGCGCCGCATCCAGACGCACCCGCCGGACGTACTGCATCGGCGTCCGACCGGTGGCCGTACGGAACGCGTACTGGAGGCCGCGCGGCGAGAGACGCGCCGCCTGAGCGATATCGGCGAGCGCGATCGGTCCCGTCGCGTGGGCCTCGATGTACGCCTTCGCGCGGCGCACCGGCGCGGGGAGCGGCCGGGCCGATCGCCCGGCGGCGAGCGCCTCGGTGAAACTCGACGGGAAGGTCAGCAGCGACGCCTCGAGCAGCAGCGAGCGCACCTGCTGCTCGACCAGGGGCGCGCGCTCGGTCGAGCGCAGCAGCACGTCGCGGCCGTACTCCCACGTCCGAGTCCAGTAGCGCAGCCGTTGCTCTGAGATCGGGGCGTGTCCGGCCGGCCGCACGCGGAGGGCGTCGTCCCCGGAGAGCCGCCGCGCCGCCTCGTCGACGTCGGTGCGGGCGAACGACACCGCCGTCCCGGCGACACGTCCCGAGAAGGCGATCTCCAGCGGTCGGTCGACCACCACGAAGGGAACCGTGGTGTCGATGTGTTCGCGCCGATAAGTGGCGCGGATCCGGGGGCCGGCGATCCGCCCGACGATCATCTGGTCGCCGGGGTCGGACTCGATGAGCATCGTCGACCCCATCGTCCAGTCACAGAACCCGAATCCGGGCTCCGCGGCCCCGTGGAAGACGAAGGCGGGTTGGATCTGGTCGGCCCGGGAGATGCGGGCGCCGGGGACGACCGTCTGCCACATCTCCTCCACTGTCGCCGTGTCTCTGGTCTCGACGTGCGTATGCTCCACGCGCACTTCCTAGATTGCTCTTGCCGAAAGTGGATAGACCGTTGCGCGCACGAGGGTTTTGTGGCATGGAACCGGTCCCATTCCCGGCCGGAATGCGCACGGTGCCCGAGAGCATCCATAATCGTGGGAGTCGCAGCCCCGCCGCGCGCTCAGAAGTTGGGACACCACATGCCCTATCGGACGATGACCACGTTGCAGTCGTGGATCGAGGATTTTCGCGCGCTCGGCTACGACGATGCAGGAATTCTCCGCGTCATCCCGCAGGATGCCGATGGAGATTCCGATACCGGGTTGATCGCGGCGCAGCTGCGCAGCGTCTCGACCACGTTCTACGTGGCGCCCGACACCGAGCCGGACGCCACCGGCTGGACCGTCACCTTCGAGCCACGCGAGACCGCGGCTCCGCTGGGTTCGGCGCGCGTCCTCGCGCTCTCGGGCGAACTGGCGATGCTGTCGGCGCTGTGCGCGTTCCTTCAGGCGCGAGCGGAAGCGTTCCTCGCCTCGCACCCCTGAGACTCGCGGGCTCTCGCGGTCTCTCCGGTCGAGACGCGGATCAGCGGGCCGCCGCGGTGCCCGCCGCCGTGAGGCGCTGCAAGGCGGCCGTGATGAGGTCGGCCTCGGCGGGGTCCATCGCCGTGATCGCCGCTTCCACGCCGTTGTCGAATCCGCGCAGCGAGCACCACGGCGGAGAGTCCAGGTCCACCGTCGCGGTGATGTGGTTCACTCGCCGGTCCTCCTCGTCGAGGTCGCGACGCACGGCACCGCGCTGCACCAGGCGGTCGATCAGAGTGGTCACGCCGGCGGAGGTGATGCCCAGGTGGTCGCGCACATGCGAGGGACGGGCGCCCGGATTCTGGGCGACGAACACCAGCGCCTTCGCGTCCAGCTCGTTGAGCGACAGCGCCCGGCGCGCCTCCGCCATGGCGGCGCGGCGCGCTTCGTCGTAGGCGAGGAGCGCGCGTCCGAGTTCCGATGTCGGTGACGCGTCCGAGGAGTTCTGCACGACCCCCGATCGTACTGGTGCGGCGCGTCCGCCGCGGAGTCTTGCACGCTGCCGTGCGGCCGTGTCGTGACCGGCTATTCAGCGTCTCACGCGTTCACGCAATGGTCTTCGCGACGTAACCCGCCACCGGGGGCCGACCCCGCAGCATGGGGAAACCGCAAACCGCGGTGATCGGTACGGCTCCGCTCGTCGGCGCCCCTCCCCGGAAAGCGATCGCCATGAACCGACCCGTGCGCGTGCTGTCCCTGTACGAGGGATTCTTCGCCGGAGGAGCCCGCATCCTCCACTCCGACGTCGTCGCCGGTCTTCATGCCGGGGGCGGTCAGGAGCACAGCATCCTGTCGCTCACCTCCGCGGCCCGCCGGGACGCGTCGCTGCAGCACGCCCACGACGACACCCGGTTCCGGTCGCTTCGCGCCGCGGGCGTGCGGATCGACACGTTCGATCGGGTCGCCGGCGACCACCCGATGACGCCGGACTCGTTCACGGCGGCGGAGCTGGCGCACGCCGCGAACCTCATCGCGGAAGCCGACATCGTGCTCTCCCTCAAGGAGCAGCCGCTCAGCCTCATCGTCGCGCTCGATCGCGCGGGGATGCTGCCGGACCGCCCCACCGCGGCGTGCCTGCACCGCTCCGACCCCACGCACTCCGGCCCGGCCCTGGGATGGCTCGTGGATGCCGGCACCTCGGGCGCGGTGTCGGCCACGATCTCGTGCGCGGCGTCGACGTCGCTCGCGTACACGCGCGCCGGCGTCGCCACGACGCACGCGTGGGTGATCGACAACGGCATCGACACGCGCCGGTTCCGCCCGGGGACGCGCGCCGAACGGCGTGGCATCCGCGAGTCCCTCGGCATCCCGGAGACAGCCCCCGTCGTGCTACTCGCGGCGCGGTTCGACGCGATGAAAGACCCGGGCCTCTTCCTGGATGCCGTGGCGCGGCACTCGCGCCGGCACCCGGGCGCGCACTACGTCCTGTGCGGGTCGGGCATGACGTTCGCGAACCCCGGGTTCGGGGCGCTCGTCGCTGACTCCGGTCTGGGCGCGGGCGTCGCGCTGCACGCGCTCGGACTGCGCGAGGACATGCCCGCGCTCTACCGGATCGCCGACGTCGTCGCGCTCACGAGCGCCTTCGGGGAAGCCTCGCCCCTGTGCCTCGCGGAGGGGGCGGCATCCGGAGCCATCCCCGTGACCACGGACGTCGGCGACGCCGCGCGCGTCGTCGCAGGCTTCGGGCTCGTGACCCCGCGCGACGCGAACGCCATCGCGGGAGCCTGGCACGAAGCCCTGTCGCGACGCATCGAGCTGAGGTCCGCGGCCATCTCCTCGCGCGGGCGCCTCGACCGCCGACGCATGATCGCCGACTATCGCGGCGCAATCGAGGAACTGGTGCTGCCCGAGGTGCTCGCGGCCTGAGCGCCCCTCCATCGGCGCAGGCACCATAGACGGGGCAGGGCGGTGGCACCATCCCCGGCGCCGTCGGCCACAACCGTGCCTACAGTGAGTCATGACCGCGAGCATCCTCTCGATCGGCACGGCTCTGCCCCGCACCCGTGTGACCCAGTCGGCGCTGCGCGACCTCTTCGCCGCCCAGCCCGGATTCGATCGGCGCAGCCAGCGCCTGGTGGGCGCCGCGTTCGACGCCGCGGCCATCGACACGCGCCACACGGTGCTCCCGCAGCTCGCCGGAGGTTCGGCCGACGGACTCGCGGCGCTGTCGGACGGTGAGCTGACCATGCCGCCCACGGGTGCGCGCAACGACGAATACCGGCGCACCGCGCCGGCCCTGTTCGCCGAGGCCGCGACGGCGGCGCTCGACGGGTCGGGGTTCGGACGCGACGCGGTGACGCACGTGGTGACGGTGTCGTGCACGGGCATGTTCGCGCCCGGCCCGGACTATCTCCTCGTGCGCGATCTCGGCCTCTCCCCCACCGTGGAGCGGTACCACCTCGGGTTCATCGGGTGCGCGGCGGCGATCCCCGCCCTGCGACTCGCCGCGCGGATCGTTGCGGCGGACCCTGCCGCCGTCGTGCTCGTCGCCGCGGCGGAGCTGTGCTCGCTGCATTGGCAGACGTCGTCGCATCCCGACCAGATCGTCGCCGCGTCGGTGTTCGCCGATGGGGCCGCAGCGGCGGTCGTCGCCGCGACCGACGCGGACCGTCCGGGACTCGACCTGGAGGGCTTCGCGACGTTCGTCACCGACGAGGGCGAGAAGGACATGTCGTGGACCGTCGGCGATTCGGGCTTCGAGATGACCCTCACGCCGGAGGTGCCGCGCATCATCGGGCGCGAGATCGCGGCGATCGCGGCCGACGTGCTCGGCGACCTCGCCGAGGTCGACGCGTGGGCGGTGCACCCGGGCGGTCGGAGCATCCTCGACCGCGTCGAGGCGGCCCTCGACCTGGATGCCACGGCCCTCGCGCCCTCCCGCGAGGTGCTGCGCGCGCACGGCAACATGTCGAGCGCGACGCTGCTCTTCATCCTGCGGGACCTGCTCGCCGACGCGGCGCGAACCGACGGTGATCGCGTGGCGGCGCTGGCGTTCGGCCCGGGACTCACCGTGGAGGCGGCGCGCCTCGTGCTGCGCCGTCCGGAGGCGTGAGCGGCTCGGGGGTGCGGCACGCCGACCGCGCGCGCGGGCGCCTCTGGCCCGACCTCGCGCACCGCGACAGCGTGCTCGAGGAACTCATGGACGACCCGGACTGCGACCCGCGGCGCCTCGCCGCGACGTATCGCCGCTTCGACCTCGTGAACCGTGCGGTGTCCGGCTGGGGCGGCGTGTACCGCGCGCACGTCCGACCTCGGCTCCGGGCGCTCGGCCGGCCCGCACGGGTTCTCGACCTCGGGTGCGGCGGTGGTGATGTCGTGGTGCGCCTCGCCGGCCTCGCGGCTCGGGACGGCCTCGAGGTGGCTTGGGTCGGCGCCGACCCCGACCCTCGGGCGCTCGAGGCTGCGCGGGAGCGCGAGCGGCCCGGGGTGCAGTTCGTGTCGCGCGGCTCGGCGGAGCTGCTCGCCGACGGAGAGCGGTTCGACCTCGTGCTGTCGAATCACGTGCTGCATCACCTCGACACGGCACAGCTACGGGAGTTCACGGACGATTCGCGGGCCCTCGCACGGTCTGCCGTGCTGCACGCCGATATCGCCCGGAGCCGCCTCGCCTACGGCCTGTACGCCGTCGGAGTGACGCCCCTCGCGCCGGGCACGTTTCTGCGCACCGACGGCCTGCGCTCGATCCGGCGCAGCTACCGGGCGGACGAGCTCGCGCGGACGCTGGGCGACCCGTGGCGCGTCGCGACGCCCGCGCCCTTCCGTGTCCTCGCGATCTCCGAGGGGACGGCCGACCATGGCTGACGTGCTGATCGTGGGAGCGGGCCCCGTCGGCCTCGCGCTCGGCGCCGACCTGCGTGCGCGCGGAATCGACGCGACGATCCTCGAACGGCGGAGCGAACTGGATGCCGGGACGCGGGCGATCGGCATCCACTCTCCCTCTCTCGCGCACCTGGAACTCTCCGGGGCGACCGACGCGCTGCTCGCGCGCGCCGTGCGGATTCGCCGTGGGGAGGCGCGGGCGGACGGAAGGATGCTCGCCGCGATCCGGTTCGACCGGCTGCGGGCGCGGCATCCGTACGTCGCGGCGCTGCCGCAGGCCGACACCGTGGACGTGCTGACCCGCCTCGCGCCGCCCGTGGAACGAGGTGTCCGGGTGACCGGGTTCCGCGAGGACGGCTCCTCGGTAACGGTGCGGGCGACCGGACCGGACGGTGAAACCGAACGCCGCGCGCGGGTGGTCGTCGTGGCCTCGGGATGGGCGGGGCGCGAGCTCGTGTACCGTCCGGGAGCCGTGCGCACGCGGCACTACCCGGATCGATACGCGATGGTCGATGTCGCGGTGCCCGGCGATGCGACCGCGCTCGTGCACCTCGAGCGCGGGGGTGTCGTCGAGTCCTTTCCACTGCCGGACGGGAGGCGGCGGCTCGTCGCGTGGGCCGGGACGTCGGACGTTCCGGATGCCGCCGAGTTCCTCCGCACCGCACTGGCGGAGCGCCTGCGGCTGGACGTCGATACCTCGGATGCCTCGACTTTTCGGGTGCGACGGGCGGTGGCGCCCGCGCTAAGGCGAGGACGCGTGCTAGTCGTGGGCGACGCGGCGCACGAGGTGAGCCCGATCGGCGGGCAGGGCATGAACCTCGGGCTGCTGGATGCCCTGACACTGTCACCGCTGCTGTCCGAGTGGGTTCGCGGGCACGAGCCGGACGAGGTGGCCGCCTGGGAACGGCGGCGGCTCGCCTCCGCGCGGCACGCCGCGCGCCTGGCGTTCCTGAACACGATGCTCGGCCGGGGTGTATCGACGGTGGGGCACGGCATCCGGTCCGCCAGCCTGCGGGCGCTCCTTCGCGGCCCGGGCGGCGCGGTGTTCACGCGGGCGTATGCGATGGGGTTCGACGCGGCGGCGCGGGGGTCGTGACGCACAGGCCACGCCGACCCGCGTCACGGCCGCGCCCGGTGAGGCTGCGGCCGCCCGTCACGTGAGGACGAGCTGAGCGGCGAGGAGCAAGGCGGCGAGCATCGTGAGTTGGAACACGGCGCGGCCGGGGCGACGCCGCACGGCCATTACGATCGTGGCTGCCGCGACCGCGACCACGGCGGCGAAGAACACCGCCCCGACGATGCCACCGCCGGACCCGACGAGCACGGCGACGGCGCCGAGGACGATCCCCGCAGCCGCGACGATCACGCTCGCCCGCGCCCCGAGGCGGTGCGGCAGACCGCGCACTCCGGTCTCGCGGTCGTCGTCGAGGTCGCGCACCACGTTGGTCAGGTGCACCGCCGCCCCCAACGCCATGCCGGCGAGCGAGGCCCAGGGAGCGGCGAGCGCAGGCTGCGGTGCGGCCAGCGTCGCGAACGACGGGAAGACACCGAAACTCAGCAGGAACGGGACGATCGAGACCGGCGTGGACTTGAGGCCCGCGTTGTAGGCCCAGGCCGAGCCCAGGGCGATCGTGTGGGCGGCGACGAGTCCCGGCCCGAGCGGCAGGGAGAGGACGAACGCGACGGCCACGGATGCCACCGCCACCGCGAGCGCACGCCCGGGGGTGAGAGCGCCGGTCGCGATCGGTTTGTCCGTCCGGCCGACCGCCAGATCGCGCGCCGCGTCGATCGCGTCGTTCGAGAGTCCGACCGACACCTGCCCGGCGAAGACCGCGACGACGAGCAGCACTAGCCGCCACGGTTCGAGACCGGCCGCGACGCCGAGCGCGAGGGACAGGGTCGTGACGACGAGCGTCGGTCCGGGGTGGGTTGCGCCCCAGAGCGCCCGCACGAGCGGTGTCGTCGCGGGAGGATCGGTCACCTCACGACGCTACCGTCCCCCGCGGCCCGCCGGGCACTCGGTTCCCGCAGACGGCCCGGCACGACGCGGACCGGTCGAGCGCCAAACTCCTTGGCACTCTCTATCCCAGAGTGCTAATCTGATCTCAAGTTGAGCGCAAACGACTCAACTTCGACGAACTCTCCGGATGCCACGTCCGGACCGATCGAAAAGGAGAACGACCATGGCCACTTACGACCCCTTCCGCGACCTCGACCGCCTCGCGTCGACGCTCCTCGACGCCCGCCGCGGCGGACCGCGACGCATGCCGATGGACCTGTACCGCGACGGCGACCACTACGTCCTGTCCGCCGACCTCCCGGGCGTCGACCCCGGCTCGGTCGACATCGACGTCGACGGCCAGCTGCTCACGATCCGCGCGGAGCGCACGCTCGCCGCGGGCGACGACGTGAAGTGGATCACGCGCGAGCGCGAGACCGCCTCGTTCGTCCGCCAGCTGAACCTCGGCCAGGGCATCGATACCGAGCGCATCAGCGCCGCGTACCGCAACGGTGTGCTCTCGGTCACGATCCCGGTGAGTGAGAAGGCCAAGCCGCGTCGGATCTCGGTCTCGACCGACGACGGGCACGACGTCATCGCCGCGCACGAGAACGCCCACGAGAGCACCCCGCAGCCGATCGAGCAGTGATCGACCGGAGGGGGTGGCCGTCCGGTCACCCCCTCCGCCCTTGTCAAGGGGCTCGGTGATCCGGCGAGACGCCCGCAGAGTGCTCCGGTGTCCGCGATCCTCTCCCCCCATGATCCGCTGGCCGCCATCGACGCCGATGACGCGCCCGCCCTCCCCTTCACACCGCGCGGTCCGGTGAGCGCCGCCGTCCTGCACCACCTCAGCGCGCGCGCGGCGACGAACCACACGGTACTCGCCGATGCGGCCGTGGCATCCTCCCCCGACGTCGAGACCGACGACGACCTGCAGGTGGCTCTGTTCGCGCTGTATGCCTCGGCCTACGGGTCGATCGCGGCGTTCGACCCGGAACTCGAGTGGGACCCCTCGCTCATCGCCACGCGCGGGGTGATCGAGCGGGCGTTCGAGGCCGCACTGCGGGCGCGCCTGCCCGAGCCCGATCTCCCCGCGGCGACCGCGGATGCCGTGGCCCGTGCGCTGTTCGCGCTGACCGCCGCCGACACCGGCCCGAGTCTCTCGCGCTACCTCGCGAAGAAGGCGACGCTGGATCAGGCGCATGAGTTCCTGGTGCACCGGACGATCTACACGCTGCGCGAGGCCGACCCGCACTCGTGGGCGATCCCGCGCCTGACGGGCCGCCCCAAGGCCGCGCTGGTCGAGATCCAGTCCGACGAGTACGGCGGCGGCACCCAAGGGCGCATGCACGCCGAACTGTTCGCCCGAGCCGTGCGCGGCGCCGGCCTCTCGGACGCTTACGGAGCGTACGTCGACGACGTCCCGGCCGTGACGCTCGCCTCGCACAATGCGATGTCGATGTTCGGCCTGAACCGGCGCCTCCTCGGCGCGATCGTCGGGCACCTCGCCGCGTTCGAGATGACCTCGTCGATCCCCAACCGGCTCTACGCCGAGGGCCTGCGCCGCCTCGGCTTCGGCGACGACGTCTGCGGCTACTTCGACGAGCACGTCGAGGCCGACGCCGTCCACGAGCAGATCGCCGCGCGCGACCTCGCTGGCAGCCTCGCCGAGGACCGGCCGGACCTGCTCCCCGACATCCTGTTCGGCGCAGCCGCGTGCCTCAGCGTCGACGGCCGCGTCGGCGAGCACCTGCTCGACGCCTGGTCGCGCGGTGCATCGTCGCTGCGCGCGGACGCCGAGGAGGTCCGATGACCGCCGAGCCGCCGCGGATCACCGCGTACCCCGACGGTCCCCTCCTCGTACGGGGCGACGTCGACCTGCGCGACGCCGCCGGCAACCCGATCGAGAAGCACCGCCGCACGGTCGCCTTGTGCCGGTGCGGTCTGTCGACGATCAAGCCGTTCTGCGACGGGACCCACAAACCCGCGGGGTTCCGCACCGAGGACTGATGCGCGTCAGCTCCGGCGCCGTCACTCCGCGGCGCGCGCGTCCTCCGCGGGCCGGGAGAGCTCGGCATCCAGCGCGTCCACGAGACGGGCGAACGTCTCGTCGACCGACGCCGACTGACGGAAGCCGCCGACCCGCTCGAGATCCGTGAACCCGTGCAGAGCCGAGCGCACGTAGCGGATCCGGTGCACGTCGGCCGCGGCGGCGCCGTACCCGGCGAGCGCACGAGTGATCTCGTCGACGAGGGCAGCCGCCGCCTCCTCCCACTCGGGCCCCGCTCCCCCACGCTGCGCCAGCGCGTACATGCCCGGGCGCTCGCGCGCGAACCCGCGATACGCCGCCGCGAGCGAGCCCAGGGCTTCTCGCGACGACACCCCGCGCGAGGATCGCGCGAGCGCCTCGCCGAAGGCCCGGGTCGCGGCGAGCGCGACGCGGTCTGTCAGATCGCCCAGCCCGCCGACGTGTTTGTACAGGCTCGGCGCGGCCACCCCGAGCGCCGTCGCGACGCGGGCCAGAGACAGGGATGCCACGCCTTCGGCATCCACGAGCTCGGCGGCGCGGCGCACGACGACCTCGGCGTCAAGACCGGCCCGCGGCACCGCTCACCTCCGCGAGGAACGAGAAGACGCGATCAGCCACGAGGTCGGGGGCCTCGAGCATCGGCGCGTGGCCGACGCCCGGGACGAGCTGCACCTCGGCGGAGAGTTCGCCGGCGAGCCACGCGGCTTCGGCGGCCGGGTCCTTCCAGTCGGGGTCCGCCGCACCCATGACGACGAGCGACCGCGCGGTCACGCGCGGCAGGAACGGGGCGACGACCGAGTGATCGACGCGGGTCGTGCGGGAGAAGGCGCTCCAGCGCCCGGGCCGCGCGAGCCGGCGCGACAGGTGCGCGGCCCGTTCGCGCGCGCCCGCGCCGAGACCCGGCCACAGCGAGGCGGAGTAGCCGCGCCACACCGCGGGACCCCACGGCCGCGCGAGCAGCACACGCAGGAGTGCGCTCATCGCCGCGTTGCCATTGCGGGCGAACGGTCCGAGGAGCACGAGGCCGGACACGAGGTCGGGCCGCGTGCCGGCCGCGATGATCGCGGCGCCCGCACTCATCGAGGCCCCGGCGAGGATCGCGGGTCCGCCGCCGAGTCTTTCGACGACGGCGACCAGGTCGCCCGCCGTCGCCTGGTCGCCGTACTCGGCGAAGGTCGTGTCGCTGTCGCCGTGCCCGCGCAGATCGACGAGGGCCACCCGGTACCCGCGTGCCACGAGCCGGTCGGCGAGCGGTCCGAACGCGTCGCGCTCGTCGCCCATCGCGGGCGAGCACACCACGAGGGGGCCCTCCCCGCGCACCTCGACGGCCAGCCGGCCGCCGTCCACCTGAAGTTGGCTAATGTCCATAGCCATAAGCTACGCCCATTAGCCGAACGGCGCAAGCGCCGCGTCGAATGCCTCAGAGGTCCTCGGGCGCGAGGTCGCCCTGGCCCTCCTCGCCGAGCTCGACCACGCCCGGGTCCTGACCCTGCGAGTCGGTGCCGGTGGACTCCGGATGCACGTCCTCGAGCGGGATGTCGGCGTCGTCCGCGGGGATCTCGGCCGGGTCGGCACCCGTCGCGGTCGCCGGGTCCAGGTCGGCCGGGTCGACCCCCTCGTCGATGGCGGTCGTGGCATCCCATTCCGCCTGCGCGGGGTCGAGTGCGGGATCGGGTTCGATCGAGGTGTCGCCGTCGCGAAGCGGCTGCACACCCGTCACGCCGTCGGGGCCGGCGGGGATGGTCGGGTCGGACGAGACGTCGCTCATGGGGGATCCTTTCGGTCGTCCGTGCGGTGACCGCACGCGCCGCCGGGTCGACGACTCCTCCATCCCACCGTCCGCCTGTCGCGACTCCTGCCCCCTTGACAGCGTTCGCGACCGGCGCGAACGGCGCCCGCTCCGCGCCGCGGTCGGAACGGGAGCGAAGGTCACGACCTTCGTCGACCCGCTCGGCGACCCCCCTGTCAACCCCGTCGCCTCCTCGCGCGCATCCGGGGTGTGCTGACCGGAACGGAAGGATGCCGCATGCCCGACTCCCCCACTGCGCCCCCGCGGATCGTGGTGATCGGGGGCGGCAACGCCGGCCTCTCGATCGCCGGGCGCCTCCACCGCGCCCGCCTCGGCGACATCACGGTGATCGAACCGCGCGAGACGCACGTGTACGCCCCGCTGCAGTCCCACATCGCCGGCGGCACTGCGCGCGCCTCGCAAGCGTCGCGCCCGCAGGCCGACGTCATCCCACCCGGCGTCCGCTGGCTGCGCGACGCGGTCTTCACGGTCGACGCCGACGCTCACCGCGTGCACCTGGTCTCCGGCGGCCACCTCGACTACGACCAGCTCATCGTCGCGGCGGGCCTGCGGCTGGCGTGGGACGCGATCCCCGGGCTCCCCGAGGCCATGGCCGCACCCGAGGGCGTGTCCAATTACGACCTCGCCCTCGCGGCGAAGGCCTCGCCCACGCTGCGGGACCTCCGCAGCGGTACGGTCGTGTTCACCCAGCCTCCCGAACCGGCCTCGTGCGGAGCCGCCGCGCAGAAGCCCCTGTACCTCGCGTGCGACTGGTGGCGCGCGCTCGGGGTGCTCGACGACATCCGCGTCATCCTGGTCCTGCCCGACCCGGTGCCGTTCGGCATCCCGGACGTCGATCGCGAACTTCGCCGCGTGCTCGAGGCGTACGGCGTCGAGGTGCGGTATTCCCGCGAGGTGCGGAGCGTGGATGCCACGACCCGCACGCTCACGATCGGTCACGGCGACGTCGAGGAGACACTCGCGTACGACGTGCTGCACGCGGTCCCGCCGCAGCGGGCGCCGGAGTGGATCGCGGGGAGCGGACTGGCCGACCCCGACGACGCGCACGGTTTCGTGGACGTGGATCCGGAGACGCTCCGGCATCGCCGCTTCCCCGACGTGTGGTCGCTCGGCGACGCCGCGCGCGTCGCGACGCGGCCCTCCGGCGGCGCGATCCGGCCGCAGGCGAAGGTGCTCGCGAAGAACCTGCGGGCTGTGCTCCGCGGCGGAACGCCGACCGCGCGATACGACGGGTACAGCGTCGTGCCGTTCACCGTCTCCCGCGGCACGGTGGTGTTCGCGGAGTTCGACCGCTGGGGAAAGCCGCAGCCGACGATCCCGTTCTGGCGCTCCCTCTCGCGCGAGCGTCGCTCGACGTGGGTCGCCGACCGCCGGATCCTGCCGTGGGTGTACTGGAACCTGATCCTGCGCGGCCGCGCCTGAGGGGCCTATAGGCCACATCCGCCGATCCCTCAACCCCGGGGCCGGCGAATGGGATCGCGCGAAGACTGGGCATCCCCGGATCGCCGAGACCCCCGGATCACCGAGAGAGGACATCATGGCCCAGGTCATCGAAACCATCGACGTCGACGTTCCCGTCCGCGTCGCCTACAACCAGTGGACGCAGTTCGAGGAGTTCCCCCACTTCATGAGCTTCGTCGAGTCCATCACGCAGAAGACCGACACGCTCACGCACTGGAAGGTCAAGATCGCGGGCGCGGAGCGTGAGTTCGACGCCGAGATCACCGAGCAGCACCCCGACGAGCGCGTCGCGTGGAACAGTGTCGGCGGCGAGGAGAATCACGCCGGCGTCGTCACGTTCCACCGCCTCTCCGACAACGAGACGCGCGTGACCGTGCAGATCGACTGGGAGCCCACGGGGCTGCTCGAGAAGGCCGGTGCCGTGTTCGGCGCCGACGACCACTCGGTCAAGAAGGACCTGAAGAACTTCAAGGAGTACATCGAGTCGCGCGGCGCCGAGTCCGGCGCCTGGCGCGGCGACGTCAGCTGACGTCTACTCGCACGAACACGGATGCCGGACCCCCTCGGGGATCCGGCATCCGTCATGTCAGGAGAGGCTCACCACTGCGGGTGGATCTCGGCGCGCAGTCGGCGGTCGTAGACGTCGCGCACGAGCGCGTCGAACGCGTCCACGTCGAACCCGCCCTCGAGCAGGTCGGCCGCGGCGGCGTTGGCCTCGGCCTGCTCGGCCGAGCGCGCCCCCGGGATGACGGAGGTCACACCCTCGCGCGACGCGATCCACGCGAGCGTCGCCGCGGGGAGCGTCACGCCCGCCGGCAGCGCCGCCTTGAGTTCGTCGGCCGCGGCGACCCCCTCGGCGAACGGGACGCCCGAGAACGTCTCGCCCTTGTCGAACGCCTCGCCGTTGCGGTTGTACGTGCGGTGGTCGTCCTTGTCGAACGTCGTGTCGGCGGTGTATTTGCCCGAGAGCAGACCGCTCGCGAGGGGAACGCGAGCGAACACCGCGACACCCTTCTCGGCGGCGAGCGGGAGCACCTCGTCGAGCGGCTTCAGACGGAACGGGTTGAAGATGATCTGCAGGTTGGTGAGGTTCGGACGACGGAGCGCCGAGAGGGCCTGGTCCATCGTCTCGACCGACACCCCGTACGCCGCAAGGACGCCCTCGGACACCAGCTGGTCCAGCGCGTCGTACGTGGCATCGTCGTCGATCACGGCCGACGGCGGGCAGTGCAGCTGCACCAGGTCGAGCGTGTCCTGCGCGAGGAGGCGGCGCGACCGGTCGGTCCACGCGCGGAAGTTCTCCATCGTGTAGTTCTCGGGCACCTGCTCTGCCCGGCGCCCCATCTTGGTCGCCACCGTGATGCCCCCGGCATCCGTCTTCTGCAGGAATGCGCCGATGAGCTCTTCCGAGCGCCCGTCGCCGTACACGTCGGCGGTGTCGAAGAGCGTGACGCCGGCGTCGGCCGAGGCACCGAGGACCTGCATCGCCGCGTCTTCGCTCACCCCGCCCCAGTCGGGCCCGAGCTGCCAGGTGCCGAGGCCGATGGCCGAGATCTCACGGCCGGCGCGGGAGAGGGGACGCTGCTGCATTGCGGTTCCTTTCGGGGGTCTCCCCGAGCCTATCCAGCCCCTCCGACATCGGGGTCGACGGGCTCGTCAACCCCGTCACCGCGCTGCGCCCGGCGGCCTAGCGTGGGCTCCCACCCCACCGGAAGGACCACCGTGACCACTCCCCCCGAGAACCTGCCCGGCGCCGATCACGAGAAGACCGTCTCGGATGCCGAGGGCCTCGCCGCCGACGTCCCCGCGGGCGGCGCCG
>NZ_BADA01000216.1 GCF_000333395.1 Microbacterium sp. B19
CAGGAGCGCACGGGGTACTGCGTCCACTTCGCGTCGGCGTTCGCGGTGATGGCCCGCACCCCTCGACATGCCCTCGCGGATCGTCGTCGGATACCTGCCGGGCACGCGATCGGGCTCGGTCGAGCAGCAGGGTCAGACGGACTACACGGTCACGTCGAGCCAGCTGCACGCGTGGCCGGAGGTCTACTTCCGCGGCATCGGCTGGGTCCCGTTCGAGCCGACCAACAGCCTCGGCGTGCCGACGAGCTTCGCCTCGGGGTCGACCGGGGGCTCGAGCAGCACCACGACCACCCCCGAGCAACGGGATGCCGCGACCCCCGGCGCCACCCGGACCGACGCCCCGCAGCTCGGCGACCAGGACGGCCCCGGCACGACCTCCTCGGGTGTCGGCGCCGCGACCGCGCAGAGCGCGCTGCCCGCGCTCGTGGGCGTCGGCGTCGTGATCCTGCTGCTCCTCGCCGCTGCGCCGGGCGTCTTGCGCGCGTGGCGCCGGCGCTCCCGCGCCCCGAGGATCCTCGCGGGTGACGCCGTGGCGGCCTGGGCCGAGATCCGCGCGGACGCGGTGGATCTCGGCGTCCGTGCCCCCGATGCCGAATCGCCGCGGGCGTTCGCCGCGCGGCTCGTCGAGGACCACGACGTGGATGCCGACGACGTCGGGCTCGTGCGCGACGCGCTGGAACGCGCGGTCTATGCCGAGGACGGTATCGACCCCGCACGGGGGCCGGCGATCGCGGACGCGGTGGAGCGCATCCGCGAACGGCTCCGCGCCGGGGCGAGCGCGGCCGGCCGCCTGCGGGCGCTGCTGCTCCCCCGCTCGCTGCTGCTGCGCGGCGAGCCCGCGCCGGTCGAGGCGCCCGAGCCGGTCCGCTGACGCGGCACCGCGCGGGGCACACGAGAAGGAGAGAAGCCCCGCCCGAACTGACGTTCGGACGGGGCTCCGTCTGGCGGAAGTGACAGGATTTGAACCTGCGAGGCGAGTTACCCCGCCTACATGGATTCCAGCCATGCTCCTTAGGCCGCTCGGACACACTTCCAACAGACGATCTTACACGGCGACGGCGCCGTCCCCCGCCGCGGGCGACGGCTCCCCGTCGAGCAGCCGGCGCGGCACGCGGTGCAGGGTGACCGCGCCGATCGCGTCGAACGGGTGCAGCGGGTCGGGGCCGACCGCGCCGGTGGGACCGCCGAGCTCGGAGTCGGCGAGCGCGCTCATCACGGTGTAGGCGTCCATGGCATCCCACCCCCTCTCGATGAAGGCGTCGAACGCGTCCTCGTATCCGCGGCGCACGCTCTCCTGCACGGTGGCGCCGAGGCCGACGAAGATCCACTCCTCCGCGGTCGCGATGCGGGGCGCCCGCAGCGCCATGTCGGGAACGACATCGACGGACACGACCACGGTCCCCTCGGCCTCGATCGCGACGAACGAGGATTCGCCGCGCGCCATGATCGCGTGAACGTCGCCGATCGCGAGCAGCGCGCCGTCGACCTCGATCGGGAGGTACACGGTCGCGCCGGGCGCGACGTCGGTCACGTCCATGTTGCCGCCGATCGCGTGGGCCGGCATGACGGTGCTGGCCACCCCCGACGCCGGCGCGGTACCGATGCAGCCGACCATCGGTCGGGGCGCGACGGTCACGGCATCCGTGAGGTGAACGCCCTCGGCGTCGATCGGGATGCGCCGGGTCACGACCCGGTCGGGCATGCGGTCGCGCAGCGCCCCGACACCGGGCAGGCTCATCGCCCACCCGGTGTCGGTCAGCCGGATCTCGTGGATCGTCACCGCCAGGGCGTCGCCGGGCCGGGCGCCCTCGACGTACACCGGACCGGTCACCGGGTTCAGCGGCGCGGTCAGGCGCGCGAGGTCGCCGTGCTCGTGGAGCTCGCGGTACACCGCGTCGTCGGTCTGGAACGCGATGCGCTCCCCCGTACCGGGCGCGATGCACAGCACCGGCGGGACGTCGGCGCTGTGTCCGGGACGCCCCAGCTCCTTGCCGAGGCGGTGCGCGATCGTCATCGCGAGGCCACCTCCGCGCCGCCCTCACCGGCGGTCGAGCGGCGTGCTCGGGCGCCGGGACGGGCGTCACCCCGTACTTGCGGGCGAAGACGAGGTAGACGATGCCGCCGACGACGAGCCACAGGATGCCGCCGATCTTGGCGGTGATGTCGGCGTTGAAGAGCACGTAGCCGATGATGAGGAACCCGATGAGCGGCACGACGAGGTGCA
>NZ_BADA01000215.1 GCF_000333395.1 Microbacterium sp. B19
GATGTCGGACACCCAGCGGGCTCCCGGCGCGTGGGCGAGGCCACGGAGGGACGCACGCGCGGACGTCGGGTCGGAAGGGACACGGCGGTCATCACTCCACCTCCGGCTTCAGGATCTTGATGTAGAGGACGGCGAACACCGCGCCCAGGACGAGAGTCACGGTCGCGATCGCGGTGCCGTACCCGACCTGCGCGAACTGGAACGCCTGCTGATACGCCAGGACCGGCAGAGTGGTGCTCTGGATGCCGGGACCGCCGCCGGTCATCACCCAGATGAGCCCGAAGGTGCCGAGCGTCTGCAGCGTGATGAGCATGAGGTTCGTCGAGATGGAACGGCGGATCATCGGCAGCGTGACGAGGAAGAAGCGCTGGACGGAGTTGGCGCCGTCCAACTGCGCGGCTTCGGACACCTCTTGGGGGACCTCGGCCAGAGCGGCGCTGTAGACCTGCATCGAGAACGCGGTGCCGCGCCACACGTTGGCGAGGATGACCGCGAGCATCGGGTACTGGATGAGCCAGCTCACCGGCGCGAGCCCCACGGCCTGCAGCGCGGCGTTCACGGTGCCGTCCGCGGAGAAGAAGGCGTACAGCGCGAACGCGGCGACGATCTCCGGGAGCACCCAGGCCACGACGACGAGGGCACCCACGATCGTGGCCACGGGCTTCGACGACGACCGCATCAGGACGGCCAGGGCCAGGCCCAGCACGTTCTGACCGACGATCGCCGAGAAGAACACGAACGCGACAGTCAGCAGCACCGCGGTCCAGAAGTCCTTGTCGCCGAGCAGCGCGGCGTAGTTGTCGAGGCCGATGAACTGCGGCTTCGCCGCCTTGTACCCGGTGAGGGCGGTGTTGGTGAGCGATCCCCAGATCGCGTAGACGATGGGGCCGAGGAGGAAGATCGCCAGGAGCACCAGCGCCGGCAGGAGCGGCGTGGAGCGGCCGAGCGACCGCAGGGCGGAGGCCCGCCTCCTCCCCGCCCCGGTCGGGGCGGGGAGGAGGCGAACCGGAGACGTCGTCGTCATCGGATCAGTTGCCCTGCTCCACGGCGTTCTTGCCGACGATCTTCGTCACCGCGTCGTCGTACGTCGCCGCCGCGTCCTCGGGGGTGGCCTGGCCGGTGATCACGGATTCCGTCGCGGCCTGGAGAGCGCTGGAGATCTGCGAGTAGTCCGGCGTCGTGGGACGGAAGTGCGTGTACTGGACCAGGTCCGAGAAGAACGAGAACGTGGGGTTGTAGCTCAGGTAGGCGTCGGAGGTCGCCACGTCCTTGCGCACGGCGATCTGGCTGTTCTCGGTGTCGTACTTGAGCGTGTTCTCCTGGTTGAGCGCCATCGCGACGAAGTCGAACGCGGTGCGGGGGTGCTTGCTCTGGGCACCGACGGCGAGGGTCCAGCCGCCGGACATCGACGTGAAGCCGGGGTCGCCGCCGTCCTGCGTCGGCATCTTCGCCAGTCCGATCGTGCTCTCCCACGCGGGCCACGCGTTCTTGCCCTCGCTCCAGCCACCCGGCAGCCACGAGCCGTCGATGGCCATCGCGAGCTTGCCCTGCGGCAGCAGTTCGGTGGAGACGCGGCTGCCGATCGTGGAGTCCAATGCCAGATCGAGCGGCGTGGCCACCCCGTCGGCGTAGATGTCCTTGTAGAACTGCAGCGCGTCGGTCATACCGGCCGACCCGGTGACCCACTTCTGGCTGTCGGTGTTGTAGAGCGTCGAGCCGGTGCCGTAGAGCAGCATCTCCAGACCCTGCATCGAGGTCTGCTCCGCGGCGGCCTTGCCGCCGTAGATGTTGAGCGGGATGACATCCGGCTCCGCCGCCTTGATCTTCTGCGCGGCGGAGATGATGTCCTTCCAGGTCTTCGGCTGCCAGTCGGCGGGGAGACCGGCGGCGGCGAAGATCTGCTTGTTGAAGTAGATGGCGCGCGTGTCGGTTCCCATGGACACGCCGTAGGTCTTGCCGTCGTCGCCATAGCCGGCCTGCTTGGCCGCGTCGTAGAACTGGCTCCAGTCGGCCCATCCGTTGACGTAGTCGTCGAGCGGGAGGAGGTAGCCGGCGGCCGCGTCGGAGCGGATCTGGAAGCTGTCTTCGTACATCACGTCGGGCGCCGTGTCGGGTGAGCCGTTCATGAGGGCGAGCTTGGTGAAGTAGTCGTTCTCGGACTCGATGGGCTGGAGCTTGACGGTGACGCCCGGGTTGGCGGCCTCGAACTCCGGCTTGACCTTCTGGAAGAGATCGTCGAGCTGATGGAAGGCCGAGGTCTTCTGGTACGCCACGGTGATCGTGCGTTCGCCGGATTCGGTCGCCGGGGCGGCGGACGAGCCTCCCGCGCTGCATCCGGCCAGACTCGCACCGACGATCCCGACAACGCCGATCACGCCGAGGGCTCTGATTCGCATTCCTGCTCCTTTGCTAGGTCGCCGACTCCTCCTTCGGGGTCGAACCGCGTTTACTCTATCAAACAGAGTAAATACGGCAAGCACGAATATCCGGGCCTGTTCGGATGCCTTGCCGTGCCCCGGTCCGCACCCGCGTCCGGGGCACGGCTCCGCCCCCAGCGGCGTATCTCGCGGAGCTCAGGCGGTGATCATGAGGTCGGCCGGTCGGGCCGTGAACGACTCATCCAAGATCAGGCAGGCCGCACCGACGGCGGCCACATCCGTGCCCAGGAGAGAATCCTGCAGCGTCACCGGCAGCGTCGCCGTCGACGCCCGGGAGGACGCGAGGCCCTCCACCAGCGGAACGCGCAAGACGTCGGACAGGGCGGACCACGCCACCCCGCCCACGACGACGGTGTCCAGGTCGAGGAGATTGTTCACCTCGACCACCGCCCGCGCCATCCGCTGCGCCGCGGTCTCGACCACGCTGCGCGCCCGCTCATCCCCGGCTTGGGCGCGCTCGGCGAGGTCGCGCAGCGCGCCGGGGAGGCCCGAACCCGCGGCGTACGGAGCGGGGTCGATCCCGGCGGCGCGGAGCAGCACTTCGGGCTCGATCGCCACGCCGAGGCACCCGCGCGCACCGCACGCGCACACCGGTCCCGTGGGATCGACGATCATGTGCGCGATGTTTCCCGCGTTCCCGGTGAGGCCCCGGACCGGCGAGCCCTCCACCGCGAGGCCGATGCCGACGCCGGCGCCGTAGTACAGGAACATCGCGTTCGACACTCTGTCGCGGCGGTCGAACCACATCTCCCCCACGATCGCCGCGACGACGTCCTTCTCGAGGACGACGGGCAAGTCGGTGGCGGTGTGGAGCTGATCGCGGAGCGGAACGTTGTGCCACGCGGGCAGCAGCGGCGGGTTCAGCAGACGCCCGTCGCGCGGATCGAACGGTCCGGGCGCGGCGACGCCGATACCCAGCAGCCGATCGCGCGGCACACCGGACGTGGCGAGCAGGTCGTTGACGGCGTCGGCCAGCGACGCGGTCATCACGGGTCCGGGTGCGGCCGTGAGCGGCGTGTGTTCCGCCCGCGCGACGACCTTGCCCGCCAGATCGAGAACGACGAGCGTGTCGACGAAGGGGTCGAGGTGCACGCCGACCGCGAACCGCGACTCGGGGTTCAGCGCCAGCAGGGTCCGCGGCTTGCCGGGGCCGGCGATGACCTTCCCCGCCTCGGCGATGAGCCCCTCGACCGCGAGACGCCGGGTCAGGTTCGTCAAGGTCTGCGGCGCCAATCCCGTCCGCTCGGCGAGCTCGCTTCGGCTGATGCCGTCCGGGGCGCGCCGGATGAGGTCGAGCACGAGCACCTGGTTGTAGGTGCCGACCGCGGGCAGGTTCGAGCCGCGACGCCGCGATCCCCCGTCCTGCCCCATCGTCATGCGGTAACCGTACCGTCGTCGACGGGTGTCACGCGCCGAGCGCGAGCGCGGCGGCCCCCAGCAGCGGGCCGTCGCCGTCGAGTCCGGACGGAACGACGCGGCACCGACGCGCGTATGCGTGGAGCGCGGCGTCGTGGGCGGCGGCGGCCACCAGGTCGACGTAGTCGTCGGCGACCCTCGCGAAACCGCCCGCGACCGCGACGGCCTCGAGGTCGCAGAGCGTCGCGGCGGCGGCGATCGCCTGCCCGACGGCGGCGGCGGAGCGGCGCACGGCGGCGACGGCGATCTCGTCGCCCGCACGGTAGGACGCCGCCAGGTCGAGCCCGGTCTCGCCGACCCACCCACGGGATCGTGCCCACGCCACCGAACCGGGACCGGCGGCCACGGCCTCCAGCGTCGCGACCGCGGGGTCGCCGTCGATCGTGCGGACGAACGTCTGCCCGAGGTGCCCGGCGTTGCCCGTGGAGCCGGTGACCGGGCGGCCGTCCATCACGAGGCCCCCGCCCACACCCGTCGACACCACGATCGCCATCGCGTTCGTCGTGCCGACGAGGGCACCGCGCCAGTGCTCGGCCAGCGCGATGCAGGTGCCGTCGAGCGCGAGGGTGAGGGGACCGTCGACCAGGCCGCCGAGGACCTCGTCGATCACGAGACCCTCGACCTGGGGAAGATTGAGCGGCGACACCGACCGCGCGGGAAGGTCCACCGGACCGGCGCTGCCGACACCGATCGCACCGACGCGCACGTCGGGGACGGCGGCGAGCGCCTCCTCGGCGGCGGCGCGGATGTTGCCCGCGATGACCTCGCGACTGTTCTCCCGTCCGGTCGGGCGGCGAGCGACGCTCGCGCGAACGACCTCGCCCGCGGCGGTGACGACGGCGGCATCCACCTTCGTCCCACCGATGTCGACGGCGAGTACGGCGGCGGCTTCGGTCATGTCGTTCTCCTCGGGTCGGCAACGATGCCCGATCCTAGGGCCGTCGCGCACCTGAGCAGGTGCCGTATTCCGACCCGCAGCGTGTTCCCGCAGGTTACGATCAGGTCACGGCGGCCCGAAACGCTCCTCCGCCGCGATGCGACACGAGGGATGCCATGGACGAGACGGTGACGCCCGAGGCGGCCCCGCGGCTACGCCGCCCCGACCTGAAGCCCGTGGGCGCCGAGGTCGACGAACCCCTGGATGCGGAGGGTTTCGCGCGGCTCGCCGAGCGCATCCTCGCGTCGATGTCGCGCGTGATCGACGGGAAACCGGATGCCGTGCGGAGCGCGCTCATCGCACTTCTCGCCGAGGGCCACCTGCTGATCGAGGACGTTCCCGGCGTCGGCAAGACGATGCTCGCGCGCGCCCTCGCGGCGACGGTGGACGCCGACGTGCGTCGCATCCAGTTCACTCCCGATCTGCTGCCCGGCGACATCACCGGCGTGTCGGTGTTCAACCCTGTCGAGCGGCGGTTCGAGTTCACGCCGGGCGCGGTCTTCGCGCACATCGTCATCGCCGACGAGATCAACCGCTCGTCCCCCAAGACGCAGTCGTCGCTGCTCGAGGCGATGGAGGAACGCCAGGTCACTGTGGACGGACGCACCCACGTGCTCCCCTCTCCCTTCCTGGTCGTGGCGACGCAGAATCCGCTCGAGATGGAGGGGACGTACGCGCTCCCCGAGGCGCAGCGCGACCGCTTCCTCCTCCGGATCTCCATGGGGTACCCGGATGCCGCGGCCGAGACGCTCATGCTCCGCCAGCGCGACACCGTCAACCCGCTCGATGCGCTCACCCCCGTCGTCTCTGCGCCGCAGGTCACCGCCATGATCGCCTGGGCGCGTGGGGTGCACGTCGCCCCCGCGCTCGAGGAGTACGCCGTCGCACTGGCCCAGGCCACGCGCTCCCACCCCGACATCCGCCTAGGGGCGAGCCCCCGCGCAACCCTGCAGCTCGTCCGCGCGGCCAAGGTGCGGGCGGCGCTCGACGGCCGCGGCTACGTGATCCCCGACGACCTCACGGCGCTGCTCGCGCCCGTCTTCGCCCACCGCGTGATCGCGAACCGGTCCGCGGCAGGCGGCCGGGCCGGGGCCGTCGTCGTGGCGGACGCGCTCGAGCGGATCGCCGCGAGCGTGCGCGTTCCGCTGGCCCAGCGAGCGTGAGCACGTCGTGAAGGAGCGCTGGCCGCTGACCCTGCGAGGCACCGGCGCCGTCGCCCTCGGCGTGGTGGCCCTCATCGTCGCCGAGCGCGCCGCGATCCCCGAGCTCCTCTACTTCGGCGTGCTCCTGGTGGCACTGGTCGTGTTCGCGGCGGCGAGCGCGCTCCTCGTCCGCGCGTCCGGAGAAGTCGTCCGCACCGTGAGTCCCGAGGTCCCCGAGGTCGGCGGCCTCGCCGAGGTGCAGCTCGCGGTGCGGGTGAACAGCGCGCTGCCGACCCTCCCCGGACGGTGGTCGGACGGCCTTCCGTCCGGTCTCGAGGGGCGCGCGGAGGGCGGCTTCCCCGCCGCGGCATCCACTCTGCGGCGCTCCGGCGCGCCGGTGCACCTGCGCTACGAGGTCCGCGGGGCCGTGCGCGGAAGCTACGAGCTCGGGCCGGTCCGGGTCACGACGACCGACCCCTTCGGACTGGTGCGCCGTCGCTTCCGCGTCGGCCGGGCGTCCGCGCTCACGGTCGCGCCCACGGTCGTCGAGCTCGGTCCGCTTCCCGCGACCCCGGGCGAGGCCGGCGGTACCCGGCAGAGCGCGGCACTCCAACTCGGTCAGGGCGCCGACAACCTCGTCGCCCGCCCCTACGCCCCCGGCGACTCCATGCGCCGCATCCACTGGCGGGCGACCGCCCACCGCGACACGCTGATGGTGCGGCAGGAGGAGCAGGAGTCGAGCCCTGCGGCGACGGTCGTGTTCGATCGCGCCCTCTCGCGGTGGTCACCGATCGCGGCCGAGACCATCGGCGGCGACCCGGCCTTCGAGACCGCGGTGTCGGTCTGCGTCTCCGCGGTGTCGCGGCTCGTGCACGAGGGCTACACGGTCGAGGTCGTCGACAGCGACGGCGAGCTCCTCGCCGAGCCCGTCGCGGGCGGAGAGGATGCCGAGGCCCGGGCGCTCGCGGCATCCTTCGCGACCCTGCGCGCCCGCATCGACGTGCCGTCGCGCCGCATCGTCCCCGCGTCGGTCGCGGCGATGCTCGGCCCCGTGGTCGTCGTCACCGGACGGCTCGCGCCGGACGACCTGCCCCCGCTGCGTGCCGCCGCCCAGCGGTCGGCGCTTCCGCTGCTGATCACCGTGTCCGACCACCCGGTCGACGGCACCGGCTGGCACACGAGTTCGGTGCGCCCGGGCGGCGATGTCGCCCGCGCCTGGGACGAGGCCGCACGACCCGAGGATGCTCGTGTCGGGGGCTGACGGGAACACCGCGCGTCCCGTCCGGCGTCGACGCGACCTCGCCCTGCTCGCCCTCGGCGTCTTCGCGGGCATCGTGGCCGCCCTCGTTCCTGTCCTGTCGGTGATCGCCCCGGGCGCGTGGACCGTCGGCGCCGTCACCGCCGCCGCGGCGGTGCTCGTCACCGGACTCGCGGTGCGGCTCGCCCGCCTTCCCGCGCTCGTGGCCACGCTCGCCGAACTCGTCGTCGGGGTGCTCCTGCTCACGGCCGTCTTCGCCCGCTCCACCGCGCTGCTCGGGATCATCCCCACCCCGACGACGATCGCCTCGATCCCCGCGCTCTTCTCGGGAGCATCGGAGGAGATCCGGCTCGGCATCGCACCGGTCACCGCCGCCACGGGCCTGTCGTTCGTGCTCGTCGCCGCGGTGACAGGCCTCGCGATCGTGCTCGACCACGTCGTCCTGACCGCGCGGATGCCGCTTCTCGCGGGCGTCGGCCTCGTCGCCGTGTCGCTCATCCCGACGATCGCCATCCCCGCGGCGGTCGATGTGCCCGCGGTGCTCGCCCTCGCCGTCACGATCCTCTTCCTGCTGCGCATGGACGTGCGCTCGCGCACCCGGGCGAGCGGCCCTCAGCGCCGGATCGGACCGCGGGTGTGGGGCGCGTCGGCCACAGCGATCGGGATCGCCGCCGTGTCGGTGCTGGTCACGCTCGTCGCCGTGCCGCTCCTCCCCCAGCCCGGTCTGCGGTTCGCCTCGGGGTCGGGCGCCGGCTTCGGGACGACGATCAACCCCAACCTCGACCTCGGCAACGACCTCCGCCAGCCGCGCGACATCGACGTCCTCACCGTCGACACGACGGCACCGTCCGCGCCGTACCTGCGCGCGGTCACGTTGTCGCGCTTCGACGGCGCCGTGTGGCAGCCCGACTCGGGCGACACGGTCACGGTGCCCGGTGATGCCCCCGTGTTCGATGCCCCGCAGGTGGACAGCGACATCGCCGTCTCGACCTGGACGACCACGATCAAGGTCGGCGAACTCGACAGCCCCTGGCTGCCGGTGCCCTCCCCCGCGACGAAGGTGACGGGCCTGCAGGGGGAATGGCTCGGCATGCCCGAGAACCGCATCCTGAGGGGTCCACGATCCATCTGCTCAGCGACGACGAGACCACCTCGGCGCTCGACCTGTGGCTGCTGGACCATCCGGAGGCCGTCGCGGGTCCGGACACCCGGATGTTCGCGTTCAACCCCGACGTCGTGGCATCCAACTACTACCTGTCGCCGATGTTCCGCTCGTTCCTGCTGTTCTCGAACACCAAATGGAACCGCACGGGAATGATCACGCCGGGGGTCTTCGGCACGCTGCGCGGATCGTTCATCGGTCTTCCGCGCGCGACCGAGATCAGCGTTCCGGTCACGGTGAAAGAGCCCGGGAAGTACCACCTGCTGATGCGGTCGGCGAACACCGCGAACACGCTGCACATCTCCTCGTCGACGCTGTCGTACGACGAGTCGTTCGAGCTGCGCTCCCCGCCGCAGAACGTCAAGCTGTTCCCGGTCGACGACGTGTACAAACCCGGCCGCGTGGCCACAGACACGTCCGGCATGTCGGTCGCCGATCTCGAGCAGCAGATCCCCGACACGCTCGTCCCGGTCAATTCGGGGTTCAGTTTCCAAGACCTCGGAGTCGTGGATGCCGAGGCCGGGAAACACACCTTCGCGATCGACAAGACCGACACGAATCCCATGCTCTTCGAGGGCCTCATGCTCGTGCCCGAGGAGACCTACCGGTCGCTGACGCTCCCGTCGAATGTCGAGCGGATCACCGATCCGAACGCCCTCGACTGCTCGGAGCGCACCGAGAGCGCCGGCGGGCAGGACGGCTACGTCGATCCCGCCGCCAACCCCGAGCACGCCAACCTCACGCAGGACGAGCTGCTCAACCTCGGCGCGGCCGACGTCACCGACCTCGAACCT
>NZ_BADA01000214.1 GCF_000333395.1 Microbacterium sp. B19
AGCCGCTCCAGCAAAGGCTCGGCCAGGCGGGCCAGGGTGTCTTCGTCCAGTTCGCAGCGATATTCGTCGCCTTCGTAATGCACGCGCAGGGTGGTCGTGGCTTGTTCCGAAAGCGCGCGCTTGCCGCGTTCCATTTCCTCGCGCAGCTTGCGGGACTGGCGTGGATCCAGCGCGACGCCGCCCAGGCGTTGTCCCAGGCCGCTGCGTTTGAGGAAGTCCAGCGTCATCGCCTGCAGGAAGTCTTCGCCGCCGAGGAAGTTG
>NZ_BADA01000213.1 GCF_000333395.1 Microbacterium sp. B19
CGAGGAGTACGGCACCTCGTCCCGGAGTACGACGCTCTGCCCGAGACCGACGCGAGTCCCGAGGAAGCCGCCGCCGTGCGCGGGTCTCGCGGGCGCACGAGACGATCGTGCTGCCGCGCGGGCTCCTCGCCACGACCGACATGGGCCTCGACCTCGTGCGCTTCTGGCGTTCGTCCGGCGCGGGTCTCCGCCTCACGCAGGAAGTCGTGCTGCCGAAGGGCAGCGGACCGCGCCACGGGGTGTGGCATCCGTCCGGCCATCTCTACGTCGTGACCGAGCTCAGCCGCGAGGTCTTCGTCCTGACCCCGGATGCCGAGGGCCGCTGGCGCGTCGTCTCGGGTGAGCCCCTGCTCGGCACGCTCGAGGGCGACACCGCCGCCGAACTGAGCACGAGCCGCGACGGCACGGTGCTCTACGCGGGCGTCCGCGGCAGTGACACGATCGGCGTGCTCGCCGTCCGCGGCGCGGGCGAGGCGCTGCAGTTCACCGCGCTCGCGGAGGCCGGAACGCATTGGCCGCGGCACCACGTCGTGGTCAACGACACGCTGCTCGTGGCCGGTCAGCTCGCCGACGAGATCGTGTCGCTCCCGCTCGACGCCCGCACGGGCGTCCCGGGCCGCGTGCGCCACCGTACGGCGTCCCCCTCGCCGACGCGCCTGTTGCCGATGCGCTGAGCGGGGTGCGGACGGCCGAGCCGCGGTCGCGCGGTGTCACGGTCGTGCAGCCTGGAGATAGGTCAGGACTGCTCGGACGCGGCGGTTCTCCTCGACCGGGCCGAGGCCGAGCTTGGCGAAGATGTTGCCGATGTGTTTGCTCACGGCGGCATCGGTGAGGAAGAGAACGCCGGCGATATCGGCGTTCGACCGTCCGTCGGCCATGAGCGCGAGCACCTCCCGTTCCCGCGCTGTGAGGCCGTCGAGGGGTCCCGCGAGGGATTCGCTGAGAAGGTGCTGCACCACATCGGGGTCGATGACCGTTCCACCCGATGCGACGGTCTCGAGCGCGGACGCGAAGTCCCGGATGCGGTTCACGCGGTCTTTCAGTAGGTAGCCGATCGCGCCTTCGGGGAGGGTGAGGAGCTCGCGGGCATAGGTGTCGGCGATGTACTGCGAAAGAACCATGACGGGCTGGGACGGATGAAAGGTCCTGATCTCGAGAGCGGCGCGGAGCCCATCGTCGCCGTGGCCCGGTGGCATCCGCACATCGGTGAGGACGAGGTCGGGCGGTTCCTCGGATTCGGTGAGCTGGTCGAACGCCTCGAGGAGTCCAGGCGCGCTCTGCGCCGTTCTGGCGATGGTGTGGCCCAGCCGTTCCAGGAGAGCGGTCAACGCTTCGCGCAGCAGCGCGGAGTCCTCAGCGAGCAGAAGACGCACGCTGCTCACCGCTCTCGGTGAGGACCGGGAGCCTAGCGTTCAGAGTCGTCGGTCCTCCTTGTGGGCTGACGATCGTGAACTGTCCGCCGAGGGTGTCGGCGCGCTCACGCAATCCGCGGAGTCCGGTACCGGCTTGCTCGTCCGCGCCGCCCTGCCCGTCGTCGGTGACGGTCACGGTGAGCGTCTCCTCCTCGACACGGGCGTGGACGATCAGCCGGGTCGCATCGGTGTGCTTGGCGGCGTTGCTGATCGCCTCGGTGACGAGGTAGTACGCGGCAGTCTCCACCGACGACGGGAGCCTGCCGAAGTCCGCAACGTCGAGGCTGAGGGGGACCGGGGTGCGGTCGGCCAGTTCGGCCAGGGCGGGGCGGAGCCCGTGATCGGTGAGGATGGCGGGATGGATGCCGCGCACGGTGTTGCGCAGTGTGGCCATCGCGCGCTCCGCTTGGCCCTGCGCCGCGTCGAGGGCATCGCGGGCCGAACCGGTGGCCGTGCCACGCGCGGCGAGGTCGTCCAGTTCGAGGCTGACCATGCCGAGCCGGGCGGCGAGGGTGACGAGCTCCTGCTGCACGCCGTCGTGCAGGTCCCGTTCGATGCGTCGGCGCTCGGCCTCGAACGCTGCGACGAGCGTCGACCTCGACTGGACGAGTCGTTCCACGTTGCGGGCGAGTTCCCGGTGGCGGGGACCGCACAGCATCCGGAGGAGCGTTGCCTGCGCGGCGGCGAGCACCGCATTCAGATAGGCGAACACGAACAGGGCGAACAGAGCGATCGGGACGACCAGCCACCAGTTGTCGGGTCCCACGACGATGCGCATATCGGCGAACAGGGTGATGCGGTTGGGGCCACGGGCTCCCGAAAGACCGACGAAGACGAAAACGACCAGGCACACTCCCTGAACGAACAGAACAGCCAGTGCCACCCAGCCGAGCACCAGATCGATCACCAGCCCGGCTGACTCCCGCCAGGTGGCCCCTTCGTTCACGCGCACGGCGAGCCAGATGTGACGCTGCTCGCGCGTGAGAGGCACGTGCCCCGACGTCTGGCGAGGGAAGCCGAGGAGGCGGGTGCGGCGGCGTTCGAGCGCACCGATGGCGATGCCCCACAGCGGCAGGAGCAGGAACGTCGCGATCATCGCGGGCAGCAGGACGACACCGATCGCCGCGCTCGCCAACAGGTAGACGAACGCGAGCCACGGCCATCGGCTGAACAGAAAACGCCACGGCCGACGCATCAGCGCGTGCCACGCGTTTCCGGGTCTCATGGAGGCAACCCTACGGAGGCATGCGCTCGCGGGTCCGCGCCTTCGACGAAGAGTAGAGCCAGGTCTACCTCGACTTTCCACCTCGCTCCCTCGTGATCACCCGTGCCGACGGATCGGATGAGGGCGTGACCGATCCGATTCTTCGTGCCGAGAACCTTCGGAAGACCTTCCCGGCAGCCCGCAGGAAGGAACCCCCCGTGCCGGTGCTGCGCGGAATCTCGCTCGATATCGAGCCCGGCGAGATGGTCAGCATCGTCGGCCCCTCCGGCTCCGGCAAATCCACGCTGCTCTACTGCCTCTCCGGACTCGAGCCCTTCGAATCGGGGTCGGTCCGTCTCGTCGGACGTGAAGTGGGCAGCCTCGCTCGCGGCGCCCTCGCGACGCTTCGTCGCGATCACGTCGGCTTCGTGTTCCAGTCCTACAACCTCATTCCGTCCCTCACCGTACGGCAGAACATCGCGCTGCCCGTTCTCCTCGCGCGGCGGCGGGTGAGTGGCGCGGATGTCGACCGAGCGCTCCTCGACGTCGGATTGTCCGATCGCGGCGGGCATCGCCCGGGACAGATCTCCGGCGGTCAGCAGCAGCGCGTCGCGCTCGCCCGCGTGCTCGCTCTGCGACCGGACATCGTGTTCGCCGATGAGCCGACCGGCTCGCTCGACACGGCCACGGGGGCCGACGTGCTGCAGCTCCTGCGCGCGTCAGCCGACGACGGCCGATCGGTCGTCGTCGTCACCCACGACCTCGAGGCCGCATCGCTCGCTGACCGCGTGCTCGTCTTGCGTGACGGCCTGATCCACGGCGAACTACGCGCGCCCACGCCGGAACGGGTTCTCGAGGCGATCGCGCTCGCCGGGGGAACGTCGTGATCCGGCTCGTCCTGTCGGACCTCACCATGAATGCGCGAGTGTGGCTCGGTGTCCTGACCGTCACTGTCGCCACCGGTGCGGTCGGCGCGATCGCCGCCGGCCTCCTCGAGACCGGAAGTGCCCATGGTGGACGAGTCCAGGAGGGACTCGCCGGCGCCACCGCCGCCGTCATCCTCTTCACCGCGGTCACCGCGCTCATCGTGCTCAACGGCACCGCCGACCAGACCGTCGCCCTTCAGCAGCGCGGCTACGCCCTTTGGCAGCTCGTCGGCATTCGGCCCGCGTTCGTCGCTCTGGTCGTCCTCACGCAACTCGGCATCGTCGGCGCCGTCGGCGCGCTCGTCGGCTGCCTCGTCGCCATCCCGACCTTCCCGTCACTCTTCCGGTGGGTGTTCCGTGAGTGGCCCGATATGCGGGGGATCAGCCCTCATCTGGGTCCCGGTGGCGTGCTCGTCGTGGTGACTGCGGTGGCCCTCGTGGTGCTGGTCGGCGGGATCCGAGGAGCACGGCACGCCAGCCGCACGCCGCCAATCACGGCGCTGCGCGACCCGGAACCCCCACGAGTCACGATGGGATGGCCCCGCGTCGTCCTCACCGCTGCTGCCCTCGGCGGCACGATCACACTCGCGGTGAACCTCGACGGCGACGCCTCCCTCTCGGCGTTCTCCGGCCAGGCCATCCTGCTGACCCCTCTCATCGCCGGCACTCTCGCCGCAGCCGGACCGCTCGTCTTCCCGTCGGTGCTCCGCGCGTGGACATCGCTCATCCCGCCGAGCGCATCGGCATCCTGGTTCTTGGCTCGCACTTCCGCCCGATATCGACTCAGTCAGTCCAGCGCGGCGGTCGGACCGCTCATGGTGGCGATCGCCCTCGCCGGCGGTCTCTACACCACGGGTGCGACACTCGCGGCGGCCCAAGCCGCGCGAACCGGTAGGAGTGAGGGATTCGACTTGGCTCCCGAGAGCGTCGTGATCCTGCTGGGCGGTCCGCTGCTGCTCTCGGCGGTCACGGCCGCGGCGACCGTGTTCATGTCTGCACACGCCCGCGAGCGGGAGTTCGCCCTCATCCAAGCAGCCGGTTCTACCCGGGGCGCGATACTCCTCACGGCGCTCTGGGAAGCCATGATCTACGCCGTCACCGCCGCGTTGCTCGGCACCGTCGCGACGATCCTCGGTGGCTTCGTCATCGCCGCCGAATTGTCTCTTCCGTTCTCGACGGTGTCGTTCGCGACGATCGGCTGGGTCGCGGGTGGAGGCTTCGTCCTCATCCTCGCCGCAATCGTCGTTCCGACGACGGCGGCCCTGCGGCACGAGTTGCCCCGCACGCTGGCGACCGAGTAGGCCTACGGGGCCCCGGTGGTATCGACGCGGCTGCTCCCGATGCGCTGAGCGTGTTGCGGCGGCAGGGAAGTCGCCGGAGATTTGATCGCCGCGATGCTAGCCTGGTGCGACACCCCCGGACGCTTCGGCTACCGGTTAGAAGGCCCCGCTTCCGCGGGGCCTTCGGATTTTCTGCACCAATGCTCCGGGCGATGCAGTGTCTGACGTCCTTGTGTGATCACATCGGGCAGTTGGCTGGACGTCAGCGCATCCTGGGTCACGCAGGCTACGAGGGCGGGCTCGGTGTGTTTCAGCGCCTTGCTCTGGCGCACCGTCGGCAGGGGACTGATCCACCCGACCGAGACGCCCAACTCTTCCTGGAGCGTCCGGATGGTTGTCACTTGGTCGGAGTCGTTGGTCAACAAGCAGTACAGATCAGCTGCGCCGCGGTGAGCGTCGAGAATCATCCGCACCGCGAGGTTGACGTCAGAGCCCTTCTCCTCCGTCTTCCTCACGGGCACACGAACGAGGGCTCCGTCCGGGCCGAGTTCCGCGGGGTGCTTGGGCATCAAGCGCTGATCAACGCGATACGTGCCGTAGTGAGAAGTGACGCGTCCTGTCGCCTCCAGCGCCCGGATGTACGTCTGCTGGCGAATGGGTCCCTGCGGGTCGTCGCCTACTCCCGCGCGGACCAACGCGGTGAAGTAGTGAACGTGTAGAACGCGGTGCTCAGGCAGAAGCCGGTCGATCAGAGCCGGAATGTCCAGCCATCTGGCCTCTGGGTATCGCTCCAGGCACTGTCGGTAGAGGTTGAATCCATCGACATAGACGATGGCGGTGGGGCGTTCCGGGGCTGGCATGCGGCGGAGTCTAGGGTCGGCTCACCCTCGAGATCCGTTCCTGTGGATAACCCTGTCCAGGCCCGATGCGCTGAGCCCCTACTTCTTGGCATCCTGTCGCGGGATGATGATCTGCTTCACGATCAGCAGCAGCGAGGCCGTCACGGGGATCGCTACGAGGGCGCCGAGCAGGCCCAGGAGCGTTCCGCCGACGAGCGCGCCGATGACGACGAGCGACCCCGGGACGGAGATGGTGCGGCTCATCACGCGCGGCGTCAGCACATATGCCTCGACCTGCATGTACACCAGGTAGACCACGGCGAAGATGAGGCCGGCGGTCGGGTCGACGATGAGGGTGAACACCGTGGCGGTCGCCCAGAAGAGCACGGAACCGACGAGCGGGATCAGGGTGATGCCGAAGGCGAGCGCCGCGAGCAGCGCCGCGAACGGCTGTCCGACGATCGTCAGGACGATGAACCCGAAGACCGCGTTGATCAGTGCCAGCACGACCATGCCGGACAGATAGCCGCCGACCGAGTCGGTGATCTGACCGGTCATCTCCGACACCGTCTCGCGGTTGCGGGCGGGGGTGAGGCGCACGAGCGAGTTCTTCATCGACGGCAGGGATGCCAGGAAGTACAGGCTCAGCACGAGCACGATGATCGCGCCGGAGATTCCCGTAGCGATGTCGATCCCGACGTGGAGCAGTCCGCCGCCGATCGCCGTCAGGTTGGCCGGGTTGGTGAAGAACGTCTGCACCTCTTTGAGGATGTCGCCGAGGCTGTCACCGAAGTTCGTCTCGACCCACTTCACGGCATCGCTGTTGATGGCGTCGTTGATGAAGTTCGGGAGATCCGAGACGAACTGCGAGATCTGCCGCACGACCGGGGGAATCAACAACCACAGGGCCCCGGCCAGAACGACGGCGAGCCCGCCGAACACGATGACGATGGCCCACGCCCGCGAGATGCCGCGTCGCACGAGTCGCCGCACGATCGGGTCGAGCGCGAGCGCGATGAACAGCGCGATCGCGATGTAGATGAGCACGGTCGAGAGGTTCGACAGCGCGAGCCCCAGGAGGATGGCCGTCAGCCCGCCGAGGGTGAGGAAGAACCCGGCGGCGTAGGGCCGGGCGATCGCCGACCACACGGGGCGGTCACGGGACGTCACCTCGCCGGCGTTGGCGCCGACGGCGGAGGGATCGGGGTGCGACGAGCGGCTCATGGTCACACTGTAGGGGTCCGCGGTCGCGCACCGCGGGGCGCGATAGGGTCGCATCCGGAGGACCCATGACCGACGCCGACCCGACCACGATCCTGCAGGGCCTGCGGGGCAGCATCGACAACATCGACGCCGCGCTGATCTTCCTGCTCGCCGAGCGCTTCCGCTGCACCAAGCAGGTCGGCGTTCTCAAAGCGGAGCACGGGATGCCGGCATCCGATCCGGCCCGCGAAGAGCAGCAGATCGCGCGGCTGAAGCGTCTGGCGGGCGAGGCCGACCTCGATCCCGAGTTCGCGGAGAAGTGGTTCAACTTCGTCGTCGCCGAGGTCATCCGGCACCACCGGTCCGCCGCCGGCGCGCCCGCCGACGACTGACGCGACACGCCCGGGCGTTCCAGCGCGAGCAGCGCCGCGCGGCGCGGAGCCACGCGCCCGCGCGTGCCATGAGCGGCAGGGGAAAGCAAGCCGCTGCCCGGTTTGCCAGGCGATCCATCAGCGTGAAACGGTAGAGGAGGCCCCTTGCGGGGCCGCCCACCCGACCAGTCCGCGGTCGCCGGTGCCGACTCGGGGGAGTCGCGCCGCGAGCGTACGGTCGGCGGCCAGGACCCGGATCCGACATCCGGTGTCGGAGCGCTCGCACCCCCGGTGAGCGCCGGACGGCTGCCACCCGGGCGTGACCGATGCGGCCACCCGAGGCCGCCCAGGTGCACACAGTGACCCCTCCGTCTGCCACTCCGCATGCCATCGCGGCCAAGAACCTCTTTAAGGTCTTCGGCCGCTCCCCACAGTCCGCCGTCGACAAGCTCCGCGCCGGCGCGCGGCGCGACCAGCTCGGCGACACCGGAACCGCCGCCGTCATCGACGCGAGTTTCGACGTGAAGCCCGGCGAGATCTTCGTGATCATGGGCCTTTCCGGCTCCGGGAAATCCACCATCATCCGCATGCTCAACGGCCTGCACGACGCCACGGCCGGCACCGTCGAGGTGCAGGGCGACCCGCTCACCGGCGTGAGCCCCGCCCGCATGCGCAGCCTGCGGCGCGAGCGCATCGCGATGGTGTTCCAGCACTTCGCGCTGCTGCCCCACCGCACGGTGGCAGCGAACGTCGCGTACCCGCTCGAGATCCGCGGCGTCGGCAAGGCCGAGCGCCTCGCGAAGGCGAACGAGATCCTCGCGCTCGTGGGGCTCGAGGGCTGGGGCGACAAGCTCCCCTCGGCCCTGTCCGGCGGGATGCAGCAGCGCGTCGGCATCGCCCGCGCGCTCGCCGCCGACACCGACATCCTGCTCATGGACGAGGCGTTCAGCGCACTCGATCCGCTCATCCGCCGCGAGATGCAGGAGCAGCTCCTCGAGCTGCAGCGGACGCTGAAGAAGACGATCGTCTTCATCACCCACGACCTCAACGAGGCGATGTTCCTCGGCGACCGCATCGCGGTCATGCGCGACGGGCGGATCGTCCAGATCGGCACGCCCGAGGACATCCTCACCGACCCCGCCAACGACTACGTCGAGCAGTTCGTGCAGGACGTCGACCGCGCCCGCGTGCTCACGGCGGCGAACGTCATGGAGCGTCCCCGTCCCCGAGTGGATGCCGCCGCCGGCCCGCGCACGGCCCTGCGCCAGATGCGCGACGCCTACATGTCGGCCGTGTACGTCACCGACCGCGACCGGAAGCTCCTCGGCATCGTCACCGACCGGGATGCCGTGAAGCTCGTGCGCGCGGGGGAGAGCTCGCTGCTCGGACGGCTCAAGCCCGTGCCGCAGAGCGTCCGCGAGGACGAGGTGCTCATGAACCTGTTCGTGCCCGCCGTCGAATCGCCGCTGCCGCTGGCCGTCGTGGATGCCGAGGGACGCCTCACGGGCGTCATCCCGCGCGTCACCCTGCTCGCGGCACTCGGCCCCGGACCCACCGCCACCGAGGAGATCACCGTCCTCCCGCAGCCCGTGCCGTCGGCCGAGATCGACGCGGTGCTGGCCGATGCGGGTGATGCCTCCCACCCGGTGGCATCCGGAATCGAGGGGGTGCGCTGATGGACGGGTTCCGTATCCCTGTCGGCACGTGGGTCGACGCGGGCGTCGATTGGCTCCGCGACAACCTGTCCGGTCTGTTCGACGTCGTCGCCGTGGTTGTCCGCTTCCTCGTCGTGGGCCTCAGCGACGTGCTGCTGGCCGCGCCGATCATCGTCGTGATCGTCGTCGCCGCCCTGCTCGCGTGGTTCCTTCGCTCGTGGAAGCTCGCCGTCGGCACGGTCGTCGGCTTTGCGCTGATCCTCGCCATGGGGCAGTGGGTGACCGCGATGCAGACCCTCGCGCTCGTCGTCGTGGCGGCGGCCGTCGCGGTGGCGATCTCGGTGCCGCTCGGCATCTGGTCGGCCCGCAACCCGGCGGTCCGGGCCGTGATGAAGCCGGTCCTCGACTTCATGCAGACGATGCCCGCGTTCGTGTACCTCATCCCCGCGATCACCTTCTTCAGCATCGGCGTCGTCCCCGGCGTCGTCGCGACGGTGATCTTCGCGCTTCCGCCCGGCGTGCGGCTGACCGAACTCGGCATCCGGGGAGTGGATGCCGAGACCGTCGAGGCCGGACACGCGTTCGGCGCCACGCCCGGGCAGATCCTCCGTGGCATCCAGCTCCCGCTCGCGATGCCGACGATCATGGCCGGGGTCAACCAGGTCATCATGCTCGCGCTGTCGATGGCGGTCGTGGCCGGCATGGTCGGGGCCGACGGCCTCGGCAAGGAGGTCGTGCAGTCGATCTCGACGGTGAACCTGCCCAAGGGCGTCGAGGCCGGGCTGAGCGTGGTGATCCTCGCGGTCTACCTCGACCGCCTGACCGCCGCCCTCGGCACGCGCGCCGCGAACACGTCGTCGCTCCTGGCTGCGCTGGGCCGCCGGCGCGGTCCCGGCGTTCCGGCGAGCCCGGAGGGCGATGCCGCAACCGATGCGGAGCGTCAGGTCGCCTCCCCCCGCCGCGCCCCGATCACGACCGGCGCGTAGCCCCTTGCGTGAGTCGCCAGGATTTGTCGCCTGCACGGCACCGGTGGCGACAAATCTCGGCGACTCAGGCGAGAACGAAACGACATACGAAACCAGAAAGAGAGCATTCACATGAACAAGCGACACCTCACCGCAACCCTCGCCCTCGGCGCCGTCAGCGCGCTCGCGCTCGCAGGCTGCGCGAGCGGCAACCAGGCCGAGGGCGGCTCGGGCGAGGGCGGCGGCAAGGGCACGATCACGCTCGGCTTCCTGCCCTCGTGGACCGACGGCCTCAGCACCGCGTACCTCCTCGAGGACCAGCTCGAGAAGCTCGGCTACACCGTCAAGATGCAGACGCTCACCGAGGCCGGCCCGCTCTACGCCGGGCTCGCGCAGGGCGACGTCGACATCTACCCGTCGGCGTGGCCCGAGCTGACCCACAAGTCCTACATGGACACCTACGGCGACGCGATCGAAGACCTCGGCTCGTACTACGACAACGCGAAGCTCACGATCGCGGTGCCCAGCTACGTCGACATCGACTCGATCGACCAGCTCCAGGCGAACGCGGGCCGCTTCGACGGCAAGATCTACGGCATCGAGCCGGGCGCGGGCCTGACGAAGCAGACGCAGGAGACGATGCTCCCCGGCTACGGTCTCGACGGCGACTTCGAGCTCGTGACCTCGTCGACGGCGGCGATGCTCACCGAGCTCGACAACGCGATCGCGGCGCAGAAGGACATCGCGGTGACCCTGTGGCGTCCGTTCTGGGCCAACGACGCGTACGACGTGAAGGACCTCGCCGACCCGCAGGGCCTCATGGGCGACCCGGAGAAGCTCCACTTCCTCGGCACGGCCGGCTTCGCCTCGACTTATCCGGATGCCGCTGAGCTCATCGCCGGCATCCAGCTCGACGATGCGCAGTACGGCTCGCTCGAAGACCTCGTCGTCAACGAGTACGGCGAGGGTCGCGAAGCCGAGGCCGTCGACGCGTGGCTCGAGCAGAACCCCGCCGCGTACCCCACGCAGCGCTGATCCTCCTCGAGAGCCCCTTCCGCGTCAGGCGGAGGGGGCTTTCGCGATCGCGCGCGCGGCGGTGAAGCTGGTGCGGAAGCCCGGGTGTCCCGCCGGCATCGCGAGGATCGAGTCGGGGGTGCGCCCACGGAGCTGGGGGAAGCCGGCATCCGCCACGAGCTCGTCGTCGAGCGCCTCGAGCTCGGCGGTCACCAGCGGCCACGGCTCGTGGGTGTTCGCGGCCCAGATCGTGCGGCCGAGGTGCCGCTCGTGAAAGCCCCAGCGCGCGGTGAGGAACCGCGACAGCGGGGTGTCGACCGGGTCGGTACCGAGGCGCGCCCGCACGCGGGTGCCCGGATGCCGCCCGCCGTGCCGCCGCGACCGGTACTCGATGTGCGGCCCGTCGGTGCGCACCCCCGCGCGCGCCCAGCGGTACGGCAGCCCGAACAACGCGCGCGCCGCGAGCACGGGCGCGAGGTGCTCGGCCTCGAGCGTGCGGAAGACGACACCGCGCCGACCGGCGTCGTCCACGGCGTAGGTGCGGACGTTGATCTCGGTGAACGTCCCGAGCAGCGGCACCGGGGGCAGTGGCAGGAACCGGAACTCGCTCAGCACGAACGGCACGAGCCCCACCCACGCCGAACCGTCGTGCACGTCGGGCCGGGTTCCGGCGGGCAGCATCGGCGCGACCTCGGCCGGATCGACCCGCCAGTGCACGAACACGGCGCGGTTCCACCGCTGCTCGATGACGGCGCGGCCGGGGAGGGCGGGGGCGTGGCGTTCGACAGGCACGGGCCGATTCTCGCCCCGACGCCTTTGCGCGGAGGGACACTGGACACATGCCCCCCTCATCTGCTGCGGACCCTCGGCTCGTGGCATCCATCCGCTCCCTGCTCGCGCAGCGAGCCGAGGGTGCCACGATCTGCCCTTCGGAGGCGGCGCGCGCGGTCGGCGGCGACGAGTGGCGCGACCTCATGCAGCCGGCGCGGGATGCCGCGCGCGAACTGGTCGACGCGGGCGAGGTCGAGGTGACGCAGCGTGGCGAGGTCGTCGACGTGACGACGGCGCGGGGTCCCGTGCGGATCCGCCGCGCACGCTGACGCCGAATCTCGCAGATTCGCCCGAATCTCGCAGATTCTGACGCGGAATCTGCGAGTTCGGCCGGATCCTGCGAGGAACCGTCGCGTCAGACCGCCGGCTCGGGCGGAGCCGCCGACGGCAACTCGAGCGCGACCTTCTTCTCGAGGTTCTCGACCGCGTCGTCGCTGAGCCAGATGAGGCCGTCGAGCTCCTGCCGCACGCGGCGGTACGCGACCTGCCGTTCGTTGGGCGTGGCGGCCTGGTCGACGGCGACGCCGAGGAGTTGTTGCGCCGTCTCGAGGCGCTTGCGCTCCTCGGGCGTGAACGCCGCAGTCTTGACGCGCCGCGCGTCGCGCTCGGCGAGTTCGAACGCGACCTCGTAGTCGGTCACCGCGTCGCGGTACTCCTTGAGCCGCTCGGGTGTCGGGGTCTCGCCCGCCGTTGGGCGCAGCGTGTCCGCGACCTTCTTCGCGCGCAGGAACGCGGCGGTCAGCGGCTGCCGCCCGTCGCTCATCGCGGGGTACGAGATGAGCTTCGCGACGTCGAGCTCGTAGTCGAGCCAGCGGTGCGTGACGTCGTCGTGCCGCGCCTGCACGCGCGCCAGGTCGTCGCCCACGGCGGGCACCGCGGCGGGCGGGGCGGGAGTGGATGCCACGACCCCGCCGCCCTGCACGCGGATCAGTTCGAGCTGCTCGCGGTGCCGTCGCCGGGCGGCGACTTCGCGCTGCTTCGAGATGCGGCCGACCGCCGCCATCGTCATGCCGAAGAGCGGGAAGACGAGCCACCAGTAGCTGCCCGCGAACTCCATCATGTTGCTCACGGTGCCACGCTACGCGTCCGGATCATGCTTGCGCCCGCGTTTGCTCGTGCGTTCGCTCCACGAGGTGGATGCCGCCCGCCCCATGTTCTCGATCGACCAGGCGAGCGCGCGCTGGGCCTGCTCGGCCCAATCGGATGCCATCCGGCCCCACGCGTCGGTGGAGGCGGGACCGGGACGGTCGTCGCGACCGTGGCGCGCGGCCCGCTCCGCGCGTTCGAACGCCTGGGTCAGCGCGCGAACGGCGTCACGGTACGCGAGGAAGTCCGCCGGCTCGAGGCGCGCGGTCGGGGAGGACGGCCGCAGCCACTGCGCGCGTTCGTGCGCGCGGAGGAACTCCGCGAGGAGCGGTGATTTCGGGTCGCTCATCACGGGGAAGTCGATCGCGAGCGCCGGGTCGGTCTCGTACGCCATCCAGCGGACGAGGACCGCGTCGTGCTCCCCGAGCAGCCGCGCCACCGGGAGGGGCGCGCTGCCCGCGCGGATCGCGGGGAGCAGCGCCTTCGCCGCGCGCACGCCCGCACGTCGGGCACGCACCTCGGCCGCGGCGGCGCGCAGTTCGCGCTGCGCGCCGACCAGTCGCTCCCGCGCCCTGGACACGGCATCCGGCGAGACTCGGGATGCCGCCCGCTCGGCCTGCGCGCGCATGACCTCGGCATCCGCGATCTTCACCTCGGCGCGACCGCGCGTGACCGCGTGCCGGGCGTGCTGCAGGTCGAGGACCGCGGCATCCAGTTCCAGGCGCCGCGCGGCGGACTTGCTCATCGGGCGGTTCGCCCACGCCCGCGCGGCGCGGTCGGTCGTGGAGGCTCCGGCGGGGAGGGCGCGGCGGCGCGTGCTGCGCACGCCGATCCAGCCGACGGTGCCGGCCCCGGCCGCGGCCGGGCCGATCCACCACCACTCGGCCATCAGCGCTAGGAGCGGTTCCACGCCCTCATGCTACGTCGCGGCGATGGATCGCGTGGCGTCGGCTGCGCGGACTCCGGCCGGACACACGGAGGGCGTTCGCGAATCGAGAACGGTCGTTCGCGACCTGTGCATTGAGCCCTTCGCGGCCACGGCCGAAGCTGGAGACCCGCACCGAACCCGAGCCGAAGTGCGAATCACAAGGAGCTGTCATGCCGAATGCGTCGACGACCGAGCACACGACCCCCACGGGGCTTCGGCCAAACTCCCTCGGTGTTGCCGGCATCGTCTTCTTCGTCGTCGCTGCCGCCTCCCCCCTCTCCGCGGTCCTCGGTAGCAGTCCGGCCGCGATAGGTGTCGGGACCGGCGCGGGAGCCCCGAGCTCCTACCTCCTCGCGGGCGCACTTCTGCTTGTGTTCTCGGTCGGCTACTCGGCAATGAGCCGTCACGTGGCGGCGGGAGGCGGTTTCGCCTCCTACGTCCGCGCGGCCTTCGGGGCCCGATCAGGACGCGCGGCCGGCTATGTGGCATCCGTCGCCTATCTCGCGATGCAGGCGGGACTGTACGGGGTCTTCGGCTTCTTCGCCGAAGCGATCTTCGCCGGGTTCGGCGTCAGCGCTTCCTGGTTCGCGTGGGCCGGCGGGGCGTGGGTCGTCGTCGCGATTCTCGGCTACCTCGACATCGATCTCTCTGCAAAGCTGCTCGGCGTCCTGATGATCCTCGAGGTGCTCGTGCTCCTCGTCGTGTCGATCGCCATCCTCGCCCAGGGAGGTGCATCGGGCATCGAGTTCTCGAGCTTCACGCCGACGGTCGCCACCGCGGGGGCCTTCGGCATCGCGATCATGTTCGCCTTCGCCTCCTTCATCGGATTCGAAGCCACGGCGATCTACAGCGAAGAGGCGAAAGATCGGAAGCGGACGATCCCTCGAGCAACCTACGCGGCGGTCCTGCTCATCACCGTCTTCCTCGTGTTCACCGTCTGGAGCTTCGTCCTCGGGTACGGCGCCGCCGACGTTCAGAGAATCGCGCTCGATGACCCCGATGCATTCGTGTTCACGTTGGCGGCGCGATACGTGGCCCCCGTTTGGGCGTCCATCATGCAGGTACTGCTCGTCACGAGCTTCTTCGCCGCTCTTCTCGCCTTCCAGAACACGGTCGCCCGGTACCTCCGTTCGCTTGCAACCGAGCAGTGGGCCCCCGCCCCGCTGGCTCGTACCCATCCGCGATTCCGGTCCCCGCATGTCGCGAGTGTGACGACGTCGCTGGTCACCGGCGCCATCCTGTTGGTGTTCGGGCTGACGGGCCAGGATCCCTACGCGACCTTGTTCCTGTGGTTCGTGGGGGTGGGCACGCTCGCGGTCGTCGTGCTCCAGGCGTGGACGTCTGTCGCCGTGGTGGTGTTCTTCCGTCGAACGCAGGAGGAGCTCAGTCTGGTCAAGACGCTCGTCGCCCCCGCGATCGGAGCCGTCGGACTGGCAGCCGCAGTGGTCGTGATCGTCGCGAATTGGCCGCTTCTGGTCGGGTCGAGCGATGGTGCTGCACCGTTCCTGCCCCTCATCATCCCGCTGGCGGCCCTGGTCGGTTTCGTCCTCCCCCTTCGCACCCGCTGAGTCGACCTCAGCTCGACTCCCCCTCGACGCCCGTGGTAGGGCACTTCAGCAGAACGGATAACGTGCCATGCTCTCCAGCCCTCTGACCCTCGACGACAGTCTCGCCACGTTCGCGGCGAGATTCGGAGCGTCACGCGAACTCGCGATCCGCGGGCGTCGGGTCATCCCCGGCGGCTACAGCCGCCAGTCCTTCAATTTCGGGCCACACGCGATCTTCGCGGCCGGCGGCGAGGGAGCCTACGTCACGACCGTGGACGGTCATCGGCTCCTCGACCTCAACAACAATTTCACGGTCAACGTCCTCGGGCACTCCGACGCAGGCGTGCAGGCGGCGACCCGAGCCGCGCTGGAAGACGGGGTGTCCTTCGGCAACCCGGTCATGCTCGAGGTGGACCTCGCGGACCTACTCGTCGACCGCATCGCCTCCATCGACAAGGTTCAGTTCTCTTGCTCGGCCTCCGAATCCGGAATGACCGCCGTCCGCATCGCCCGCGCCTTCACCGGTAAGGACCGAATCGCTAAGTTCGAGGGCGGATACCACGGCTTCACAGACCCGCTCCAAATCTCGTGGCACCCGCACGACGAACCGGCGTCCGGCCCTGATCACGAACCTGCAAGCATCCCCGACAGTGCAGGTGTCCCCCTGTCCAACGCGGAAAATGTCCTCGTGCTCACGCAGAACGATTACGCGGGCACAGAACGACTGCTGCGCGCGCACGCTGGCGAACTCGCGTGCGTCATCCTCGAGCTGGAGAGCGCGTCCGGCGGACTCGTGACTCTGGAGCGTTCGTTCGTGGAGATGCTCCGTTCGGTGACGGAGGAACTCGGCATTCTCCTGATTTTCGACGAAACCGTGACGCTTCGTGCAGGGTTCCACGGAATGCAAGCGAGCTACGGTGTCGCACCCGACCTGACGGTCATGGGCAAGATCATCGGCGGAGGCTTTCCTCTCGGCGCCGTCGGTGGGTCCGCGGAGGTGATGAACGTGCTCGACAGCGGCGCGGTCTCCGTCTCGGGCACTCACCATGGTCACAAGGTCGCCCTTGCGGCAGGACTGGCGACCATGCGCGCCCTCACCCCCTCCGCCTTCGATCGGCTGAACGCCATGGCGGGATGCGTGATGAGCGAACTCAACGAATGGGCTGCGTCTCAAGGCAGCCGCTTCGCCGTATACGGGGCGGGAATGTCGCATCTCGCGTACGGCGTCATGAGGGAGCCCGGTCTCGCGATCCGCACCCACCGCGATTACTGGCGCCATCTGGACGCTGACGCCACGCAGACGTGTTCGATCGAGCTGGCCAACCGCGGATTCTTCCCTGTCGCGCGCGGAGATTTCTCGCTCTCGCTGGCGATGACCGACGACGATATCGCGTCCTTCATCGAAACCACGCGCGCGATCGTCGCAGACATGAAGATCTAAGCGGCGACAGCCGCGCCCGCTGGCCCGGATGTCGAGTTCGCGCGGCGCGCGACGATGCGGATCACGCCGCGGCGGCCACTCGGGCGTCGGGAACGGCGCCGATCATCTCCGCCACGACCGTCGATGCGATCTGCGACAGCCTTGCGAGCACCGCGTCGTTGTTCTTCGCTCGACTCACCAGGCCGGTCGTCGTCATTCCGCCGTCACGAAGCGGCCGATAAGTGACTCCGGGACTCGAGAATCGCCGCGAGGTGCTGGCGGGCACCGTGTCGACGGAGCGGGAATACGCGACTGCCGCGAGGGCCTCGGCCACGGTAGCGACCCGTGCGCCGACGCGGCCCGGTTCCCCGCGGACGTCGTCGAGGGCCCAGTACGACGACCACCAGCCAGGGACACGCGTGACGGGAACAGCGTATTCCTCGTCCAGAATGTCTGCGCATGTGAGTTCGTCGGCATCGGCGAGGGCGCTTCGTTGGGACACGGCGACGAATCGTGGTTCGTCGAAGAGCGGAACGACCGAAAGACGTTCATCGTCGACGGGCAGGCACATCAACGCGACGTCGACCTCGGCGTGCAGGATGCCATCGAACTGCTCCGCCAGAGAGAGCTCGACGAAACGCAGGTCGTGATCCGGCAGTCCTGTCACGAAGCCGTCGAAAATCGTGTGGGTGAGCTCATTGACCGCCCCACCGAAGAAGCCGATGACGAGTTCACGGCGCCGCGAACCCACGGCACGTGTGCCCTGTCCGAGCGCGTCCAAATCCGAGAGGAGGGTCGCGGCCTCGGTGATGAAGTGCTGCCCGGCCAGTGTGGGGGTGACGCCGGCGGGAGTCCGGGTGAACAATTCCACCCCGAGCTCCTCTTCGAGGCGTCGGACGTGAAGGCTCATCGCTGAGGGCGCGATGAACTCGGCCTCCGCAGCCTTTCGGAGGTGTCCGGTCTCGCCGATTCGAACGGCGTAACGCAGTTGCCTGATGTCCACAGCGGCCTCCCGCGACGTCCTGGAATTGGGGCGAACCGAATTCACCCCGCAGTATTCAACCGTCAGACCCGTTCGCCGCTGTTCCGCGGGTGTTTCGATTCCGTGAAATCACGCTCGCGCACCCTCGGCTCGCGTCAGCCGGACAGCAGTGTCAGCGCGCGATCAGCGCCAGGAGCGTCGCGCCGCCGCCGGTGAGGATCAGGGCGCCGATCACCACCCACGCGGTGATCTTGACGCGGTGCTGACGGCGCGCGTCGAAGTCCGCCATGTCGTCGTCGTGATCGGCCATCGGCGACTCCTTCTCGTTGGGCGGGTTCCCCCGGACGGCTCAGGCGACGGGCTCGGTGACCGTCGGACCGAAGACGCCCGGAAGGGTCTCGGTCGACAGTCGACGCAGCTCCGACACGGGAACCGTGAACACGTCCTGGATCTCCAGCGTCGCCTCGGCACCCGGCTCGACGTCGGTCACGCCGATGCGCAGCACCGGGTAGCCGCGGCCGTCGCACAGGCCGCGGAACTTCACGTCCTCCTCGCGCGGCACGCTCACGAGCACGCGGCCCGTGGACTCGCTGAACAGGGCGGCGGTGGCATCCACTCCGTCGCGTTCCATGAGCTCGGTGAGCCAGACGCGCGCGCCGACGCCGAAGCGCATCACGCCCTCCGCGAGGGCCTGCGCGAGACCGCCCGACGAGAGGTCGTGCGCGCTGGACACGAGCGACTGCGAACCCGCGGCCTGCAGCAGCTCGGCGAGCTTGCGCTCCTGGGCGAGGTCGACCTTCGGCGGGCGGCCGCCGAGGTGGTCGTGGATCGTCCCGGCCCACTGCGAGCCGTCGAGCTCGTCGGCGGTGACGCCCAGCAGGTACAGGTTCTCGCCGGCATCCTGCCATCCGCTCGGGATGCGCGCGGCGACGTCGTCGATGATGCCCATGACGCCCACCACGGGGGTCGGGTGGATCGGCTGGTCGCCGGTCTGGTTGTAGAACGACACGTTGCCGCCCGTGACCGGGATGCCGAGTTCGAGGCATCCGTCGGACAGACCCTCGACGGCCTGGCTGAACTGCCACATGACCTCGGGGTTCTCGGGGCTGCCGAAGTTCAGGCAGTCGGTGACCGCGGTCGGCACGGCGCCGGTGACGGCGACGTTGCGGTACGCCTCGGCGAGGGCGAGCTTCGCGCCCGTGTACGGGTCGAGCTGGCAGTAGCGGCCGTTGCAGTCGGTGGCGATCGCGAAGCCGAGGCCCGTCTCCTCGTCGACGCGGATCATGCCGGCGTCGTCGGGGAAGCTCAGCGCCGTGTTGCCGAGGACGTAGTAGTCGTACTGGTTCGTGATCCACGACGTGTCGGCGAGGTTGGGGCTCGCGACGAGGGTCGTGAACTGCTCGCGCAGCGCGTCGTTGTCGGACGCGCGGGGCAGCTTCGTGGCGGAGTCGGCCTGCAGCGCGTCGATCCAGGTCGGGTAGGCGACGGGGCGCTCGTACACGGGGCCGTCGACCGCGACGGTCGAGGGATCGACGTCGACGATGCGCTCGCCGTACCAGTCGATGACGAGGCGGCCGTCACCGGTGACCTCGCCGAGGACGCTGGTCTCGACGTCCCACTTGCCGACGACCGCGAGGAACGCGTCGAGCTTCTCGGGAGCCACGATCGCCATCATGCGCTCCTGGCTCTCGCTCATGAGGATCTCCTCGGGCGTGAGCGACGGGTCGCGCAGCAGCACCTTCGACAGCTCGACCTTCATGCCGCTGTTGCCGTTGGCGGCGAGCTCGCTCGTGGCGCACGAGATGCCCGCGGCCCCGAGGTCCTGAATCGCCTCGACGAGGTCGTCGCGGTACAGCTCGAGGCAGCACTCGATGAGCACCTTCTCGGCGAACGGGTCGCCCACCTGGACCGCGGGACGCTTGGTGGGTCCGCCGTCGGCGAAGGTGTCGGAAGCCAGGATGCTCGCGCCGCCGATGCCGTCGCCGCCCGTGCGGGCACCGAACAGCACGACCTTGTTGCCCGCGCCGGACGCGTTGGCGAGCTTGAGGTCTTCGTGGCGGAGGACGCCGACCGCGAGGGCGTTGACGAGCGGGTTGCCCTGGTAGACGGAGTCGAACACCGTCTCGCCGCCGATGTTCGGCAGGCCCAGGCAGTTGCCGTAGAACGAGATGCCGCTGGTCACGCCGTGGACGACGCGCGGGGTATCGGGGTGGTCGATCGCGCCGAAGCGGAGCTGGTCCATGACCGCGACCGGGCGCGCACCCATCGAGATGATGTCGCGGACGATGCCGCCGACGCCGGTCGCCGCACCCTGGAAGGGCTCGATGTAGCTCGGGTGGTTGTGCGACTCGACCTTGAAGGTGACCGCCCAGCCGTCGCCCACGTCGACGACGCCGGCGTTCTGGCCCATGCCGACCATGAGGCGCGTCTTCATCTCGTCGCTGACCTTCTGGCCGAACTGGCGCAGGTAGATCTTGCTGGACTTGTAGGAGCAGTGCTCGCTCCACATGACGGAGTACATCGCCAGCTCGCCGCTCGTGGGGCGGCGGCCGAGGATCTCGCGGATCTTCGCGTACTCGTCGTCCTTGAGGCCGAGGGCGCCGTACGGCTGTTCCTTCTCGGGCGTCGCGATCGCGTTCTCGACGGTGTCAGCGAGAGCTGTACGGGCGGCGGGGTTCGGGGTGGTCACGCGGCTGAGCTCCAAGAATCGCGGGGGCCGGACGGGGACAGTCTAGTTGCGCGTGATGCCCCGCCCGGCCGGGCGAACGCGGCCTACACGCGACCTACGGTCGTGATGTCCTCGAGGAACTCCGCCGCCGCCTCGGGCGAGACCGTCGCGCGCGTGCGGGCGACCGCGGCGACGTAGTCCGACATGTAGGGGCCCGCGGGGTCGGGGGTCCCGGCATCCACCGCCGACTCCAGGGCCGCCTGCGACGCCTGACGGGCCGCGAACTCGATGTCGGCGGGCGAGAAGCCCTCCGTCATCGCGACCAACCCGGCCAGGTCGACGCCGACCGCGCTGTCCGGCACGTAGCCCTTCCAGATCGCGGTGCGCGCCTGCTCGTCCGGCAGCCCGATCGGGATGACGTAGTCGAACCGTCCGTGGCGGAGGAAGGCGGCATCCAGGGATCTGATGAAGTTCGTGGCGCAGATCAGGATGCGACCGGGCTGCTCGCGGAAGGCCGGGATGATCTTCAGCAGCTCGTTGGTCACGCCCTGCGTCGGTGACGGTGGCTCGCCCTGCCGGTGGGAGGCGATCTCCTCCACCTCGTCGATGAACACCACGGCGTGCTCGAGCTCGGCGATCTTGGCGAACGTGGAGCGCAGCGCTCCCGCGAGTCCTTCCGGGTTGCCGGCGAGGCGCGAGGGGAAGACTTCCACGAACGACCACTCCAGCCGCGACGCGATCGCCTTCGCGAACGTCGTCTTCCCGGTTCCGGGCGGGCCGAAGAGCACGATCGCGCGCGGGGGCACCACGCCGAACCGGTCGGCGAGCTCGGTGTGGGCGAGGGGCATGACGACGCGCCGTTCGAGCAGTTCCTTCTCGGCGGTCATGCCGCCGACGGCATCCCACAGGCCGCGCGGGAGCACCCGGCCGCCGAGCTCGGCGAGCGTCTTGAGCTCCTCACGCTGGACGGGGATGTGCCGTTCGAAGTAACGCAGGTCGTGCAGGGGCGCGAAGCCCTGGGCGACGAACGCATCGACGGGTGTCTCGCCGGCGGGGACGAGGGCCGACAGCTTGCTGATGCCGTGGGGAGCCATGCGCGCCTCGAGGGCCGCGAGCAGCGCCGCGCCCATGCTCCCATCGTGCGGATGCGACGCGGTCGCGAGGAACACCACCCACCCCTGCGCGTGCGCCGCGCGTCCGATGGCCGCTCCGACGACGTGGTCGCCCGAGATCGCGACGACGGCGTCGTCTTTCGCGCAGGATGCCAGGACCTCGGCGAGGCTGTAGACGGGTTCGGTCCCGTCGGCGGTGACTCTCTCCCAGAGTCGGAGGATGTCGTCGACGTCGTCGGCGTGGTAGTCGCGGATGCGCCATGCGGTCATGAGGGGCCCTTCGTCCGATACGCACTCGGGATCCGTGGCGGTCGGGCGTACCGTGCCGGATGCCGAGCGCGCCGACGTCGAGGGGGGTGCACGTCGACGGCGACGCCGAGGATCACGGCTGCCGGGTGCGCCGCCGGGGTTCCTCTGTTCGGCACCACGGTAGCGGGCGCGGGGCGCGGGCGGTACGCCTGACCGGTGTGCGGGCGCCGCCCGGCGCCGCGGGGCCGGCGGCTGCGGGCTGCCGGGCGCCGCGGTGCGGGACGGCTGCGGGCTGCCGGGGCTCCGCGGTGCGGGACGGCTGCGGGCTGCCGCGGCTCCGCGGTGCGGGACGGCTGCGGGCTGCCGGGCGCCGCGGTGCGGGCTGCCGCGGCTCCGTGATCCGCACAACCTCAGTCGGTTCGGGTGGATCCGGGCTGAGGGTGTGCGAATCGCTGAGGTTGTGCGTGGGCGGTGGGGCGTGGCATCCCCTCCCGATCACTCCGGGAGGTGGACGACCTCGCGGCTGCGCCAGTGGCCGATCGCGCTCAGCACGACACCGACGAGCGCCCAGGCAGCGAGCACGAGCCAGGGCTGCGTCGTGTCCGCCGCGGGGAAGTAGCCGAGGTCGCGGATGAGCGTCGCCGACGCGCCCGGCACGAAGAACTGGCCGACGCCGCCCCACGGCGCCGCGAGGAACTGGACCGGCATGCTCGCCGCCGACAGCGGGTTGCCGATCAGCATCGTCGTCACGGCACCGACCGCAATACCGGGAGGGCCGATGAGGGCATTGAGCCCCACGATGAACGACGCCGTACCGAGCATGGCGAGGGCGACGCCCGCGACGAGGGGCAGCGCATCGCCCGGCAGGATGCCGAACCACGTGTGCGCGATGAGGGTGACGGCGGTTCCCGCGACGGCGGCGTACACGACCAGTGCCGTGATCCGTCGCGCGACCCCGGTCACGAGCAGGGAGATCAGGATGCCGCCGGCCAGGCCACCCAGGACGAGCGGGAAGCCGATCGCGACGATGCCCGCGCCGTTGGGGTCGGCGGCGACGAGGGGCACGACGTCGGTGACGGTGACCGCGACCGCCGTGGGGTTCTGCCCCGCCGCCGCCAGTTGCGCGGACACCTGCGCCTGCAGTCCGTGCGCCACGCCTCGGAGCGCGGTCGCCACGGCGGGGCTCGCCGCTGTCGCGAGGAGTACCTCGGGCTGTCGTCCGGCGACGACCGCGCCGTAGACCGCGCGTCGCTCGATCGCGTCGATCGCGGCATCCCGGTCGGCGTAGGTCGTGGGGGCGAACACGCCGTCGGCGTTCTTCGCGAGGCCGTCCTCGCCTGGGCGACCGCGGTGGGGTCGCCGACGACGGCGAGCGGGATGTCCTTGGCGGATGCCGTGGCCACCGGCCACAGGAACGCCAGGACGATCAGCGTGACGGCGACGGCCGCGCCGACGGCGATGGCGAGGGAGCGGGCCCAGTGGGTGGGCGGATCGACGCGGGTCGACATGAGGGCCTCCAAAAAGAATGAGCGTTCTGTGTGTGACTATACAGAACGGGTACTCTGTTTGCATGCCGAGACTCACGGAAGCGTCCTCGCAGGCCCGCCGCGACGAGATCGTGGCCGCCGCGATCCGGGTGATGGAGCGCAAGGGACTCACGCGCACGGCAATCGCCGACATCTCCGCCGAGTCCGGCCTCTCGACGGGCTCGATCTACTCGCACTTCGAGAGCAAGGCGCAGATCGCGCTCTACGCCGCCAACACCGTGATCGGCGCCCGCGAGGCGAATATCGCGGCCGCAGGCGCCGCGTCGCGCTCGCCGCGGGACCTCGTGGCCGGCTTCCTCCGCGGATTCGACGAGGACGGCACCCCCGCCTCGGTCGTCCTCCAGATGTGGGCGGAAGCCTCGATCGACCCCGAGATGAAGCAGCTGATCACCCACATCGTGGGCCGCATCCGCCGCGCGTACGAGGAGGCCCTCGGCCCGTGGGTGGCGGAGCATCCCGGTACGGATTCCGCGGACCTCAGCCTCCACATGGTCGCCCTCGCGCAGGGGTACATCGTCCAGCGGGCGTTCGGGGTGAAGGCGACGTTCGAGGAGTATTGCGCCGGTCTGCGCGGGGTGCTCGGGGGTGAATCCGTGGCGTGAGCGCTGCGCTGGCTCAGTGATTCGCGCAACCTCAGTCGCGTTCCCCGGATTCGGGCTGAGGTGGTGCGGATCGCTGAGGTTGTGCCGGCGTTCGGATCTTGGATGCCAGGGGCGGCGCGGGCGCGCTCGCTCAGTGATTCGCGCTCCGTCAGTCGCGTTGCCCGGATTCGGGCTGAGGTGGTGCGGATCGACGAGAAGGCGCCGGGCGCGGCTCGCGCGAGGGCCCGGCATCCCCGCCCGCGCCGGGGGACGACGAAAGCCCCGGCCCGTGAGGACCGGGGCTTTCGTAGCGGAGCGTCAGCCGACCGGCTGCAGCGCGGGGTGTGCGAGTCCGGCGCTGGGCGTCGTGTCGCGACCGCGGCTGCCGGGACGGGTGTCGATCGGGTCGCCGTACCAGGTCAGGCCCTCGGGGAAGTCGACCGGAGCCCATTCGAGCGCCTGCCAGTCGGGGTCGAAGATGTGGTCCCGCCGGCGTAGATCTCGACGCGGTGGCCCGAGCCCGGGTCGAACACGTAGAGGTACATCGCCTGGCCGATGCCGTGCTTGCCCGGTCCGACCCCGATCTCGACGTCGAGATCCGCGAGCACGTCGGCCGCGGTCAGGGCGTCGGAGAAACTCTCGAGGTTGAACGCGAGGTGGTGGAGGCGTCCGTTCAGCTCGTCCTGATTCGCCACCATCGCGAGGTCGTGCACTTGCGATGTGACCGACATCCAGGATGCCAGGACGGTGGTCGGGTGGTCCGGGAGCATCGCGAATTCACGGCGCTTGAACCCGAGGTTGTCACGCACCCACTGCTCGGCCTGATTGATGCGACCGGGCGTGGCCTGGACGTTGTAGTGGTCGAGGCGGCGCACGCCGAGTCCGCGGCGACGGGACGAGTTGCTCGGCAGCTTGGAGCGCAGGTCCGCGGGGGCCTGGGGCTTGTCGATGTCGTAGTAGAGCTCGAACGGGTGCTCGGACCCGGGCACGAGGAACCGCACCGCGGTGCCGCGCCCGCGTTCGGTTCCGGCCGGGATCTCGAGCGTCTCGATCTCCTGCGCGGCGAACTCCTGCGCGAACAACTCGACGTCCTGGGGCCGACGTACCCGGAAGCCGTAGGAATTGACGACGTTCTCGTCCTGCTGCGTGAGCACGAGCGAGTGGTGCCCGAGTTCCTGGTAGCAGCGGAGGTACGAGACGTCGCCGACCCGCTCCACCTCCTCCATGCCGAGGGTGTCGCGGAAGAACCAGAGCGACTTCTCGATGTCGGCGGTGCCGATGTTGATCGACCCGCACTGGGCGATCTGCGGACCCGGGTCGTAGCGGTCGGAAAGCGTGGACATGTCGTGATCTCCTTCGATCGGGGCGCGTCAGGCGCCGTGGGTGGTGAGGAATCGGGAAACGAGGGCGTTGAAGTCGTCGGCGCGCTCCACCTGCGACCAGTGCCCGCACTGGCTGAAGATGTGCGCGTCGGCGTGGGGGATCACCGTGAGCAGCTCCCACGTGCGCGAGACCGGGATGACCTGGTCCTGCGTCCCGTGGATCAGCAGCACGGCGATCTCGAGCCGGGAGAGTGCCTCGAAGTCGAGCGGCAGCGCGAGACGATCGCGGTCGCGCGCGGCGACGACCGCGGAGAGACGGTCGGATGCCGTGTCGTTGAGCGCGGACGCGTAGCGCAGGCTCACGAGTTCGTCGGTGACGAGGCTCTTGTCGACGACGAACAGCTCCAGAGTGTCCCGCACGCCCTCCGGCGTGAGTACGGGGTTCGAGTGCCCTTTGAGCGCCCCGGTGAGCTTTGCTCCGCCCGTCCCCATCGAGACGATGCCGAGCAGGCGCTCAGGGAAGTCGATCGCGAACTGGAAGGCGAGCCACCCGCCGAGCGAGTTGCCGACGATCCACGTCTTCTCGATTCCGAGAGCGTCCAGCACGCGCACCGCGTGCCGGACCCATTCCCGGATGCCGTACTCGGTGCCCGGCGCGACGACCGTCTGCCCATAGCCGATCGAGTCGATCGCGATGCAGCGGCCGGTTCGGGAGAGTTCGGGGAGATTGAGCCACCAGTTCGCGGCAGCCGTGACACCCGTGCCCGAGCCGTGCAAGAAGAGGATCGGCGTACCCTCGCCCGACTCGTGGAAATGCGTGATCTCGCCCGGGGCGGTCTCGATCCACGAGTCGGAGAGTCCGAAGAACGCGTCGGTTCGGTAGGCGGGGACGGTCGAGGCGCTCATGCGGGGACTCCTTCGCGTTCGGCGACGAGGTCGAGCGCGACGTCGGTGATCATGTCTTCCTGGCCGCCGATGAGCGCACGCTCGCCGACGCGCACGAGGATCTCGCGCGCATCCAGCCCGTACGTCGCCGCGGCCCGTTCGGCATGCCGGAGGAAGCTCGAGTACACCCCGGCGAACCCGAGCGTCAGCGTCTCGCGGTCGACCTGGACGGGGCGGTCGTGCAGCGGTCGGACGAGGTCGTCGGCGGCATCCTGGAGCGCGAAGAGGTCGGCTTTCACCTGCCACCCGTGGAGCGCGGCGACGGCCACGAACGGCTCGATGGGGGTGTTGCCCGCACCGGCGCCGTGGCCGGCGAGTGAGGCGTCCACCCGGTAGGCGCCCTCCTCGACCGCGACGACGGAGTTCGCCACCGCGAGCGACAGGTTCTGGTGCGCGTGCACGCCGATCTGGGTCTTGCTGTCCAGCACGTCGCGGTAGGCGCGGACGCGGTCGCGGATGCCGTCCATCGTGAGCCGCCCGCCCGAGTCGGTGACGTAGACGCAATTCGCTCCGTACGACTCCATGAGCTTCGCCTGCTGCGCGAGGGAACCGGCATCCGAGAGGTGGCTCATCATCAGGAACCCGGAGACGTCCATGCCCCACTCGCGCGCGGTGGAGATGTGCTGCGCCGCGACGTCGGCCTCGGTGCAGTGGGTGGCGACGCGCACCGACCGGACGCCGAGGTCGAACGCGTGCCGCAGCTCCCGCAGGGTGCCGATACCCGGGAGGATCAGCGTCGTGAGCACCGCGTTCTCCATCACAGCGGCGGCCGCTTCGATCCACTCCGCGTCCGTGTTGCTCCCGGCGCCGTACGTCAGCGACGAACCCGCGAGCCCGTCGCCGTGCGACACCTCGATGGCATCCACTCCCGCGCGGTCCAGCGCGCGCGCGATCTCGGCGACCCTTTCCGGTGTGATGCGGTGGCGGATGGCGTGCATGCCGTCACGGAGCGTGACGTCCTGCAGATAGACGCGGGTCATGCGACCTTCTCCTTCGTGCGGGCGGCGACGAGCGTCTCGGCGGTCCGGAGCGCGGCGCTGGTCATGATGTCGAGGTTCCCGGCGTAGGCGGGCAGATACATGGCGGCGCCTTCGACCTCGAGGAACACCGACACGCGCGTGTAGGCGCCGCTCCGGCGCTCGGGCGGCAACAGACCGTCGAGCTCGGGACCCTCGTCGAGGAACTGCACCGCCTGCTTGCGGCGATAACCCGGGACGTACGCGGCGACGGCCTCGATCATGCGATCGATGGATGCCTCGACCTCGGCGCGCTGCGCGTCGCTCAGGCGATCCACGACCACCTGCACCGTGTCGCGCATGATCATCGGCGGATCGGCGGGGTTGAGGACGATGATCGCCTTCCCCCGGGCCGCCCCGCCGACGACCTCGAGGGCCTCCGCGGTGGTCTCGGTGAACTCGTCGATGTTGGCGCGCGTGCCGGGACCTGCGGATCTCGACGCGATCGACGCCACGATCTCCGCGTAGTGCACCGGTACGACGCGAGAGACGGCCGCGACGACCGGGATCGTTGCCTGCCCGCCGCACGTGACCATGTTGACGTCGTCGGCGTGGAGGCTCTCGTCCAGGCCGACCGCGGGCACGACGTAGGGCCCGATCGCCGCGGGCGTCAGGTCGATGAGGAGCTTGCCGAAAGGCGCGAGCGCCGCGGCATTCGCCTTGTGCGCGCCCGCGCTCGTCGCGTCGAACACCACCTCGATCTCGTCGAAACCGGGAAGGGCGATGAGTCCCTCGACGCCCTCGTGGGTTGTCGGGACGCCGAGCCGGCCGGCGCGGGCGAGACCGTCGGAGGCGGGGTCGATCCCCACCATCGCCCCCATCTCGAGCGTCGGACTCAGCCGCAGGATCTTGAACATGAGGTCGGTGCCGATGTTGCCCGATCCGATGATGGCTGCTTTGATTCCCATTTCACTCCTCCGATGCGGTCGCCGAGACGGAGCCGAGACCGGTGATCCGTGCCGTGACGTGGGTTCCTGGTCCGAACGGGACCATCGGTCCGAGGGCGCCCGACAGGACGATCTCGCCCGCGCGCAGCGGTCGACCCAGGCGGTGCGCGGTACGCGCGACCCAAAGGAGCGCCTCGCGCGGGTCGCCGAGGCACGCCACTCCCGAACCGGTCGATGCGATCTCGCCGTTGCGCTCGAGGGTCATTTCCACCGCCACCGGATCGATGTCCGCGAGCGGGATGCGTTCCTCGCCGAGGACGAACAGGCCGCTGGAGGCGTTGTCGGCGACGGTGTCGACGATCGTGATGTCCCAGTTCGCGACGCGGCTGTCGACGATCTCCAACGCCGCCGCGACGTGCGAGACGGCATCCAGCACCCGTTCGGGGTCGTCGACGTCGTCGCCCAGGACGAACGCGACCTCGGCCTCGATCCGCGGTTGCTGCAGACGTGCCGACGGGACGGTGTCGAGACCGCTCACGTCCATGTCGGCCAGCAGCACGCCGAAGTCGGGCTGATCGACGCCGAGCTGCCGCTGGACGGCCGTCGAGGTCAACCCCACCTTCCGTCCGACCCGCGGATTCTCACGCGGGTCCTCGACCTGCGACAGCACGATCTCCTGCACGTCGTACGCAGCGCTGAGGTCGTCGCCGAGGATGTCGCGGACCGGGGCGGCCGGGGTTCTCGTGCGTGCGGCGTGGAGCAGGCGCTCCGCCGCGACCGCCGTGGCCGAGGTCATGCCCACTCCTTCTCGCGCGCGACGGATGCCGGGGAGGGGGCTGCCGCGGGCGCGGGGGCTGTGGCCGTCCCGGGCGTCGAGGGAAAGGCGCTCACCGGCGCGTCGGCGCGCAGCGCCACCGCGCGGGCGACCGCTTCGACCGCGCGACCGGCGAGTTGGGGAACGGTGGCGGCAGCGATGAAACGGTCCGGCCGCACGATGAGCACCGACACGGGACGTTCGTCGAACCAGGCCTTGAGCCGACCGAGATCGCCCACGACGACGGCATCCGGGTCCTGCGGTTCGTCCCGATGGCATTGCACGGCGGGGCGCAGCGAGACCAGGGCCGCCCCCAACCGCCGCAGATCGTCGCGCTGCGTCGGTGTGAACAGCGTCTCGGGGTTCCCGCCCCAGTGCAGCACCGCCCAGCGGTAGCCGATGACGTCATCGAGGAGCTTCTCCTCGCCGTCCACCGTGACCACCGTCGGCTGGATGAACTGCATGCCGACCGGCGAGTCCTTGATGTGCGCGGTGCGGTGCACGTGCAGGTTCGAGGTCACCCGCGCGGTCGGACCGCCCGGCGTCAAGGTCGTGGCATCCACACGACGCCCGCCCTGTAGCGCGGCATGGGCTTGTACCGCATCTGCGCGAAGTGATCGCGGACGCGGGGAACAGGTGGAGAGCGGATGCCGCGACATCGCGCACGCCGGCCACGAGGGGGTTCGTCGGCTTGACGACACGTCCGAACGCGGTCGAGAGGTCGATCATCGCCTTCGCGTGATCACGGCGCTCGGTCGCGTACGTGTCGAGCAGGCGGTCGTCGCTGCGGCCCGCGATGACGGCGGCGAGTTTCCACGCGAGATTCGTGGCGTCGCGCTCGCCGCTGTTCCACCCTTGTCCCTGCCACACCGGCATGAGGTGGGCGGCATCCCCGGCGAGGAAGACGCGTCCGCGGCGGAAGTCGCCGGCGATACGGCTGTGGTGCGTATAGACGCGGGCGCGGACGATGTCGAGCGTCGCGGGGTCGGGGACGTGCGGCGCGAGGAGCTTCGCGAGGAACGCGGTGTCGTCCACGAGGACGTCGGGTTCGTCGTCGAACAGCATGAACTCGAAACGGCGGAGGCCCTGGGGCAGTCCCAGTGAGACGTACGGGCGGCGGGGGTCGCCACCCAGGTAGATGTTCGGGGTCCCGAGAGGGTCGTTGCGCACGTCGATGACGAGCCAGCGGGTCGAGGGCGACTGCCCGTCGAAGGACACGCCGATGTGCTTGCGGGTCCGGCTGCGCCCGCCGTCGGCGCCCACCAGGTATGCGGCGCGGAGGTGGAACGCCTCGTCGTCTGCGGTCGTGCCGGCGACCGTGACGCCGTGCGCATCGTCGGTGATCGCGTCGAGCGTGTGGCCGAAGAGCACCTGGACGTGATGGAAGCGCGCGAGGCCCTCGTAGAGGACGCGGTCGACCTCGGGCTGGATGAACGCGTTGCGTCGCGACCAGCCGAACTCATCCGTGGTGGGGCGGATCTCGGTGATCTGACGGCCCTTGCCGTTGACGAGGCGCATGATGTGCGCCGGCGTCGTGTGCGGCAGGGCGAGGTCGACGAGCCCCATCGTCTGGAGAGAGCGCAGGGACTCGTCGTCGATGCCGACCCCGCGCGGGTAGTCGATCAGGCTCGGCAGCGCTTCGAGCACGGTCACGGATATCCCCTGGAGGCCCAGCAGGTTCGCCAGGCTCAGGCCGGTGGGGCCCGCGCCGACGATCACGACGTCGACGTCGTCCCTCTCTTCGTCTGTCATCGTTGACTCCCGTTCATTTAACGCACTGATTCGTGCGATAAATGGGAACATAGCACGGCCCGCGGGATGCAAAAAGCCCCACCCGGGAACCGGATGGGGCGAGGCGGGAGGGGCGTCAGCCGACCAGGCGCTCGATCCGCTGCGCCGTCTCGACGACGCGGTCGACCGACGTCCGCACGACGTCTTCGCGGTGGCTGATCACGTTGACGCAGGCGATGATGCCGAGCCGCGGCAGACGGACGGGCGCCGCGAGTCCCCATGCGCCCGGCTCGACCTGACCGTGGGTGATCGCCCACCCGCGTTCGCGCGTCTCTGCGACCTCGGTCGATTCACCCTCGCGCGGCGCGGTGGCCGCCATGAGCGCGTGGCCGGCGGCTCCCTTGTCGAGCGGATGCCGACTCCCCATCGAGAATGCGATGTGGTAGTTCGACGCACGCGGGCTCAGGACCTGGAGTGCGACGGCCTCGTCGTTCTCGATGACCAGGAGTGCGACGGTGGCGCCGAGTGCGTCGGCAAGGTCCGCGAGGACGGGCGCGGTCGCGTACGTGAGCGATTCGTAGCCGGCTGCGCGCAGCGCGAGCAGGCCCGTGGCGCCGCGGTAGCGGCCGTCGTCGCCCTTCGCGATGAAGCCCGCGTCCACGAGCGTGGACATCAGGCGGTAGGCGATGGTGCGGTGCACGTCCAGGAGATCGGCCACATCCTGAACGGCCAGGCCCTGGGGTGCGCCCGCGACCGCACTCAGAGCAGAGAGTCCGCGGGCCAGCGTCTGCGCGCCGGTTGCAGAGCGGGGGGCCGCGGTATCCATGGCGTCCACCCTAACGCTCGGTCCGCGAGAGATCTGTTGACACCGGAGAGGACTTGCCGCACACTCGAACCACTTATCGCACGCAGCAGTGCGTTATTCGCACAGACGATGGAGTCATCCGTGAACGAGCCCTCTTCCCGCACTTCCTCCCGCGCACGTCGCCGGGCCATGATCTCCAGCTACCTGGGGACGACCGTCGAGTTCTACGACTTCCTGCTCTACGGCACCGCCGCGGCGCTCGTGTTCCCGGCGCTGTTCTTTCCCGGCACGGACCCGCTGACCGGCACCCTCGCCTCGTTCGGCACCCTCGCCGTCGGGTACCTCGCCCGGCCGCTCGGCGGGGTGATCTTCGGCCACTTCGGCGACCGCCTCGGCCGCAAGCGCATGCTGGTCATCACCCTGGTTCTGATGGGTGCCGTCAGCTTCCTCATCGGTCTGCTGCCGACGGTCGCCCAGATCGGGCTGTGGGCACCGATCCTGCTCGTCACCCTGCGCCTGATCCAGGGGGTCGCCGTCGGCGGAGAGTGGGCGGGGGCGGCCCTGATGTCGATGGAGCACGCGAAGCCCCAG
>NZ_BADA01000212.1 GCF_000333395.1 Microbacterium sp. B19
ATGCCACGGAGAAAGCGGAACCGACCCGAGTTCCTCCCGTGTCGTGATCACGAGCCGCTGCGTGACCCCGCCCTTGAGGTCGGTCGGGACGCGCACGGTGTACTCCATGCGCCCGGCCTCCAGCCAGGGGCGCTCGAGCCGTCGCCCGTCCGGTTGGAAGGATGCCGCACCGCCGCCCTCGGGACAGGGCTGAATACTCGGATCGATCGTCAGCTTCACCGTGATCGTGGTGCCGGGCTTCACCACCGTCGCAGGGATCTGGTCGATGAGGAGCGTCCCGTCCTCCATCGTCGCCTGAGCCGAAGCGATTGCGCACGCGTAGGTGATCGCGTGCGCGGTCGACGGTACAGCTCCTACCGTTGTCAGGACCGCGAACACCGCCGCGACCAGCACCCCCCGTGCCTTCACACGCAAAACGTAGAGCGACCGCGTGCCCGTACGGCATCCGGGACGTGAACGAGAGCTGACTCAGCCGATCAGGCTCGGCTGCAGGTCGCGGAGCGTCCGGTGGTGCGTCATGCGCGTGACGCCGATCGCCGCGAGCAGCACGCCGCCGACGAGCCACGTGCCGAGCACGACGAGGTCCGTCCCGACGCGGCTGATGTCGCCTCCGTACATCACTTGGCGCATGGCATCCACGACGTATCCCATCGGCAGTACGTGGTGGAGCGCCGCGAGCGGCCCGGGCAGCGTCTGCCACGGGAACGTGCCGCCGGCCGTGACCAGCTGCAGCACCATGAGCACGAGCCCCAGGAACTGGCCCACGGATCCGAGCCACACGTTCAGCGCGAGCACGATCGCCGCGTACGTCGCCGAGGCGAAGATCAGGATGCCGAGGGCGGCCCACGGATTCGCGAACGAGAACTGCAGTGCGAACGCGAGGATCGTGAACAGCCCGACCATCTGGACGGCACCGAGGCCCGCCGGCGTCAGCCACCCCGCGAGCGTCACGCGGAACGGCGACCGCAGCGCCGTGACCGCGCGCTTGGACACCGGCTTCACGATGAGGAACAGGGCGTAGATGCCGATCCAGCCGGCCAGGGCCGCGAAGAACGGCGCGAGGCCCGCGCCGTAGTTCTGCGCCTTCGTGATCGAGCTCGACCCGACGTTCACCGGGTCGGAGATCGTGTCGGCCTGCGCCTGCCGGGTCCGGTCGTCGGAGTCCGGGATCTGCTGCACGCCCGACGCGAGGCCGTCGCGCAGCTTCGTCGCCCCGTCCGACAGCTGCCCGAGGCCGCTGTCGAGTTGGCTCGCGCCGTCGCGCAGCTGCGCGGCTCCGGTGGCTGCCGACGCGGCGCCGTTCGCGAGAGCCGACGCGCCGTCCGCGGCGGTGGAGGCTCCGGATGCCACCTGCGCGCTGCCGGAGGCGACCTGACGCGCCCCGTCGTCGAGCGTGTTGATCTGCTGGACGGTGTCCTGCACGCGCGTGTTGGCCGCCTGGAGCCGGTCGCCGACCGGGTCGAGTCGCGAGAGGATCTGGTCGATCTGCGCCTGCGTGAGTCCGGCGTCGGCCAGGGCCTTCGCGATGTCCGCGCGGGCCTGCGGGAGCTGGGCCGCGGCATCCCCGGCGATCGACCCGACCTGCCGCGCGGCGGCGTCGATGCGGTCCACGCCGCCCGCGACCTGCTGCGCGCCGTCGGCGACGCGCGCCGAGCCGTCGCGCAACTGCGCGGTTCCGTCGGCGAGCTGCGCCGCGCCGGAGGACAGCTGGGCCGTCCCGTCGGCGAGCTGCGCCGAGCCCGACGCCAGCTGCGACGACCCGGACTTCGCGGTGCCGAGGCCGTCCACGAGTTGGGTCGCCCCGGTCGTGGCATCCACGAGGTTCATTCGGATCGTGTGCAGCGCGTCGAGGAGCGTGAGGCCGGCCTCATCCGTGACCTTCTTCGCGACCGATTCCTGGATGCGCGCGACGGCCTGCGAGCCGATCGTGGAGGCGAGATAGTTGTTCGCGTCGTTCGTGCGCAGCTCGATCGAGGCCTGCCGCGGGGAGTCGCTCGAGAGCGAGGCGACGGCGTCGCTGAAGTCGGCGGGGAGCGTCACGATGAAGTCGAAGTCGCCGCGCTCGAGTCCGGTCGTGGCCTGGTCGGCGTCGACGCGGTGCCACTCGAAGGTGTCGCTGTCGAGCAGCTGGTCGGCCGCTTCGTCGCCGAGGTTGCGCTGCTCGCCGTTGATCTGCGCGCCGCGGTCGTCGACCACGAGCGCGACGGGGACGTGCGACAGGTTGCCGTACGGGTCCTGGTTCGCCCAGAGGTACAGGCCGCCGTACACGATCGGCACGGCGAGGAGCGCGACGAGGGCGAGGATCGACATGCGGGTCGAGGTGAGGCGGCGCAGCTCCGCCGCGATCATCTGCGGGATCTTCACCGGGCGTCCTCCTGACGGGTGTCGGCCTCGGGGGCGGGGTCTTCGGCGGGTTCGGGTGTGGGTTCGGGTTCGGGCGCGAGGTCGCCCGCGAGCACCGTGTCGCCCCCGGGCGCGAGGTCGCGGCCGAGCGCCGCGTCGTCCCCGAGCGCGGCCTGCGCCTCGAGGGCCGTGAGCGACGCGTGCCCCGCGATCACGAGCACCGCGTACCCGCGCTCGGCGAACTCCTCGGCGATCCGCCACCACGCGGCCGGTTCGCCGCCGTGCCGGTCGGGAGCGACGAGCACGAGCCCGTCGACGCCCTTCCGCAGCGCCGCGAGCTCGAGCAGCATCCGGATCCGCTGCGGCGCATCGACGTTCCCGATCGGGAGGGATGCCACCGACTCCAGCCCGAGTCCCTCGAGCCACCGCTGCGCGGCGAAGGGCGTGGGCGCGTGGCCTGCGAACATGAGCTCCTCGGCGACGACACCCGTGACGGTGACGTTCGGCGACGGCTCCGACACGACGGGAGCGTCGACGAGGGCGACGCGGCGGCGGAGCTGACCGGCATCCATCCGTCCGTCGATCGTGACGGACCCGCCGTCGATCTTCATACGACCGGATGCCACCAGCCCGAGCACCGTGGGACGCTGCTCGGTCTCCGCGACGACGAGCGTCGCCCGCCCGGTCTCGAAGGAGGTGGAGGTCTCGGGGAGGGCGCGCTGCGCGCGTCCCTTCGTGACCACGTCGAGGACGATCTTCACTGCGCCTCCAGGTCGGGGTGCTGAGCCATGAGCTGCCGGGCCTCGGTCCACGAGAGGCCGGCGATACCGAGCACCGCCGTCACGGCGATCTCGCGGGCCGCGGTCGACTCGGCGTCGACGCGGGTCACGACCATGCGCCCGGTCTCTTCGAGCAGGCGCGACAGAGTCGGAGCGGAGAGGTCGGTGCGCAGCTCGCCGGCGTCCTGGCCGCGGCGGACGATCGCGTCGATGCGGCGGCGGAGCGGAGCGAGGGAGGCCGCGGTCTCGGACACGTGCGCGTCGTCGAGCGCGAGGGAGGCGGCGGCCTGCACGTGCGCGGCCTCGCGCCACAGCTCGGACACGAGCCGCGCGAGCGCGAGCCGCGAGTCGGGATCGTCGATGCGGTCGGCGATGGCGTTGAAGCGCGCGGCGCCCGCGGCGATGACCTCGCGGACGATGGCATTGCGGTCGTCGAAGTGACCGTACAGGGCGCGGCGCGACAGTCCTGCGCGCGCGGCGATCTCGGCGATGGAGGCGTGGGGGTCGTGGCCGATCGCCGCGGTGGCGGCATCGACGATGCCGGCGCGGTTCTCCACGGCGTCACGACGGGTGGCGGGCGTTCTCACGTCTCCCGAGTGTAGCCCTATCTTGCACGCCCGTGTGCACTTTCCGTTCCATGCGCCCGTGTTCCGCTCCCGTTGGGGCGCCAAATCACGTGATCCGGCCGAGGTCACCCGTCGTGGCGCGCCATAGCGGGTACGTTCGGCCAGATCACGTGAACTGGCGCCGCCGCACACGCACGCAGCGCCGCGCACACAGCACGACGCCGCCCGGCCGGGGCGGCGGGGCGGCGTCGAGGGAGCGCGGGAGCGCGGGGTCAGTCGGTGCCGGCGTCGAACGCGGCGGACTCGCCCGCGGCATCCGTCGCGTCGGCGAGACGCTCGTCGGCCGCGTCGACGGGAGTGGCCGGCTCGATGATCTCACGGGCGCCGCCGACGGCGACGTCGCCGACGAGCTCGCCGGTCGGGCCGCCGATGAGGCCGAGGCCGGCGTACTGCTCGAGACGGGCGCGCGAGTCGGCGATGTCGAGGTTGCGCATCGTGAGCTGACCGATGCGGTCGACCGGGCCGAACGCGGCGTCGCCGACGCGTTCCATCGAGAGCTTCTCGGGCGAGTACGACATCCCGGATGCCACGGTGTCGAGGATCGTGTAGTCCTCGCCGCGGCGCAGGCGCAGGGTCACCGAACCCGTGATCGTGGAACCGACCCACTTCTGGATCGACTCGCGCAGCATGAGCGACTGCGGCTCGAGCCAGCGGCCCTCGTACATGAGGCGCCCGAGGCGGCGGCCCTGCTCGTGGTAGGTGGCGAGGGTGTCCTCGTTGAGGATGCTGTTGACGAGGCGCTCGTATGTGATGAACAGCAGCGCCATGCCCGGTGCCTCGTAGATGCCGCGGGACTTCGCCTCGATGATGCGGTTCTCGATCTGGTCGCTCATGCCGAGACCGTGGCGACCGCCGATCGCGTTCGCCTCGCGGACGAGGGCCACCGGGTCGTCGAAGCGCGTGCCGTTGATCGCGACCGGGCGACCGGCCTCGAACTCGACCGTGACGTCCTCGGTCTCGATCTCGACGGCCGGGTCCCAGAACCGCACGCCCATGATGGGCTCGACCGTTTCGAGCGACACATCGAGGTGCTCGAGCGTCTTCGCCTCGTGCGTGGCGCCCCAGATGTTGGCATCCGTCGAGTAGGCCTTCTCGGCGGAGTCGCGGTAGGGGAAGTCGTGCGCGACGAGCCACTCGCTCATCTCTTTGCGGCCGCCGAGCTCGGTCACGAAGTCGGCATCGAGCCACGGTTTGTAGATGCGGAGCGCCGGGTTGGCGAGCAGCCCGTACCGGTAGAACCGCTCGATGTCATTGCCCTTGTAGGTGGAGCCGTCGCCCCAGATGTCGACGCCATCCTCCTTCATCGCGCGGACGAGGAGCGTGCCGGTCACCGCGCGGCCGAGCGGCGTGGTGTTGAAGTACGTGCGTCCGCCCGAGCGGATGTGGAACGCGCCGCACGCGAGGGCGACGAAGCCCTCCTCGACGAGCGCGGTCTTGCAGTCGACCAGGCGCGAGATCTCGGCGCCGTACTGCGTCGCGCGGCCGGGGATCGACGCGATGTCGTCCTCGTCGTACTGCCCGAGGTCGCCGGTGTACGTGCAGGGGACGGCGCCCTTGTCGCGCATCCACGCGACGGCGACCGAGGTGTCGAGACCCCCCGAGAAGGCGATGCCGACGCGCTCGCCGACGGGAAGGGACTGCAGGACCTTGGACATGCCCTCGATTCTATTCGGGACGGATGCCGGCCCCCGAAACGCCCGCACCAGCGGCCACCGCCCGGCGTCGCCCGCGGAGGCGCCCGACCCCGATCGCGATCGCGCCGAGCCCGAGGATCGCGATGGCGATGCCGACGGAGTACAGGGCGACGCCGCCGTATCCCCACGGCTGCACGTGTGGGTTCAGGAACGGGTACGGGTACCACCAGGCGTTTCCGGTGCGGAAGTCGAGGGTGAAGGGTCCGCGCACGAGCGTGTAGACGAGCCACACGATGGGGAAGACGGCGATGGTGCCGATCGTCGACCAGGGCAGGGCCCGTCGGCGCGGTGCGAACAGCAGGTCGAGCAGGAAGAACAGCGGCGCCCACACGTGCAGGATCTCGTTCGACCACGGGACGGTCGAACCCTGCGGGAGCGGGATGTTGCGCAGCAGCAGGTTGTAGACGATCCCGGTGATCAGCATGTAGGTCGTGACGCTCACGAGGACCGTCGCGAAGACGCGGGAGTCGACCGTCCCGGGCCGGAGCAGCAGGACCGCGCCGATCACGAGCACCACCATCGAGGTGGCGTTCGACAGAATCGTGAAGAAGCTGAAGAAATCGATCACCGTCTGGGCGATCGGCCAGCCCTTCTCCGCCGAGTTGCCGATGGATCGGACGAGCTGGCCGACGATCGCCGCAGCGATCGCGCCGGCCGCGCCGAAACGCAGCATGCTCCAGACGATCGTGCCGGCCCCGGTGTCGCGCATGAGGAGAAGATATCGGGCGCTGCGCGCGAGGGCCACGGGGCGGAGCCGGACGGCGGTGTCGTACCCCCTCGATAGGATGGGGTGTACCGCCGGATAACACGCGAGGAGCGCACATGCCCGGAATCGTGATCGTCGGCGTCCAGTGGGGCGACGAGGGCAAGGGCAAGGCCACCGACTTGCTCGGTGAGCGCACCGACTGGGTGGTGAAGTTCAACGGCGGCAACAACGCCGGTCACACCGTCGTCATCGGCGACGAGAAGTACGCGCTGCACCTGCTGCCCAGTGGCATCCTGTCCCCCGGGGTGAACCCGGTCATCGGCAACGGCGTCGTGATCGACCTCGAGGTGCTCTTCAACGAGCTCGAGGCGCTCAACGCCCGCGGCCTCGACACGAGCCGCCTGCGGATCAGCGCGAACGCGCACATCATCACGCAGTACCACCGCACGCTCGACAAGGTCACCGAGCGCTTCCTCGGCAAGCGCATGATCGGCACGACCGGTCGCGGCATCGGCCCGGCCTACGCCGACAAGATCAACCGCGTCGGCATCCGCGTGCAAGACCTCTTCGACGAGAACATCCTGCGGCAGAAGGTCGAGGGCGCCCTCGACCAGAAGAACCACCTGCTCGTGAAGATCTTCAACCGCCGCGCGATCACCGCCGACGAGATCGTCGACGACCTGCTGTCGTACGCCGACCGCGTCCGCCCGATGGTCAGCGACACCTCGCTGCTCCTGAACGATGCCCTGGATGCCGGTGACGTCGTCGTCTTCGAGGGCGGCCAGGCCACGATGCTCGACGTCGACCACGGCACCTACCCGTTCGTCACCTCGTCGTCCGCGACCGCGGGCGGCGCCGCGACCGGTTCGGGCGTCGGTCCCAACCGCCTCGACCGCATCGTCGGCATCGTGAAGGCGTACACGACCCGCGTCGGCTCGGGCCCCTTCCCGACCGAGCTGTTCGACGAGAGCGGCGACTACCTGCGCTCGCGCGGCTTCGAGTTCGGTACGACGACGGGCCGCCCGCGCCGCGTCGGCTGGTACGACGCCCCCATCACGCGGTACGCCACGCGCATCAACGGCATCACCGACCTCGTGCTGACGAAGCTCGACATCCTCGGCGGTCTCGAGCAGATCCCGGTGTGCGTCGCGTACGACGTCGACGGGGTGCGGTTCGACGATCTGCCGGTCAACCAGACCGACTTCCACCACGCCAAGCCGATCCTCGAGTACCTGCCCGGGTGGAGTGAAGACATCTCGACCGCGCGCACGTTCGACGAACTGCCGCAGACGGCGCAGGACTACGTCCTCGCGCTCGAGGAGATGAGCGGCACGCGCATCTCCGTCATCGGCGTCGGCCCCGCGCGCGACCAGGTCATCGTCCGTCACGACCTGATCGACTGACGTGCGGTTCTGGGTCGGCGCCTACGCCCCCGACGCGGGCTCGGCCGAGGGCATCGGCATCCTGCAGGCGGGTGACGTCGACTCGGTCTGGGCGTCGGGACCCCTCGGCATGGTCGGCACCG
>NZ_BADA01000211.1 GCF_000333395.1 Microbacterium sp. B19
CCGATCGCGCGCGCCGCGCTCGGCGTCGGCGTCGAACTCACGATGGCGCTCGTCGCCGTCGTCGCGACGGCCGCGCGACAGGACGCGCCCATCTCGCTCGAGTGGCCGCCCCTGGCGTACGAGATCGGCCACGGAAAGAACGTCGTCAACGTCGCGCTCGTCGACCTCCGCGGGTGGGACACCATGGGGGAGCTGTCGGTGCTCATCCTGGCCGCCACGGGCGTGGCATCCCTCGTCTTCATCACCGACCGCAGCGACAACCTCTCCCGCCGCCGCTCGGGCACCGCCCGCAGTCGCGTGGGTCTCGGACGCCGGCGTCCGCTGGTCGAGACCGACAGCGGCGTGCGCGCGCAGCGCTCGGGCGAGACCGACGCTCCGCGGGCGTGGCTGGTGTCGGGCGCGAAGGTGCAGCCCGAGAACCGGTCGATCCTGATGGAGATCATCATCCGCGTGCTGTTCCACGCGATCATGCTCATCTCGATCTACCTGCTCTTCGCCGGGCACAACCTCCCCGGCGGCGGCTTCGCGGGCGGCCTCGTCGCGGGCATGGGCCTCGTCATGCGCTACATCGCGGGCGGACGCTGGGAACTGGGCGCCGCTGCCCCGACCGACGCCGGACGCCTCCTCGGCGCGGGCATGTCGCTCGCGGTGCTGTGCGCGATCGTGCCGCTGTTCTTCGGCTACGCGCCGCTGCAGAGCTTCACGTTCGAGGGCGAGCTGCCGCTCATCGGGCACTGGGAGTTCGTCACCAGCACGATCTTCGACGTCGGCGTCTACCTCGTCGTGATCGGTCTCGTGCTCGACGTCCTCCGCAGCCTCGGCGCCGAGGTCGACCGGCAGTCGAAGAATGCCGCCGACATCGCCGCCGACGCCGGGACCGACACCGGGACGGTGACGGTGCCGTGAGTATCTCGTTCGTCCTCATCATCGTCATGGCGGTGCTCTTCGCCTGCGGCGTCTACGCGATGCTCGAGCGCAGCCTCACGCGCGTGCTGATCGGATTCCTACTGCTCGGCAACGCGGCGAACCTCCTGCTGCTCATCGTCATGGGACGGCCCGCGCTCGCGCCGTTCTACGACGACGGGAAGACGGATGCCGCGGACATGGCCGACCCCCTTCCCCAGGCGCTCGCGCTCACGGCGATCGTGATCACGTTCGGCATCTCCGCGTTCCTCCTCGCCCTCATCTACCGCTCCTGGCAGCTCGGTCAGGCCGACACCGTCGTCGACGACGCGGAAGACGTCGCGATCCGCGCCCGCACGGCCGCCGAGCCGGAGGATGCCATGGACGAGGAGTCGCGCTCGGACGACACCGACGTCACCACGGACTTCATCGGCGACGCGATCTCCCCGATCCGCGTGCTGCACGCGGGCGACCTGTCGCAGCTCGTCGACGACGCCCCGGTCGACCGCGTGGCCGTGGGCCGCGACCGGCCGCAGGGCGACACCCGGCGCCCCGAGGGATCCGCCGAGACCGTGGCATCCGGGGACTCCGTGGCATCCGAGGACGACACCCGAGACCCGGAAGACGGTGATCGCGCGTGAGCGCCCTGGTTCCCCTGCTCGTCGGCATCCCGCTCTTCGGCGCGGCGATCAACCTCATCTTCGGCCGCCGGAAGAAGACGCAGATCCTGGTGTCGGTCCTGGCGCTGACGACGGTGCTCGTGCTGGGTGCGATCCTGCTGGTCGCGGTGGACACGAGCGGTCCGATCGCGGTGGCGATCGCGGGGTGGCCGATTCCGCTCGGCATCGTGCTGTACGTCGATGTGCTCGCGGCGCTGCTGGTCGTGGTCACCGCGATCGTGCTGCTCGCGGTCCTGCTGTTCTCGATCGGGCAGGGCGCGGCCGACAACGACGAGGACACCCCGGTCTCGATCTTCTATCCGGCGTACCTCATCCTCGGCGCGGGCATCTTCAACGCGTTCATCGCGGGCGACCTGTTCAACCTCTACGTCGGTTTCGAGATCCTGCTCGTGGCTTCGTACGTGCTCATCACGCTGGGCAGCACCGAGTCGCGCATCCGCACGGGCGTGGTCTACATCGTCGTGTCGTTGGTGTCGTCGATCCTGTTCCTCGCCGCGATCGCGATGGTCTACGGCGCCCTCGGCACCGTGAACATGGTGCAGATCAGCGAGCGGATGGCGGAGCTCCCGCAAGACGTGCAGACGATCCTGCACCTCATGCTGCTGCTCGCCTTCGCGATCAAGGCGGCGGTCTTCCCGCTGTCGTTCTGGCTGCCCGACTCGTACCCGACGGCCCCGGCGCCCGTGACCGCGGTGTTCGCCGGTTTGCTGACGAAGGTCGGCGTCTACGCGATCATCCGCACCGAGACGCAGCTGTTCGTCGCGAACGACCTCAACTTCGTGCTGATGATGGTCGCGCTCGCGACGATGATCGTCGGCATCCTGGGCGCCGTCGCGCAGGCCGAGCTCAAGCGCATCCTGTCGTTCACGCTCGTCAGCCACATCGGCTACATGGTCTTCGGACTCGCGATCAACACCCCGCTCGCGGTGGGGGCGACGATCTACTACATCGTCCACCACATCATCGTGCAGACGACCCTGTTCCTCGCCGTCGGCCTCATCGAGCGCCGCGCGGGCAGCACGTCGATCCTCAAGGTGAAGGGCCTCATGCGGGCGGCGCCGGTGCTCGCGGTGCTGTACTTCATCCCGGCCATCAACCTCGGCGGGCTCCCGCCGTTCTCCGGGTTCATCGGCAAGTACGCGCTGTTCGACGCCGCCGCGCAGGTGGGCACGCCCGTGATGATGGTGCTGATCGTCGGCGGCATCGTGACCTCGATCCTGACGCTCTATGCCCTGATGCGCGCGTGGAACCTGTCGTTCTGGCGCGAGGAGAACGACTCCGCCGAGACCACGGAACGCATCGCGTACCTCGGCAACGCGCCCGCGGCCGCGATCTCGACCGAACGGCGCACGATCCCGAAGATCATGACCGCGGCGACGGCCGGCATGGTCGTCGTCACGCTGTCGCTGACGGTGTTCGCGGGACCGCTGCTCGACCTGTGCCTGCGCGCGGGCGATCGCATCACCGAGGGAATCACGCTCGTGCAGCTGCAGGACGAGGGGGCCGAGCGATGAGCCCGTCCCGCCGGTCGCAGGTCGGCTTCTTCCTGCAGCAGCTGCCGTTCTTCGTCGTCCTGGTGGCCCTGTGGATGCTGCTGTGGGGCCAGCTCACGTGGCTCGCGTTCGTCACCGGCATCCTCGCCGCGGTCTTCGTGACCCGCGTGTTCCGCCTGCCGCCGGTCGACCTGTCGGGACGCCTGAATCTCTGGTACGGCCTCGTCTTCGTCGTGACGTTCTTCGCCGCGGTCGTGCGCGGTTCGCTCGTCGTCGCGTGGCAGGTGCTGGACTTCCGGCGCCCGCCCGGAGCGGCCATCATCGCCGTCCCGCTCCGCGTCGACGACGACGTGATCATGGCGCACACGGCGGTCACGGCATCCCTCATCCCGGGTTCGCTCATCGTCGACGTCGACCGCGAGGGACGCACGCTGTTCCTCCACACCATCGGCGTCCGCAGCGACGCGGATGCCGAGCACCAGCGCCGCGTCGTGCTCGGGTGGGAGGCTCGCATCACGCGTGCCGTGGGGTCGCGCGCGCAGCTCGCCGACCTCCGGCGGCAGATCGCGGATGCCGACGACCACGCGCACCGCGCAGCCGAGACGCCCCGCGACGGACGGACCCCGATATGACCGCCCTCATCGTCGTCATCCTGGTCGTGTTCGCCGTCGCCGCGGTGCTCGCGCTCATCCGCCTCGTGATCGGGCCGTCGATCCTCGACCGCGCGGTCGCCGCGGACGTGCTGCTGACCGAGGTCGTCTGCATCCTCGGCGCCGACATGGTCATCAACCACCACACCCGGTCGCTCCCGGCGATGCTCATCATCGCGGCGGTCGGTGTGTTCGGATCGATCGCCGTCGCGCGGTTCGTGGCGCGGAAGGAGAACCCCCGGTGACCCTGGAATCGGTCCTCGACGTCGTCGCGCTCGTGCTCGTGCTGATCGGTGCGGTGCTGTGCCTGACCGCGACGATCGGTCTGCTGCGCTGGCCCGACGTCCCCTCGCGCCTGCACGCCGCGACGAAGCCGCAGGTGCTCGGCGTGCTGCTGATCGTCACCGCGGTCGTGCTCGCGGTGCGCACGTGGGAGGCGCTGGCTTTCGGCATCCCGATCGTCCTGATCCAATTCGCCACCGCACCGCTGGCCGCGCACATGGTCGGCCGCGCCGCGTACCGCAACCGGACGATGGACGAAGCCGGCCTGTACGTCGACGACCTGCAGCACCGCACCGAGGAGGGCGGCTCGATCGCCGCTCCCTCCCGCCCCGAGAGCTGACGCGCGGGGCGCTGTGCGCCGCGTCGTCCGCGTCGCGTCGTGGTGGCTGCCGTGCCTGCCTGCACGCAGAAACGCTCCCCCTCGGCAGAAACGCCCGGACAGAGCGTTTATGCCGAGGGGGAGCGTTTATGGAGCGGGCGGCGGGGCCGCGACGCAGGAGCGCCGCGGCCCGACCAGATCCTCAGCCGAGCGCGATCGCCTCCGCGGCCTTGCGCTCAGAGTCGGCCGACTCCTGCAGCGCCGACTTCGCCCGCAGCGGCGGCGTCCGGAAGAACAGCGTCAGGACGAAGGCGATGAGCGCGACACCCATCGCGACCCAGTAGACGGTGACGCTCGAGGCGTTGAACGACACCAGCAGCGGCTTCGTCAGGCGGGGGTCGGCGCCGTTCAGGAACGACGTGTCATCCATCGTGCTGTTGTCGAACGACGAGTCCGACGAGCTCGACATGTTGTCGATGATCTGCGGAACGGCCTGGTCGACGAAGGCCCGGCGGGCGGTGGCATCCGAGAAGTCGAGCGTCACCGTGCCGTCCGCGGCGATCTTCGCCACCGGCAGCTTCTCCTGGATCGCCGTGGCGGCCTGCTGGATCGCCTGCTCCTCGGCGGCGGCGGTGGCCTGCGCCTGCGCGGCGGCGGGGATCGTCCCGGCCGCGACCTGCTGCGCGACAGCGGCGGAGGCGGCGTCCTTCGCCTGCTGGACGCCGTCCTGCGCGCCGGTCAGCGCCGCGTCGGTGAGCTTCTCGACGAACGGGTCGTACACCTTTGACATGATGCCCGCGTTGGCCGGAGCGGACGCGACGGTCGGGTCGAGGGCGGCATCCAGAGCGTCGGTCAGCGTGCCCTGGTCGCGGAAGTTCGTCTGCAGGTTCAGCGGGATGAGCGTGAACAGCAGCGACAGCAGCACCGCGGTGCCGAGCGTTCCACCGATCTGACGGAAGAACGTCGAGCCCGAGGTCGCCACGCCGATGTCCCGCGGACCGACCGAGTTCTGCGAAGCGATCGTCAGCGTCTGCATCAGCTGGCCGAGGCCGAGGCCGATGAGGAGCATCGCCCCGGCGATCTGCCAGTAGGACGTGTCGAACTTGATGAACGTCAGCGTGAAGAAGCCCAGCGCCATGAACGCCGTACCGATGGTCGGGAAGATCCGGTAGTGGCCGGTACGCGAGATGATCTGGCCGCTCACGATCGACGAGATCATGAGGCCGAGGATCATCGGGAGCAGCTGGAAGCCGCTCTCGGTCGGGTTCGAGCCGAGCACGAGCTGCAGATACAGCGGGAGCGTGAGCATCGCGCCGAACATCGCGAAACCGACGAAGACACCGATGATCGTCGCCATCGAGAACGTCGAGGAGCGGAAGAGCTTCAGCGGGATGAGCGCGTCGTCCTTCATGCTGCGCTCGATGAGGATGAACGACAGGATGCCGAGGGCCCCGATGATGTAGCAGGCGATGGCGATGGGCGAGGTCCAGCCCCACTCGCGGCCCTGCTCGGCGACGAGCAGCAGGGGCACCAGAGCGATGATCACCGTTGCCGCGCCGAACCAGTCGATGCGGACGGCGCCGTGCGGGTGACGCGGGATGTGGAGGAACCGCACCACGATGGCGAGGGCGACGAGGCCGATCGGCACGTTGATGAGGAACACCCAGCGCCAGCCGGCGAGGAACAGGATCTCGGGCGCGCCGGCGAACAGGCCGCCGACGAGCGGGCCGACGACCGACGAGATGCCGAAGACCGCGAGGAAGTAGCCCTGGTACTTGGCGCGTTCGCGGGGCGCGAGGATGTCGCCCATGATGGCGAGCGGCATCGACATCAGGCCACCGGCGCCGAGGCCCTGGATGGCGCGGAACGCGGAGAGCTCGATCATCGAGGTCGAGAAGCTCGCGGCGATCGATCCGATGATGAAGATCACGATCGCGATGATGAAGAGCGGACGGCGGCCGAAGATGTCGGAGAGCTTGCCGTAGATCGGCGTCGCGATCGTCGACACGATCAGGTAGGCGGTGGTCACCCACGCCTGCTGGCTGAGTCCGTTGAGGTCGTCACCGATCGTGCGGATCGCGGTTCCGACGACGGTCTGGTCGAGCGCGGACAGGAACATTCCCGCCATGAGCCCGAAGATGACGAACAGGATCTGGCGGTGAGTCATCACCGGGGTGCTTCGAGTGGTCGGGGTCGACACGGCAGCAGTGGTCACGTTTCCTCGATACAGAGAGGGCCGAACAGAGAAGGCCGCGCGAAGGGTCATACGCGGCGGGGGAGGGGCGGCGGACGGGCGTCGCCGACACCGGGAGAAAGTTGTGTTTTGTCAACTATAAGGGTGTCGAACGGCTGCGCATTCCCGTTTGCCGCAGGTTCAGATATCCGATTCCCGTGCGTCGCTCTCGGCCTGCGGCGACGCCGCGCCCTCCGCGGGGTCGGGTGTCACGGGTCGCGCCTCGAGTTCGCCGCGCTCCCGCTCCTCTCGCCGGCCCTCCGCGAGGAACGCGAGACGGTTGAGACATTCGTGGTTCCGCAGGACCAGCAGGGGTCGCCACAGGATGCCAGGGAGCACCGCCGGCAACCCCGACACCGGCTCCTCGGCGATCGTGACGGCGATCCCGTCCCGGTGCGGGCGCACGTCGAAACGGATCACGCCGCGGCCGAGCGGTCCGGCCTTGGGTCGTAGCCGGACGCGGCGCGGCGGGTCCCACTCGACCATCTCGGTGGTGTCGTGCACCATCACCGGCCACACGCCCAGCGAGTGGTGGATCCGGGCGCCTTCTTGCGGCCATTCCGGGTCGACATCGCGCATGCGGGCGGCGCCCACGACCCACACCGGGTACAGCCAGCCGTCGGCGAGCACGGCGAACAGGTCGTCGGGCGTGCAGCGCATCAGGCGGGTGTTGCGGGCGGCCATGGCATCCCTTCGCGATCGTCGTGCAACGACCCTACGGCGCGGCGCGGCCCCGACGCACGGTCTTGACGGCGGCGCCCGACACCGCGCGCCCGGTCGACACTCGAGGCGGGCGACCTCAGTCGCGTTCCGCCATGCGGCGCAGCCGCGCGAGATGGTCACGGCGGCGCGCCACGGCGACGCCGACGGCGATGACGACCCCCAGCGCCGCCGCGAGTCCGATGCCCGGCCAGAGCCATCCGGGCGGAGCGGATGCCGCGACGAGAGGCGCCCCGAGGGTCGTCGGGTCCGCGGTCGCGGCGGGGGCTTCCGCGGCCGCCGAGGCCGGCGCCGCGGGGGCAGCGGTCGGCGCGGCGGCGGGAGGGGCGGCCGCCGGGGGAGCAGCGTCCGACACCACGGCAGGTGCGGCATCCGGAGGAGGGGTGGGAGAAGGTGACGGCCAGCAGATCTCCGGGTGCTCCTCGCACCGGATCCATGTGCCGTTCACGAGCTTCATGGGTGGGCCGATGGTCGCACTGCCCTGGGGCGGGTCGTCGTTCTCCGTGCGGAATGCCACGGAGAACAGCGGAACCGACCCGAAGTTCCTCCCGTGTCGTGATCACCGAGCCGCTGCGTGACCCCGCCCTTGAGGTCGGTCGGGACGCGCACGGTGTACTCCAATGCGCCCGGGGCCTCCAGCCAGGGGGCGCTCGAGCCGTCGCCCGTCCGGTTGGAAAGGATGCCGCACCGCCGCCCTCGGGACAGGGCTGAATACTCGGATCGATCGTCAGCTTCACCGTGATCGTGGTGCCGGGCTTCACCACCGTCGCAGGGATCTGGTCGATGAGGAGCGTCCCGTCCTCCATCGTCGCCTGAGCCGAAGCGATTGCGCACGCGTAGGTGATCGCGTGCGCGGTCGACGGTACAGCTCCTACCGTTGTCAGGACCGCGAACACCGCCGCGACCAGCACCCCCCGTGCCTTCACACGCAAAACGTAGAGCGACCGCGTGCCCGTACGGCATCCGGGACGTGAACGAGAGCTGACTCAGCCGATCAGGCTCGGCTGCAGGTCGCGGAGCGTCCGGTGGTGCGTCATGCGCGTGACGCCGATCGCCGCGAGCAGCACGCCGCCGACGAGCCACGTGCCGAGCACGACGAGGTCCGTCCCGACGCGGCTGATGTCGCCTCCGTACATCACTTGGCGCATGGCATCCACGACGTATCCCATCGGCAGTTGATGGCGACGAGATCGGTTGGGTGGAGGGCTAACAGTGCCCCGAGCTCGCGTTGCGAGCTGCTGTCGCGATCGGCAAGCGCGCCC
>NZ_BADA01000210.1 GCF_000333395.1 Microbacterium sp. B19
GGCCGCGCGCCGGGTGGTGTGGTTCGGTTTCGCCGCGGCGCTGGCGGTGTCGGTGTGGGTGGCGTCGCCGCGCATCGCGCTGGCCTCGGGCCTGGCCTATATCTGC
>NZ_BADA01000209.1 GCF_000333395.1 Microbacterium sp. B19
GGTTTCCCATGCACTGCCCGTTCTGCCGCACCCCCGACTCCCGCGTCATCGACTCGCGGACGAGCGACGACGGCCTCAGCATCCGTCGACGTCGCCAGTGTCCGAAGTGCGGCGGCCGCTTCTCGACCGTCGAGACCGCGAGCCTCAACGTGATCAAGCGCTCCGGCGTCGTCGAACCGTTCAGCCGCGAGAAGGTCATGTCGGGCGTGCGGAAGGCCTGCCAGGGTCGACCGGTGACGGATGCCGATCTCGCCATGCTCGCGCAACAGGTCGAGGAGGCGATCCGTCAGACCGGATCCTCGCAGATCGAGGCGAACGAGATCGGCTTGTCGATCCTCGGGCCGCTACGCGAACTCGACGAGGTGGCGTACCTGCGTTTCGCGAGCGTCTATCAGGCCTTCGAATCACTGGACGACTTCGACGCCGCGATCGCCCAGCTGCGCGCGGATCACGCCGCCCGGTCCTCCGCGGCGCCCGTCGCGGTGGACGACGTCCAGTAGCCTGGCGGGGATGTATCCCCTTCTCTTCCGCTCGGTCCTGAGCCGCCTCGACCCCGAGTTCGCCCACCACCTGGGGGCCCTCGTCATCCGCGCCGCGGGCGTCGCGCCGGTTGCATCCCTCGTCCGCACGGCCACGGCGGCCGACCCGTCGCTGCGCGTCCGGGCGCTGGGCCTCGAGTTCGAGTCGCCGTTCGGTGTCGCGGCGGGCTTCGACAAGAACGTGACGATGGTCCGCGGGCTCCGCGCCCTCGGCTTCGGACACGTCGAGGTGGGGACCGTCACCGCACTGCCGCAGCCGGGCAACCCGAAGCCGCGCCTCTTCCGGCTCGTGGCCGACCGCGCGGTGATCAACCGCATGGGCTTCAACAACCAGGGTGCCGAGGCCGCGGCCCGGCGGCTCCGTGCGCTCCGCCGCTCCCGCCGGCGTCCGGTCATCGGCGTGAACATCGGGAAGAGCCGGGCTGTCGCGGTCGAGGATGCCACGACCGACTACGTCCGCAGCGCGCGGCTCTTGGCGCCCCTGGCCGACTACCTCGTCGTCAACGTCTCGTCGCCGAACACGCCCGGCCTGCGCGGCCTGCAGGCCGTCGAGACTCTGCGTCCGCTGCTGACGGCCGTGCTCGACGCGGCCGGCACCACACCGCTGCTGGTCAAGATCGCGCCCGACCTCGCCGATGACGAGGTGGGCGACATCGCGCGACTCGCCGTCGACGTGGGCCTGGCCGGAATCATCGCCACCAACACCACCATCGGCCGCGCGGGCCTGCGCACCCCGGCGGCGACGGTCGAGGCCGCCGGTGCCGGCGGACTGTCGGGGGCACCGCTGAAGCAGCGCGCGCTCGATGTCCTGGACCTGGTGCGCGCCGCCGTCCCCGAGGACTTCGTCGTGATCTCGGCCGGGGGAGTGGAGACCGCCGCCGACGTCCGCGAACGGCTCGCGCACGGCGCGACGCTCGTCCAGGGCTACACGGCGTTCCTCTACCGCGGCCCCCTCTGGGCGCGTCAGATCAACCGGGGGCTCGCTCCGCGCCGGTGACGTCCGCCGGCAGACGGCCCGCCGTGCTGCACGCGCGGACAGACGCCGACGGCGGCGGGTCCCGAAGGACCACGCCGCCGTCGAAGGAAACCGTCAGGCCGGGTACTGGCCGCGCTTGACCTGCGCCTTGGGCAGGCGCATGAAGCGCATCTGCACGGTGCGCATCGCCGCGTACCAGCCGAGACCCTTCTCGACCTTGCTCTCGCCGAACTTCGCCTTGGCGGCGCGCTTCACGCGGATCGACGTGATGATCATGTCGCCGATGACGAAGAGGATGAAGATCCACAGCGCCACGAACGACCAGTACTGGAAGAAGCCGTTCGGGATGAGGGTCAGCACGATCACGAGCACCATGAAGGGCATGACGCCCTCGCCGAGGTGCCAGCCGGCGTCGACGAAGTCGCGCGCGAACCGTCGCTGCGGACCCTTGTCGCGCACGGGCAGATACCGCTCGTCGCCGGCGGCCATTCCGACGCGGGCCTTCTCGCGCTGAGCGGCGAGTTCGGCGCGGGCGCGGGCCTTCGCCTCCTTGGTGTCGGCCACCAGGGGACGCTTGCGGGCGGCCTCCTGCTCGGCCCGAGACGGCGTCGCACGCCCCTTGCCCGAGGCGGTGACATCCGACGCGACGGGGGCGTCGTTCGGGACGGGGGCGGGGGACTTGGCCACGGATAACCTCGAGAGCTCACTGGATCGGAGACTTAAGATTACCCGCATGACCCCTGACCTGTCCCGGCAGGATGCCGTGCGCGCCACCGCGTCCGACGGCATCCCCGCAGCCCTCGCCGATCTCGGTGCGCTCGTGCGCATCCCCTCCATCGCCTGGCCGGCGTTCGACCAGTCCGCGGTGGTGCGCAGCGCCGACGCCGTCGCCGAGTTGCTGCGCGGCACCGGTGTCTTCGACCGCGTCGAGGTGGCGCGCTCCGCGATCGCCGACAGCGACGAGCTCGGACAGCCCGCTGTCCTGGCATCCCGTCCGGCCCGCAACGGCCGACCGACCGTCCTGCTGTACGCCCACCACGACGTCCAGCCCCCGGGCGACGAGGCGCTCTGGGACTCGCCGCCGTTCGAGCCCACGGTCCGCGATGGCCGTCTGTACGGGCGCGGTGCCGCGGACGACAAGGCGGGCGTGATGGTGCACGTCGGCGCGATCCGCGCTCTCGCGGAGGCGCTCGGCGACGACCTCGACCTCGGCATCGCGGTATTCATCGAGGGGGAGGAGGAGTACGGCTCGCGCTCGTTCGCGCAGTTCCTCGTCGACCACGCCGACGTCCTCCGCTCCGACGTGATCGTGGTGGCCGACTCGGGCAACTGGGACGAGCGCACGCCCGGTCTCACGGTGTCGCTGCGCGGGAACGCGCGCTTCACGCTCACGGTCCGCACGCTGGAGCACGCTTCCCACTCGGGGATGATGGGCGGCGCGGTCCCGGATGCCATGCTCGCGACCGTCAAGCTCCTCGCGACGCTCTGGGACGACGACGGTGCCGTGGCGGTCGAGGGGCTCGCGGTCCGCGACGCCGCGACCCCCGAGTACGACGAGGCGACCCTCCGCGCTGAGTCCGGCCTCCTCGAGGGCGTCTCGCCGATCGGGCGCGACAGCATCCTGAGCCGAATCTGGAACAAGCCCTCGATCACCATCACCGGATGGGATGCCACTCCGGTCGAGTCCGCGTCCAACACCCTGGCTCCGCAGACCCGCGTGGTCATCAGCGCGCGCGTCGCGCCGGGACAGTCGGCCCAGGAGGCCTTCGCGGCCGTCGAGGCGCACCTCCGCGCCCACGCTCCCTTCGGTGCGCAGCTGGAGTTCAGCGACATCGACTGCGGCGACGCCTTCCTCGTGGACACCGGCGGGTGGGCCGTCGAGGACGCCCGCGCGTCCTTCGCCGAGGGATACGGGGTGGATGCCGTGGACGTCGGTATCGGCGGATCGATCCCGTTCATCGCCGACCTGGTCCGCGAGTTCCCCGAGGCCCAGATCCTCGTCACCGGTGTGGAGGACCCGCACGCCCGCGCGCACAGCCCCAACGAGTCGCTGCACCTCGAGACGTTCCGCAACGCCCTCGTCTCGGAGGCGCTGCTCCTCGAGCGGCTGAATCGCCGCACCGTCTGATCGGGCCCGCGGGGGCGAGGCGGGCGTAGAATCGTCCCGTCCCCGCGACCGAACGACCCGAAGGGCCACGCCATGACCGACACCACACTGTCGACGAACGCCGTCACCCGCGAGCACGGAGTCGCCCTGACCGACGCCGCCGCCGACAAGGTGAAGAGCCTGCTCTCCCAGGAGGGCCGTGACGACCTGCGCCTGCGCGTCGCCGTCCAGCCCGGCGGTTGCTCGGGCCTCATCTACCAGCTCTACTTCGACGAGCGGTACCTCGACGGCGACAAGGTCGCCGACTTCGACGGTGTCGAGGTCATCGTCGACGACATGAGCGTGCCGTACCTCGACGGTGCGAGCATCGACTTCAAGGACACGATCTCGGAGCAGGGCTTCACGATCGACAACCCCAATGCGCAGGGCTCCTGCGCGTGCGGCGACAGCTTCCACTGACGCTTCGACACGGCGCTCCGGCGCCGAATTCGATGCCCCCGGTTTTGGCGGATCACACCGCGGAAACCGGGGGTTTTCGATTGTTCGGCACTGGACGATTGGCCAGAGAACCGTAAGAGGTTGCTCTAGACTGTCGAGAGCAACATCCACGACCCGGAAAGGTGCACTGTGCCCTCCAAACGTCGCCTTCGTTGGGCAGCCGTCCCCGTCGGGATCGCTTCCGTCGCACTCCTCGCCGGCTGCAGCACTTCGCAGCTTCACGGGTTCCTCCCCGGGTTCGTGGATGACGGAACGCCCGCGACGAACCACACCGACATGGTGGCCGGTCTGTGGGTCAACTCGTGGATCGTGCTGCTCGCGGTGGGTGTCATCACCTGGGGCCTCATGCTGTGGGCCGTCATCGCCTACCGCCGTCGCAAGGGCCAGTCGGGCCTCCCGGTGCAGCTGCGCTACAACATGCCCGTCGAGATCTTCTACACGGTCGTCCCGCTGATCCTTGTGGTCGGGTTCTTCGCCTTCACGGCCCGCGACCAGAACACGCTCGAGACCCAGTACGACAACCCCGACGTGTCGATCACGGCCTACGGCAAGCAGTGGGCCTGGGACTTCCAGTACAACGGCAAGAAGGAAGACAACTCCGACGCCGTGTACTCGATGGGCGTCCAGGCCAAGGCGACCTCCGACGGTTACGACCTGCAGGACGTCCCGACGCTGTACCTCCCCGTCAACAAGACGGTGAAGATCGACCTCCGCTCGCGCGACGTCATCCACTCGTTCTGGATCATCGACTTCCTCTACAAGAAGGACATGTACCTCGGCCGCGAGAACGAGTGGTCGTTCACCCCCACTCGCGAGGGCACGTACGAGGGCAAGTGCGCCGAGCTCTGCGGTGAGTACCACTCCGCGATGCTCTTCAACGTCAAGGTCGTGAGTGAGGCCGAGTACGAGTCGTACCTCGACTCTCTGCGCGCCGCCGGCGACGTGGGCGACATCAGCGACCTGTCCCGCCTGCAGAACCTCAACACGGCCGGTGCCGAAGGGAACAAGTGATCATGGCCACGACGCTTCCGCTCCAGGGCACGGGTCCTTCGCGCCCCACGACGCTGCCGCCCCGGCAGGCCGCTCTCCTGAGCAGCACCCGGGTCGAGCAGAAGGGCAACCTGGTCGTCAAGTGGATCACCTCCACCGACCACAAGACGATCGGGTACATGTACCTGATCTCGTCGGTGCTGTTCTTCATGCTCGGCGGTGTGATGGCACTCATCATCCGCGCTGAGCTCTTCGAGCCCGGCATGCAGGTCGTGGCGACGAAGGAGCAGTACAACCAGCTCTTCACGATGCACGGCACGATCATGCTGCTGATGTTCGCGACGCCGCTGTTCGCGGGCTTCGCCAACGCGCTCCTGCCGCTGCAGATCGGTGCACCCGACGTGGCGTTCCCGCGTCTGAACGCATTCGCGTTCTGGCTCTTCCTCTTCGGCTCCACGATCGCGGTGTCCGGCTTCCTCACCCCGCAGGGTGCGGCCGGGTTCGGCTGGTTCGCGTATCAACCGCTGGCCAACGCGAGCTTCTCCCCGGGAGTCGGCGGAAACCTCTGGATGCTCGGTCTGGGCATCAGCGGTTTCGGCACGATCCTCGGTGCCGTCAACTTCATCACCACCGTGCTCACGATGCGTGCGCCCGGTATGACGATGTGGCGGATGCCGATCTTCTCGTGGAACACGCTCATCACGAGCATCCTGATCCTGCTCGCCTTCCCGGTCCTCGCCGCGGCCATCTTCGCCGCCGCCGCGGACCGCGTGCTCGGTGCTCAGATCTACAACCCCGAGAACGGCGGCGTGCTGCTGTGGCAGCACCTGTTCTGGTTCTTCGGTCACCCCGAGGTGTACATCATCGCGCTGCCGTTCTTCGGCATCGTGTCCGAGATCTTCCCGGTGTTCAGCCGCAAGCCGATCTTCGGGTACAAGACGCTCGTCTACGCCACGATCGCGATCGCGGCCCTGTCGGTCGCCGTGTGGGCCCACCACATGTACGTCACCGGCGGCGTGCTCCTGCCGTTCTTCGCGCTCATGACGATGCTCATCGCTGTGCCGACGGGCGTGAAGATCTTCAACTGGATCGGTACGCTCTGGCGCGGTTCGGTGACGTTCGAGACGCCGATGGTCTTCGCGCTCGGCTTCCTGGTGTCCTTCGTCTTCGGTGGTCTGACCGGCGTCATCCTCGCGTCGCCGCCGCTCGACTTCCACCTGTCGGACTCGTACTTCGTCGTCGCCCACTTCCACTACGTGGTGTTCGGCACGGTCGTCTTCGCGATGTTCGCCGGCTTCTACTTCTGGTGGCCGAAGTGGACGGGCAAGATGCTGAACGAGCGTCTCGGCATGGTGCACTTCTGGATGCTGTTCGTCGGCTTCCACATGACGTTCCTGATCCAGCACTGGCTGGGTGTCGACGGCATGGTTCGCCGTTACGCCGACTACGCCGCCGCGGACGGCTTCACGTGGGGTAACCAGCTCTCCACGATCGGGTCGATGATCCTCGGCGCCTCGATGATCCCGTTCCTCCTCAACGTCTGGATCACGGCCCGCAAGGCGCCGCGTGTGACGGTCGACGACCCGTGGGGGTACGGTGCCTCGCTCGAGTGGGCGACCTCCTGCCCGCCGCCGCGTCACAACTTCACGTCCATCCCGCGTATCCGCAGCGAGCGTCCCGCGTTCGACCTGAACCACCCCGAGGCCGGCATTCCGGTCGGCGTGGGCCCGGCGAAGGACGCTCCCGACACGCCCGTCGTCGACGCGGCCGGTGGAGAGGTCAAGTAACCCATGCGTACCAATGTCGGACTCTGGTGGCTGCTCGCCGCCTTCGGTTTCTTCATCGCCGCCGTCTACACGTTCTGGAGCCTGATCCAGCACGGTGGCGTCGAGTGGGTCGGAACGATCGCCCTCGTCTTCCTCGGTCTCATGTCCTCGATGATCGCGTTCTACATCGGACGCGTGGTGAAGGCCCAGCGCGGTGAACTGCCCGAGGACTCCCTGACGGCGGACATCGACGACGGCGACCCCGAGATGGGCGAGTTCAGCCCGTGGTCGTGGTGGCCCATCGTCCTCGCCGGCTCGGCCGCGATCGCGGTCATCGGCCTCGCGGTCGGCAGCTGGCTCGTCCCGGTGGCCCTCGGAATCTTCGTGATCGCCATCACCGGCTGGGTCTACGAGTACTACCGCGGGTACTTCGCGCGCTGATCTCGTGCCCCTTCGGTTGAACACCGCCGCCGTCTCTGACGCCGGCGCCCACCGTCCCACCAACCAGGATGCCGCCTTCGCGGCGTCCTGGGGTGCGGCGGTGGCAGACGGCGTCGGGGGAGGCCCTTCGGGAGACCTGGCCTCCGCGGCGCTGGTCCACAGACTGGTCGCCACGCGTGGCTCGGGTCTCGATGCCGACGGCCTGCTGGTGCGGATCCGCGAAGCCAACTGGGACATCCGCGCCCACGTGGAGCGCGACCCGGCCCTCGAGGGCATGGCCACCACGTTCACGGGTGTCTTCCTCGGCGTCGGTTCGGAACTCCTGCTCGCCCACGCGGGAGACTCGCGCGCCTACCTCCTTCGCGAAGGCGGCTTCTCCCGGCAGACGCGCGACGACTCCTACGTTCAGGCGCTCGTCGACCACGGCATCATCTCGCCGGAGGCTGCGGCAGCGCACCCCCGGCGCAACATCATCACCGCGTCGCTCGGTGGCTCGGAGGGCGATGTCGTCTCCGTCGCCGCGCACCCTTTGCGGGTCGGCGACCGTTGGGTCCTGTGCAGTGACGGCCTGACCGACTACGTTCCCGAAGCCGACGTCGCACGCCTCATCGCCGAGGCGGAGAGCCCGCAGGCCGCGGCCGCGTCGGCGGTTGCGCTGGCGCTCGAGGCCGGCACGCGCGACAACGTGACGGTCGTCGTCTGCGACGTCGTCGACGATGACGCTCCCGAGACGGACCCGGTGTTCTTCGGCTCCGCAGCCCGCTGGTTCACCGAGGACGTCGAGACCGCCTGACGGGCGGCATCCATCGGGATGACCGCGGCGTCACGCGCTACCCGCGCCCTCTGGCCCCATCCGCGCCTAGAGCGTGTCTGAGAATTGCGGCGTGCCCCTTAGGCTTCGGGCATGACCGATCACGCGGTGCCGAATCTGCCGTCTCGCGACTTCGATGGCACGGTCGCGTTCTATGGGGAGTTCGGTTTCGAGCGGGAGTACTGCGATGAGGGTTGGCTGATTCTCCGCCGTGGCGAGCTTCGGTTGGAGTTCTTCCTGTTCCCTGGCCTGTTGCCCGACGAGAGCTCCTTCATGTGCAGCGTCCGAGTGGATGACCTCGATGAACTATATCGGCAGATCAAAGAGACAGGCGTCGCCGAGATGACTGCCGGTCGTCCGCGGCTGCACCCTGTGGAGTTGCAGCCCTGGGGGCAACGTGTCGGGTTCCTCGTCGACCCTGACGGGACGCAGCTCAACCTGATCGAGAACGCCGCATAGCCCGGTTCCGCCAGCAGCCGTGTCCAGACATGAAGATTACGGCGGCGCGGTAGGCGACCGTCTGGTGTCGTACGGGGTGGTGCCGCCGGGTGACCCACGACCCTCGCGGTGCCCTTCTGGTCGTCCGGCTCGGGGGATGGCGGCGTTGATCTCGCGGGAGCATCTCCTCGAGCAACGACCACTACGCATCCGCGAGCATCTGAAACCGCGGCACGATCACAGCCTCTCCGGGCACCGCAGATCTCTTCGTCAGACGCGCCCCAGCTGCGCTGTAGCGCGCGATGGGGCTGTATGGGGACCGTCGGCTCAGGCGGGCCCGAAGGGCGCGCGGAAGGCCGCGACCGAGCGCCTGCCTCGTACGGCGCCCGCCCTCACACTCCCGCGTGGCTGCGAACGACCATGACCGTCGGGTCGAACACCCGCTCGAGCGGTCCTTCGTCGTTCTCGTACGGCTGGCCCTCGCGCACCCAGTACTCGTACCCGCCGATCATCTCTCGCACCTGGTAGCCCAGCCGAGCGAATTCGAGCGCGCCCTTCTGGCCCGCGTTGCAGCCGGGGCTCCAGCAGTAGACGACGACCGGCACGTCGCGGTCGAGCTCGCGAGGGGCGCGGTCGGCGATCTGCCGGTACGGCATGTGGAGGGCGCCCGTGATGCGGCCCTGGCCCCACGCGTCGTCGCCACGGACGTCGACGAGCACGAACTCGTCGCCGGCGCGCTGCGCGGCATACACGTCGGACGGGTCGGTCTCGTAGGCGAGCCGGGTGGCGAAGTAGGTCTGCGCGTCGGTCATGCGTTCACGGTAGGCCCTCGGACGTGCCCGGGGGAGAGGGAGGGATGCCACGAACCCGCGGCATCCTGCCAGGTCGGCGATCAGCAGGGCGCGCGCACGAAAGAGCCCCGGTGCCGTGGGGCACCGGGGCTCTTGTCGAGGCGAACGTTACTCGCTCTTGTCGCCCTCGGAGTGGCTCTCGTCGCGCAGACCCTTGGGGGTCGGGAACTCGACCTCGACGCGCTCACCGACGGCGTTGTGCGGACGCCCCTCGGCGTCGGCCCGAGCGTCGGCGCCGGCGATCTCGTCGGCCTCTTCGTGGTCGATGTGGTCGAGCTCGTGGTGCTGGTGCGCCACAGCGGCATCCAGCTCCGCCTGGGTGAGCGGGGTGAGACGGTCCTCGAAGAACCAGCGCGACACGGAAGCGCGGAAGTTCTGGAGCGCCGAGATCTGACCCTTGGCGTTCGGTCGCACGACGAGCGGCTCGTACGTCTCGTTGTCGACCAGCTTCCAGCGCTCGTACTCGTCGACGGGCTGGTGCACCTCGATGTACTCGCCACCGGGGAGGCGGACGATGCGGCCGGACTCGTACCCGTGCAGAGCGATCTCACGATCCTTCTTCTGGAGCGCGATGCAGATGCGCTTCGTGACGAAGTAGGCGATGATCGGCCCCACGATCAGGAGGACCTGGAGCGTGTGGATGACACCCTCCATCGTGAGCTTGAAGTGCGTGGCCACGATGTCCGACGACGCCGCCGCCCACATCACCGCGTAGAACGTGACACCCGCGGCACCGATCGCGGTGCGGGTGGCGGCGTTGCGGGGACGCTGAGCGATGTGGTGCTCACGCTTGTCACCGGTGATCCACGCCTCGATGAACGGGTAGATCAGGACGATGACGATGAACAGGCCGAGCACACCGACGGGGATGATGATGTTCCACGACCAGGTGTGGCCCCAGAGCACGAACTCGAGGTGCGGCGGGATCAGGCGCAGCATGCCGTCGGCGAAGCCGATGTACCAGTCGGGCTGGGTACCGGCCGACACCGGTGACGGGTCGTACGGACCGTAGTTCCAGATCGGGTTGATCGTCACGAGCGCGGCGATCAGCACGATCACACCGAACGTGATGAAGAAGAACCCTCCCATCTTGGATGCGTAGACCGGGAGCATCGGGTAGCCCACGACGTTGCTGTTCGTCCGGGCGGGGCCGGCGAACTGCGTGTGCTTGTTGATGATCATCAGCATGAGGTGCACGGCCAGGAGCGCGACGAGGATCGCCGGCAGCAGCAGGATGTGCAGCGTGTACAGGCGACCGACGATCGCGGTGCCCGGGCCGGCGACTGCGTGTGCTGTGATGATTATCAGCATGAGTGCACGGGCAGGAGCGCGACGAGATCGCCGCNAGCAGCAGGATGTGCAGCGTGTCAGCGACCCGACGATCGCGTGNCCCGGACTCCTCGNNCNGAGAGGGAGGAACGAGGTCCAGGTGCCGATCAGCGGGAGGCCCTTGATCATGCCGTCGATGATGCGGAGACCGTTACCCGAGAGCAGGTCGTCGGGGAGCGAGTATCCGGTGAAGCCCTCGGCCATCGCGAGGATGAAGAGGATGAAGCCGACGACCCAGTTCAGCTCGCGCGGCTTGCGGAACGCACCCGTGAAGAATACGCGGAGCATGTGCACGCCGATGCCGGCCACGAAGACCAGCGCGGCCCAGTGGTGGATCTGGCGGACCAGCAGGCCACCGCGGAGGTCGAACGAGATGTGCAGGGCCGATTCCATGGCCGCCGACATCGCGATACCGCGCATCGGCTCGTACGCGCCGTTGTAGTGCGTCTCGACCATCGAGGCCTGGAAGAAGAACGTCAGGAACGTGCCCGACAGGAGCACGACGACGAAGCTCCAGAGCGCGATCTCGCCGAGCATGAACGACCAGTGGTCGGGGAAGATCTTGCGGCCGAGCTCCTTGACGATGCCCGACAGGCTCGTGCGCTCGTCGAGGTAGTTCGCCGCAGCACCGACGAACCGGCCACCGAGCGGCTTGCCGTTGAGGTCGGCCTTCGGGGGTCCCGAGTAGACCGCCGGCTCGGTGGTCACGTTCTCCGTGGGGTGGGTGGCGGTGCTCATGAGCGCTCCCAGAAGCTGGGGCCGACGGGCTCTTCGAAGTCACTCTGCGCGACGAGGTAGCCCTCGGCGTCGACCGTGATGGGGAGCTGCGGCAGGGGACGGGCGGCCGGGCCGAAGATGACGGCCGCGCCGTTGGCGACGTCGAACTGCGACTGGTGGCAGGGGCACAGGAGGTGGTGGGTCTGCTGCTCGTACAGGGCCACGGGGCAACCGACGTGCGTGCACACCTTGGAGTACGCGACGATGCCGTCGTACGTCCAGTCCATGCGGTTGGTCTCGGGGTTCAGCTGGTCGGGCTGCAGACGCATGAGCAGCACGATCGCCTTGGCCTTCTCCTCGAGGTAGCCCTCGTCGTGACCGACGCCGGCGAGTTCTTCGGGGATGACGTGGAAGGCGGAACCGAGCGTCACGTCGGCGGCGCGGATCGGACGGCCCGACGGGTCGTGCGCGAGGCGCATGCCGCCCTTCCACATGGTGTGGCTGAGGAGCTTCACCGGGTCGGCATCCTGAGGAGCGAGACCACGGAAGAGCGTGATGCCGGGGATGACCGAGGCCAGCAGTGCGGCGAACATCGAGTTACGGATGATCTCGCGACGCCCGAAGCCGGAGTCCTTGTCGGCCTCGACGAAGACGTTGACCGCACCCTCACGGGTGGTGTCGCGGCCACGCGTGGCGTGACGGTCCTCGATGTGCTCCTTGTCGGCCATGACGGCCTTGGACCAGTGGATCGCACCGATACCGATAGCGAGCAGCGCGAACGCGATGCCCAGACCGATGAAGAGGTTGTTGTAGCGGATGTCGATCAGCGCGCCCGACTCGATCGGGAAGATCATGTAGGCGACGCTCGCCCAGATGCTCGCGGCGACCGAGAAGTAGAACAGCGTGTAGACCGTGCGCACCGCACGCTTCATCGCCTGCGGGTCCTGGTCGGTCATCCGCTGGCGGTGCCCCGGGAGGCCGGGGTTCTGCACGGGGTCGGGAACCGCGACGGCGAGCCCGGAGCCGGGCTTCCATGAAGCCCTCTCGTGCTCGAGTGCGTCTTCCTCGTGTGCCATGGTGCTCCTCGTACGTTACGTAATGTCGATGACGACGATCAGTTGGACTTCGCCGTGATCCACACGGTGAGCGCGATGAGCGCTCCGATGCCGAAGATCCAGATGAACAGACCCTCCGAAACCGGACCGAGCGATCCGAGAGCGTAGCCGCCGGGGGACTCGGACTTCTGAAGGAACATCAGGTACGAGATGACGTCGCGCTTGTCTTCGGGCGTGAGGTTGAGGTCGTTGAAGACCGGCATGTTCTGCGGGCCCGTGACCATCGCCGCGTACATGTTGACCGGGGTGACCGAGTGCAGGTCGGGGGCCCACTTGCCCTCGGTGAGTGCGCCACCGGCACCGGCCACGTTGTGGCACATGGCGCAGTTGATGCGGAACAGCTCGGCACCGTGCGACACGTCGCCCTGACCGTCGACAATCTCGTCCGACGGGTAGGTCGGGCCGGGAGCCGCGGACTGGACGTAGGCGGCGATCGCGTTGATCTGCTCGTCGGTGAACTGCACCGGCTTCTGCGGAGCCTGCGGGCCCTGCGCCTGCAGGGGCATGCGTCCGGTCGACACCTGGAAGTGCACGGCGAGCTCGCCGACACCGAACAGGGACGGGCCCTGCTGGCTGCCCTGGAGGTCGAGGCCGTGGCAGGTGGCGCAGTTCGCCTGGAAGAGCTTCTTGCCCTCGTCGACCGTACTGGCCGAGTTCGAGGCGCTCGTGGGGGTGTCGGTGGCGGCCATGGCGGCCGACGCACCGGCGTAGATGCCGCCCGTGAGCAGCAGGCCGATGCCGATCAGCGCGGCGGCGGCCAGGGGGCTACGGCGTCCGTTGGAGCGACGCGGCTTCTTCTCTCGTGCCATGTGGGGTACAGCTCTCTTACTTCAGGAAGTAGATGACGGCGAACAGCGCGATCCAGACGACGTCGACGAAGTGCCAGTAGTACGACACGACGATCGCGGTCGTCATCTCTTTGCGTCCGAAGTTCTCACGGCGTAGGCGCGACCGATGACGAGNAGGAAGGCGATGAGCCGCCCGTCACGTGCAGGGCGTGGAAGCCCGTGGTCAGGTAGAACGCCGATGCGTAGGGGTTGGCGCTGATGGGCAGACCCTCGGTCACGAGGGTCGCGTACTCCCACACCTGACCCGACACGAAGATCGCGCCGAGGATGAAGGTGAGGTAGAACCACGGCACCATGCCCCAGCGCTTGAAGAAGCTGCTCGACTTGACCGTGTAGGGCTGGTACCGCTCGGCGGCGAAGACGCCCATCTGGCACGTGACCGACGAGAGCACCAGGATGATGGTGTTCACGAACGCGAACGGGACGTTGAGCAGCTGCGTCTCTTCGGCCCACAGGGGCGCGGAGGTGCTCCGCAGAGTGAAGTAGATCGCGAAGAGGCCCGCGAAGAACATGACCTCGCTGCCCAGCCACACGATGGTGCCGACCGCAACCGGATCGGGTCGCTTCACGGCGCGCACGGCCTGGGAATACGTCGCTGGTGTCGTCACCCTCCCATTATGCGCGATCCGGCGCAGCGATATTCCCACCGCGCGCCTGAGATATTCCATCATCGAGACTTAGGGAAGCCTAAGAATCCACAAGGAATCCCCGGTGCGGAACGGGTTCCGGCGGGGCCGCGGATGACACGGCGCGACACGCCGGATGTGGAAGGATCGTGGCATGGCGGAACGCTTCACCTGGCCCGATCTGCTCACCTCGCTGCTGCAGGGCCAAGACCTCAGCGTGTCGGAGTCGACGTGGGCCATGCGCCGCGTCATGGCGGGCGAGGCGACGCCCTCGCAGCTCGCGGGATTCCTCATCGCGCTCCGCGCCAAGGGCGAGACCGTCGAGGAGATCATCGGCTTCCGCGACGCGATCCTCGAGGCCGCGGTCCCGTTGCCCGTTCGCGCGGAGGTGCTCGACATCGTCGGCACCGGCGGGGACCGCTACGGGACGGTGAACGTCTCGACGATGGCGGCCGTGGTGGCTGCGGCATCCGGAGTCCCGGTCGTCAAGCACGGCAACCGCGCCGCGAGTTCGGCATCCGGATCCTCCGACGTGCTGTCGTCGCTGGGGATCGCGCTGACGCTCGACCCGCGAGCGGTCGCGGAGACGCTGGATCGCACGGGGATCACGTTCGCGTTCGCCGCGGCTTTTCACCCGGGGTTCCGCCACGCCGCGGCGACGCGGGCCGAGTTGGGTGTGCCGACGGTGTTCAACTTCCTCGGTCCCCTCTGCAACCCGGCGCGCGCCGAAGCCAACGCGGTCGGCGTCGCCCATCTCGACCGGGTGCCGCTCATCACGGGCGTGTTCCGCACCCGCGGTGCGACCGCCCTCGTGTTCCGCGGGGACGACGGCCTCGACGAGCTGACCACCACCGGGCACAGCCGCGTGTGGGAGATCAGTCGCGGAGACGTGCACGAGCACAATCTGGACCCCCGGGATCTCGGCATCCCGCTCGTCGAGATCGACGACCTGCTCGGCGGAACGCCCGATCACAACGCCGCCGTCGTGCGGCGCACGCTCGCCGGGGAGACCGGTCCCGTGCGCGACATCGTGCTGCTGAATGCGGCGGCCGGGATCGTCTCGTACCGGCTGTTCCAGGATGCCGGTGAGGTGCAGCGTCCGATCCTGGAGCGTCTCGCGGAGGCGATGTCCGACGCGGCGGGCGGCGTGGACGACGGCCGCGCGCTCGCCAAGCTCGACGACTGGGTCGCGGCGACGCAGGACCTGGCGGGCTGAGCGTGCACCCGCTCGACGCGCTCACCGAGATCGCGTACCTGCTCGAGCGGGAGAGGTCGTCGCGCTACAAGTCGAAGGCG
>NZ_BADA01000208.1 GCF_000333395.1 Microbacterium sp. B19
TGACACGCACGACACCGACGTGATCGGCGCGACGTCCGACGACTCCGCCCATGTCTCGGAGCACTCCGGGCACGACGCCGCTCCGCGCCACCCGCAGCCCCAGGCGTTCTGGGCGTTGGCACCCGACGAACGCGACGTCGTGGACGACTACGGCACGCCGATCTTCCGCGTCGGACCCACCGCGTGGGCCCTCGTGATCGAGGACCGCGGCGAGACGTTCGTCATCCGTCACGACGACGGTCGGATCGGCTACCTGCACGACGTCCGGGGCGTCACGCGCGGCTGAGCACCCCCTGCGAGCCGCCCGCTCCACGGCGGGCGGCTCGTCGCCGACCGGTAGCCTGGAACCATGCTCCGCACCATCGATCTGCGCGGCCGCGTGCTCTCGCCGGCCGAGTTCCTCGCCGTCGTACCCCGGGCCGATGCGGCCCGTGATGAGGCCCTCGCCACCGCCGCTCGAATCGTCGACGACGTCGCCCGTCGCGGCGAGGAGGCTCTGCGCGAGCAGGCCGAGAGGTTCGACCGGGTGAGCGACCACGCCATCGCGGTTCCCGCCGCCCACCTCGACGACGCCCTCGCCGAGCTGGATCCCGGCATCCGGTCCGCGCTCGACGAGGCGATCCGCCGCGTGCGCGCCGCGTCCGCGGCCCAGATCCCCGCGCCGTCGGTGACCGAGCTCGGTCCGGGTGCGCGCGTCACGCAGCGTTGGCAGCCGGTGCGCCGCGTCGGGCTGTACGTGCCGGGCGGCAAGGCCGTCTACCCGTCCAGCGTCGTGATGAACGTCGTGCCGGCGCAGGTCGCGGGGGTGCGCGAGGTCGCGCTCGCGTCACCGCCGCAGGCCGAGTTCGGCGGTCGTGTCCACCCCGTGATCCTCGCCGCCGCGAAGCTCCTCGGCGTGACCGAGGTCTACGCGATGGGCGGTGCCGGCGCGATCGGCGCGTTCGCCTTCGGGGTCTCGTCACTCGGGCTCGACCCGGTCGACGTCGTCACGGGGCCGGGGAAACACTTCGTCGCCTCCGCGAAGCGTGCGGTCGCGGGCCGGGTCG
>NZ_BADA01000207.1 GCF_000333395.1 Microbacterium sp. B19
ACGCGACCGATTGCAGGGTCGAGATGTCGTGTCCGGCCTCGCGGGCCTTCTCGACGCCGGCGAGGTACGCGTCGATGACCTCGGCGTAGCGCTCGAGGCTGAAGATCAGCGTGACGTTCACGGAGATGCCCGCACCGATGACCTCGGTGATGGCGGGGAGGCCCGCCTTCGTCGCGGGGATCTTGATGAGGACGTTCGGGCGGTCGACGCGCGCCGAGAGGTCCTTCGCCTGGGCGATGGTCGCCTCGGTGTCGTGCGCGAGGTCGGGGGAGACCTCGATCGACACGCGGCCGTCGACTCCGCCGGTGGCCTCGAACACGGGCAGGAAGATGTCGCACGCGTCGCGCACGTCGTCGGTGGTGATCGAGAAGATCGCCTCGTCGACGCCCGCGCCGTGGCCCGCGAGCTCGCGGACCTGGCCCTCGTAGGCCTCGCCCTTGGAGAGCGCGCCGGCGAAGATCGTCGGGTTCGTGGTGACACCGGAGACGTTGCGCTTCTCGATGAGTTCGGCGAGGTTGCCGGACTGGATGCGCTGACGGGACAGGTCGTCGAGCCAGATGCTGACGCCTGCGGCGGAAAGCTGTTCGGTGGGAGTGCTCATTGTCTGTTCTCTCCTGGGATTACTTCGCGGCGGCGATCGACTCGTGGGCGGCCGACACGACCGCCTCGGCGGTGATGCCGAACTTCTGGAAGAGGGTCTTGTAGTCGGCGGAGGCGCCGAAGTGGTCGATGGCGACCGAGCGACCGGCGTCGCCGACGATGCCCGCCCACGTGAGCGCGGAACCCGCCTCGACGGAGACGCGCGCCTTCACCGAGGACGGCAGCACGGACTCGCGGTACGCCTCGTCCTGCTCGGCGAACCACTCGAGCGACGGAGCCGACACCACGCGGGCGTTGATGCCGTCGGCGGCGAGGGTCTCGCGGGCCTGGACGGCCAGCTGCACCTCGGAGCCCGTGGCGATGAGGATCACGTCGGGCTCGCCGTTCGGGGCCTCCGCGAGGACGTAGGCGCCCTTGACCGCGTTCGCGGCCGAGGCGAAGACGTCTCCGGAGGCCTCGCCCTCGCCGCGCGCGAACACGGGGATGTTCTGCCGCGTGAGCGCGAGACCGGCGGGACCGGCGGTGCGACGGAGGATCTCGAGCCACACGACCGAGGTCTCGTTGGCATCCGCGGGACGCACGAGGGCGAAGTTCGGGATGGCGCGGAGGCTGGCGAGCTGCTCGATCGGCTGGTGCGTCGGGCCGTCCTCACCGAGGGCGACGGAGTCGTGCGTCCAGACGAAGACCGTCGGGATGTTCATCAGCGCGGCCAGACGCACCGGCGGGCGCATGTAGTCGCTGAAGATGAGGAACGTGCCGCCGAACGGACGCGTCGGTCCGTGCAGCACGATGCCGTTGAGGATCGCGCCCATGGCGTGCTCGCGGATGCCGAAGTGCAGCACGCGGCCGTACGGGTCGCCGGACCACTCGTGCGTCGACCACGAGGTGGGGATGAAGGACTTGGCATCCTTGATCGTGGTCAGGTTCGACTCGGCGAGGTCGGCCGAACCGCCCCACAGTTCGGGGAGCTCGGCGGCCAGCGCGTTGATGACCGTGCCCGACGCGGCACGCGTCGAGACGTCCTTGCCGGCCTCGAAGGCGGGGAGCGCGTCGGCGATGTCCGCGGGGAGCTCGCGGGCCTGCAGGCGGTCCCACAGCTGCTTGCGCTCGGGGTGGGCGGCGGCCCACGCGTCGAACTTCTCCTGCCAGGCGGCCTTCTCGGCGGCACCGCGCTCGACGAGCTGGCGCGTGTGCGCCAGGACGTCGTCGGCGACGGCGAAGTGCTGCTCGGGGTCGAAGCCGAGCACCTCCTTGGTGGCCTTGAGCTCGTCGGCGCCGAGCGCCGAACCGTGGATCTTGCCGGAGTTCTGCTTACCGGGGGAGGGCCAGCCGATGATCGTCTTGAGGATGATGAGCGAGGGCTTGCTCGTCTCGCCCTTCGCGGCCTCGATCGCGGAGTTCAGCTCGGCGACGTCCTCGACATACTGACCGGTCTTCTTCCAGTCGACGGTCTGCACGTGCCAGCCGTAGGACTCGTAGCGCTTCTGCACGTCCTCGGTGAAAGCGACGTTCGTGTCGTCCTCGATCGAGATCTGGTTGGAGTCGTAGATCGCGATGAGGTTGCCGAGCTCCTGGTGGCCGGCGAGCGAGGAGGCCTCGCTGGTCACGCCCTCCTGGAGGTCGCCGTCACCCGCGATGACGTAGACGTAGTGGTCGAAGGGGCTCTCGCCGGCCGGGGTCTCCGGGTCGAACAGACCGCGCTCGTAGCGGGCGGCGTAGGCGAAGCCGACCGACGAGGCCAGGCCCTGGCCGAGCGGGCCGGTCGTGATCTCGACGCCGTCGGTGTGGCCGTACTCGGGGTGACCCGGGGTGAGCGAGCCCCACGTGCGCAGCGCCTCGAGGTCCTTCAGCTCGAGGCCGAAACCGCCGAGGTAGAGCTGCACGTACTGCGTGAGCGAGGAGTGGCCCACGGAGAGGATGAAGCGGTCGCGTCCGGGCCAGTGCGTGTCGGCCGGGTCGTGGCGCAGGACGCGCTGGTAGAGCAGGTAGGCCGCGGGTGCGAGGGACATCGCGGTACCGGGGTGCCCGTTACCCACCTTCTCGACGGCATCCGCCGCCAGAACGCGTGCGGTGTCCACCGCGCGCCGATCGATCTCGTCCCATTCGAAGTCCGACAACACGGTGCCTTTCTCGTCACTTTGCGCCCGGGGTCACGATCCGACGCCGCACTCGACGCCGTAGGGGCGGGAGTGGGGTGGGGTGGTCGGCGCGGGGCGCGCGTTCATCGCCAGCATAGCGAGAACGTACGAAGGGCCGGGACTGTTCCCGAGGGGGTCGACAGGCGGCCGGGTGTGTGTACGGGATGCCATAGAATCGTGGGGATACGCTCGCTCTACCCCGGGGGACGATGGACATCTCGACGACGTCGCACGTCACTGCGACGACCGATCGCCGCTCCGTCGGACGCACCGTTCGCGCTTATGTCGCTCTGACGAAGCCGCGCGTGCTCGAGCTGCTGCTGGTCACGACCGTTCCGGTCATGATCCTGGCGGCACGCGGACTTCCCGACATCTGGCTCATCTTCGCCACCGTCATCGGGGGATCCCTGAGCGCCGGTTCCGCCGCCGCGTTCAACATGTACCTGGATCGCGACATCGACGCGCACATGCAGCGCACCGAGAACCGTCCGCTGGTCACCGGTGAGGTGTCGCCGCGCGGGGCTCTGACGTTCGCATGGACGCTCGCCGTCGTCTCGACCGTGTGGCTGTGGGCGTTCACCAACGCGCTGGCGGCCGGACTCTCGGCCGCGGCCATCTTCTTCTACGTCGTGATCTACACGATGATCCTCAAGCGCCGCACCGAGCAGAACATCGTCTGGGGCGGGATCGCCGGCTGCTTCCCGGTGCTCATCGGCTGGTCGTCCGTGACCGGC
>NZ_BADA01000206.1 GCF_000333395.1 Microbacterium sp. B19
AGGATGAGTCGCTCGTACGCTTCGGGGCTCGCCTCGGTGAAGGCGTGGCCGTAGCCGAAGTCCATCGTCACGTCGCGCACCTGCGTGCCGTCGCCGGGGACCTTGGAGCCGAAGCGGATCGTCACGCCCTCGTCGGGCTGCACGCGGATGACCAGGGCGTTCTGCCCGAGCTCCTGCGTCTGGCTGCGCGAGAACAGCTGCTGCGGGGCGCGCTTGAACACCACGGCCACCTCGGTGACGCGGCGTCCGAGACGCTTGCCGCTGCGCACGTAGAACGGCACGCCCGACCACCGGCGCGTGTTGATCTCGAGCTTCACCGCGGCGTAGGTCTCGGTGACCGACTCGGGGTTCATGCCGTCTTCCTCGAGGAAGCCCAGCACCTTCTCGCCGCCCTGCCATCCACCGGCGTACTGACCGCGGGCGGTCGCCTCGGCGAGGTTCTCGGGCAGACGGACCGCCGCGAGGACCTTCTCCTTCTCGGCGCGCAGGTCGGCGGCGTTGAAGCTGATGGGCTCCTCCATCGCCGTCAGAGCGAGCAGCTGCAGCAGGTGGTTCTGGATGACGTCGCGCGCCGCGCCGATGCCGTCGTAGTAGCCGGCGCGACCGCCGACGCCGATGTCCTCGGCCATCGTGATCTGCACGTGGTCGACGTAGTTGCGGTTCCAGATCGGCTCGTACAGCTCGTTCGCGAAGCGCAGCGCGAGGATGTTCTGCACCGTCTCCTTGCCGAGGTAGTGGTCGATGCGGAAGATCGAGTCGGCGGGGAAGGCGCTCTCGACGACCTCGTTCAGCTCGCGCGCCGAGGCGAGGTCGTGACCGAACGGCTTCTCGATGACGACGCGCCGCCAGCCGGTGGTGTCGTCGGCGGTCTCGCCGACGAGCCCTGAGGCCTTGAGCTGCGTCGTGACCAGCGGGAACGCCTTCGGCGGGATCGACAGGTAGTACGCGTGGTTGCCCATGGTGCCGCGCTCGACGTCGAGCTTGTCGACCGTCTCCCGCAGGCGCGCGAACGCCTCGGGGTCGTCGAACTCGCCCTGGACGAAGCGGATGCCTTCCAGCAGCTCCTGCCACGTCTCCTCGCGGAACTCGGTGCGGGCGTACTGCTTGACCGACTCGTGGACGACCTTGGCGAAGTCCTGGTCCTCCCAGTCGCGACGGGCGAAGCCCACGAGCGCGAAGCCCGGCGGGAGCAGCCCGCGGTTGGCGAGGTCGTACACCGCCGGCATGAGCTTCTTGCGCGACAGGTCGCCCGTCACGCCGAAGATCACCAGGGCACTGGGCCCGGCGATGCGATTGAGTCGGCGATCCTCGGGATCGCGAAGGGGATTGTGACCGGGTGTGATCTCTACGACCATGCTTTTACTGCGCCGCCTCGAAGAGTGAGAGCACCTCGACCTGCGGGTCGGTGAGCGTGAGAGTGACGACGGGGCGGCCGTGGCCGTCCGCCAGCACGCTCGCGTCGCCCGCGGCCTGTGCGTGGATAAGTTCCCCGAACGTGAACGGGCGCCCGGGTATTTCCAGGTCGACGTCGGTGCGTTCGGTGATCTGCAGGAAGACGCCGTTCGCGGGTCCTCCCTTGTGGTACTGACCGGTCGAGTGGAGGAACCGAGGTCCCACCCGAAGGTCGTGGGTCGACCGGCATCCGCCGCCACGAGCTCGCGGAGTCCCGCGAGCTGGGGGAGGTCGACGCGGTTCACGTAGGCCTGGATGCTGACGTAGCCGTCCTCGGGCACGGCCGCCCAGAGGGCGTCCAGGACGCTCGCGAGCGTGCCCCCTGCGGCCAGGGCCGGGTCGGAGACGCGGACCTCGACGCCGTCGAGCACGAGAGCGGGCTCCGTCGGCTCCGGGCGCGCGTCGAGGAGACCGCGCGCGGCGACCTTCGCCGACTCCACGTCGGGCTGGTCGAACGGGTCGATCCCGAGGAGGCGGCCCGCGATCGCGGTCGCGTACTCCCAGACGACGAACTGCGCGCCGAGCGATCCGCTCACGAGGATCTCGCCCTCGTGACGGTCGAACAGGTGGAACGCGTCCGCGTGGTCGACGAACCGCACGACCTGCAGGTCGGCGGGCTTCGTCTCGAGTTCGGGGGAGACCGGGAGCAGGACGACGGGCAGGATGCCGGTGCCCTCCTTGCCGGTGGACTCGGCGATCAGCTGCTCGATCCAGTCCGGCAGACCGGGGAGGTGGCTGCCGTCGGTGACCAGGCCGAGCTTGTCGCGGCGGAGGTCGCCGCCTCCGGCGATCGCCGCCGCCAGGACGAGGGCCGGGTTCTCGGGCGAGTCGATCGCGACCTCGAGCAGCGTGGCATCCGCTTCGTCGAGGAGGTCGTCGATGTCTACGCCCGCGAGACCGGCGGGGACGAGTCCGAACGCCGTCAGGGCCGAGTAACGGCCGCCCACGGTGGGGTCGGCGGTGAACACGCGGTAGCCGTCGGCGCGAGCGGACTGGTCGAGCGGGGAGCCGGGGTCCGTCACCACGACGATGCGTTCGGCGGGGTCGATCCCCAGGTCGCGGAACGCGGCCTCGAAGGCGCGCTTCGCGGAATCGGTCTCGATCGTCGAACCCGACTTGCTCGAGACCACGAGCACGGTCTCGCGCAGTCCGCCGGACTCGGCGTCACCGTCGATCGCGGCGAGCACCTGCCCGGGGGCGGTGGAGTCGAGGATCACGAGCGGAACGCCCGCGGACCGGGCGATGACCTCGGGGGCGAGCGACGAGCCGCCCATCCCCGCGAGGACGACCCGGGTCACGCCCTGCGCGACGAGGGCGTCGCGCAGGGCCGTGATCTCCGGCACGAGCGGGCGCGAGACGGAGACCGCCTGCACCCACCCGAGTCGTCGGGATGCCTCGTCCTCGGCCGCGGGACCCCACAGCGTGGGGTCACCCGCCGTCAGAGCGGACGCGACCAGCGAGCCGACCAGACCGGGCAGCTCGGAGTCGACGACCGCCTTGGCGTGGCCGGTGGCCTTGACGGCGAAGGTCACTTCGCGGCCTGGGCGCTTCCGGCCTCGAGCGCGGTGGCGACCGTCTCCTGCAGTTCATGCCAGGAGGCGATGAACTTCTCCACGCCCTCGTCCTCGAGCACCTGCGTCACGTCGGCGAAGTCGACGCCCGCCGCGGCGAGCTGGTCGAAGACCTCGTGCGCCTCGGCGTACGCGCCGGTGATGGTGTCGCCGGTGATGACGCCGTGGTCGAAGGGGCCTCGA
>NZ_BADA01000205.1 GCF_000333395.1 Microbacterium sp. B19
CATGAACGCCCGCGGTCTGGTCGACGTCCTGGTGCCGCGGGGGAGCGCCGGTCTCATCGAGACCGTCGTCACCGAGTCCACGGTGCCCGTCATCGAGACGGGCGCCGGTGTCGTGCACGTGTACCTTGATGCCACGGCCAACGCCGACTGGGCCCGGGACATCGTCCTCAACGCGAAGACGCAGCGTCCGAGCGTGTGCAACGCGGTCGAGACGGTTCTCGTGCATCGGGATGCCGCCGACCGCCTGCTGCCCGACCTCCTGGGTTCGCTCGCTGAGGCGGGCGTCCGCGTCCACGGCGACGAGACCGCCGCAGGCTACGACCCCCGCGTCGTCGCCGCCACCGAGGAGGACTGGGCCACCGAGTACCTGAGCCTCGACCTCGCGGTGCGCGTCGTCGACGACCTGGACACCGCGCTCGAGCACATCCGCCGCTACTCGACGCATCACACCGAGTCGATCATCACCGACGACGAGGCATCCGCGTCGCGCTTCCTGGCGGAGGTCGATTCGGCCGTCGTCCTGGTCAACGCGTCGACCCGCTTCACCGACGGCAGCGAGTTCGGCTTCGGCGCCGAGGTGGGGATCTCGACCCAGAAGCTGCACGCGCGCGGACCCATGGGCCTCGCCGAACTCACCAGCACCAAGTGGCTGGGGCGCGGCGACGGCCAGGTTCGGGCCTGACCGCATAAAATGACCCTGCGCGCCGCGCAGAAACTTCGAACGGAGCACTGATGACTTTCGCCTCGCTGATCGCTTACGCCGCTGCTGAGGGCGCCCACCACGAGGGCGGCAACGTGCAGGCTCAGACCTTCTGGTACGGCGCGGTCGCTTTCATCGTGTTCGTCTCGCTGAGCCTGGTGACCCTGTCGTACCGCAACGTCTCGAACCGTCACGCGCACAAGGCCGAGGCCTACACCAAGAAGCACGGGACGCCCACGCCCGAGGCGCACGGCCACTGAGGCCCACTGTATGTCGGTGACACGCGCCCCTCGCATCGGGGTCATGGGTGGGACGTTCGATCCCATCCATCATGGTCACCTGGTCGCGGCCAGCGAGGTCGCGCAATCGTTCGATCTCGACGAGGTCATCTTCGTCCCCACGGGCCGCCCGTGGCAGAAAGCCGACGTCACCGAGAGCGAACACCGCTATCTGATGACCGTCATCGCGACGGCATCCAATCCGCAATTCACCGTGAGCCGCGTCGACATCGATCGGGCGGGTCCGACCTACACGATCGACACGCTCCGCGATCTCAAGCGTGAACGGCCGGGTGCCGACCTGTTCTTCATCACCGGTGCCGACGCCGTCGCGCAGATCCTCGGCTGGCGCAATCATCAGGAGCTGTGGGACCTCGCGCACTTCGTGGCGGTGTCCCGCCCGGGCCACGTGCTGACGACGGAGGGCCTGCCCACCGAGGATGTCAGCCAGCTCGAGATCCCGGCGCTGTCCATCTCGTCCACCGACTGCCGCGCCCGCGTGCGCCGAGGCCACCCCGTGTGGTACCTCGTGCCCGACGGTGTCGTGCAGTACATCGCGAAGCATCACCTCTACCGGAGCCCCGCATGAGCACTTCCGAG
>NZ_BADA01000204.1 GCF_000333395.1 Microbacterium sp. B19
GAGCGAACGCGTCCACACCGGACCGTTGATCGATTCGTCGCTGCTCATCAGCGCCGTGTGATGCTGCACGCTGGTGCGCACGATGCTGACGAGCACCCCAGGATCCCGAGTCATGCCGAGGTCCACGAGCTGGGGGATGTTCGGCGCGGGCAGCCCGGAATCGACGATGTGCACCCCGGGGATCGTCTCCGGCGCGACGGTGAAGCCGAGGGGACCGAGCCCGACGCCTGCGTAGTACCGATTGATGTCGTCGATCGCCTGCGTCGCGAAGTACTGCGTTCCGGGGTGGGGTTCGTAGGGCCCGATGGCCCCGACACTCGCCGCGAGGAATCGCGCGTCGACCGTCCCGCCGTGCTTCTCGGCCTCGCTGCCCACCCCGCCGCCGTAGGAGTGCTCGTAGCTCATCGTCCAGAGGTCTGGGTGGGTGGCATCCACTCCCTGAAGGAAGCGCGCGTATTCTCCGCCGCGCTGCTCGGCGAACCGATTCCATTCCGGACCGGCCGTCACGAGGTCGTCGAGTTGCGGCATGGGCCCGGTGAGGACGGTGAACGCGACCACCGATCCGCCGCCGGAGCCGACCTGCCACTCCGCGAAATCCGTGAGGGGTCGCTCGGACATGAACGCCTCCGGCTTCGCGTTCGTGCCGGGGAGGACGAACAGCGCCGCCTTCGCGGTGGACGGGTCGCCCGCCATCTCGGTCAACGAACCGTGCTCCGGATCCCACGCGTACAGCTGCTTCCTCCCGTTCGCCACGTCCTCGAAGTACGCGATCTCGCGGTCGAGGCGCGCCCGCTCCGCACGGCGGTCCAGGACCTCGAGCGCGTTCGCGCGCGAGCGGGGAGCACGCAGCGCCTCGAGTGCCTGCCGTTCCGCGCGCAACTGGCGCAGATGGTCGCTCGCGCGGCCGCGGTTGACGGCCACGCGTTCGGCGATCGGCACCCCGTCGAGGTTTCCGATGACGGCGGGCAGGGCCATGACGAGGGCGCCGACGACCCGGGGATCGAGTCCCGACCACCACTTCGCGATCTCGTCGGGCGCCGTGCGACCGAGGATGACGGACCACTCGGGATGCCGCGACAGCAGGTCGGCGGGATCCGGTGCCAGGGTCAGCCGGTCGAGGATCGCGCGACCGACCGTGTCGGTCGGTGACGCCGGCGAATCGGTGACCTCGGGACTGGCCCAGGCGACGAGCGATGTCCACGACACGTCCGGGATGGCGCGCAGGGCGCGCGCGCAGCGCTCCGTCGCCTCGTCGTAACGCTCGGCGAGCGCAGCGGCGTCACGTCGGAGGGCCTCCTGCCACCGCCGGCGGGCGAGACCATTCATCGTCGCGCCACGGTCGGCGTCGTCGTCCTCCCAGGCGGAGGTCGGAGCTCCGGACGCCTGCGCGTTGAGGATCAGCCCGCGCGCGTACGCGAGATCGTCGAGGTCGTCCGCGTAGCGTTCGAGTGCGCGACACGCGGCCTCGAGCCCGGCGGCGACCTCGCGCCCGACCGGTCGCGTGCTCGTCAGGGACTGGTGCAGGACGTCGGCCTCGGGTGCGCGGTAGAGCTGCGGGACGAGATTCCAGGTGAGGAGCGCTTCCTGCAGGGTCAGCTCGAAGTGGTCCGCCCGGTGCCGCAGCGCCTCCGTCGCCTGACGCACGTGCTCGGCGTTCGCCGGCGGCTCGGGTACCAGCTTCTCACCCGTCACAGTCGTCTCTTCCCGAAGACCGTCGGGTCGAAGGGATTGCCGCTGCCCTCGACGGCCGCAGCGCGCATCCCCGTGTTCGTCGCCATCTCGGCGTCGGCCGTCATGTAGGCGAGCACTGCCGACTGCAGGGCCGCGATGGCGGAGCGACCGCGGCCGACGATCCGGTGAGCCAGGTCGACGCGTGCGTCGGCGACCTCGACGAACCCGACGTGCGCGGACGTCGCCCGGACGAGGGCTTGGGCCGCGGCATCCACTGCCCTCCGGAGGGAGGTCGCCACCTCG
>NZ_BADA01000203.1 GCF_000333395.1 Microbacterium sp. B19
AGGGTCGCGCGCGGCGAGCCGTGCAGCAGCCAGAGTCCGGATACCCCGCCGCCCGTGCCGACCTCGACCACGTTGAGGGCTCGCGAGGCGGCCGCGAGCACCGCGATCTGCGCGCCGACGGCGGGACTGATCGGGGCCGCACCCAGCTCCAGCGCGTGCGCGCGAGCGCGGGCGATGTGCTCGGGTTCGACCGTCGACTCCTGCACGAACCGCTCGTTCGCCTCGTAACCGCTCACGTGGACCTCCTCGCCCAGGCTAGACGGATGGCCCGTGTCGGCGGTCGAGGCGCGGCGGGTAATCTGAATCCATGTTCTTCGGGCTGACCATCGAGAAGCTTCTGCTGATCGGAGTGATCGCCGCCCTCATCATCGGCCCCGAACGTCTCCCGAAGTACGCCGAGAGCCTCGCGCGGCTGACCAAGCGCGCGCGAGAGACGATGCAGGGCGCGAAGACGCGCATGCGCGACGAGATGGGGCCAGAGTTCGACGAGGTCGACTGGCGCAAGCTCGACCCGCGTCAGTACGACCCGCGCCGCATCATCCGCGAGGCCCTGCTCGATGACACGCCCACGGCGACGATGCGCGCGGCCGGTGCCGCCGCCCTCGCGACGCAGGCGGCGGCCGACAAGCCGACGTTCGTCGCCGGCGAGTCGCCGCCATTCGACGACGAAGCGACCTGACCTCAGCTCACGCGCAACGGCAGAGCCCGACCGGGCAGTCCCCTCGGACGGACCGCCAGCGCCGCGGCAGCCGTGTCGATCGCGATCGACGCGGGGTCGTCGGGCCGCGCGATCACGACCGGGCGCCCGTCGTCACCTCCGGTCCGCAGGGCGGGGCTGAGCGGAACGGATGCCAGCAGCGGCACGTCCACGCCGTCGCTCGACAGCGCGCGGGCCACCGTCTCGCCGCCACCCGAGCCGAACAGGTCGAGCAATGTCCCGTCGGGGAGGACCATCGCCGCCATGTTCTCGATCACGCCGATCGGCGTCTGGCCGGTCTGTCGTGCGACGAGGCCGGAACGCACGGCGACATCCGCGGCTGCAGCCTGCGGCGTGGTGACGACGAGCACGTCGGCGTGGGGGAGCAGCTGACCCACCGAGATGGCGACATCGCCCGTGCCCGGCGGCATGTCGAGCAGCAGCACGTCGAGGTCGCCGAAGTACACGTCGGTGAGGAACTGCTGCACGGTGCGGTGCAGCATCGGCCCGCGCCACGCGACGGCGCCGGCGGCCTCCTCGCCCGGGCGGCGGAGGAACATGCCGATCGAGATGACCTTCACGCCATACGCGACGGGCGGGAGGATCAGGTCGTCCAGGCGCGTCGGAGCCGGCGGCAACCCGTCCGCATCGACCAGGCCGAGCAGACCCGGGATCGAGAAGCCGTGGACATCGGCATCCACGAGTCCGACGCGCAGGCCCCGGGCCGCGAGCGCGACCGCGAGGTTCGCGGTCAGCGTCGACTTGCCGACACCGCCCTTGCCGCTCGTGACCGCGATGACGCGTGTGAGGGAGTCGGGGCCGAAGGGCATCTCGCGCGCCGCGCGGCCGCCGCGGAGGCGTTCGGTGAGTGCGCGGCGTTCGTCCGGCGACATCACGCCGACGGCGACCTCGACCCCGGAGACACCGTCGACGGATGCCGCGGCGGCGCGGACGTCCCTCTCGATGCGGTCCGCGGCGGGGCAGCCGACGATCGTCAGGGCGATCCCGACCTGCGCGACGCCGTCGCGCACGGCGACATCGCGCAGCATGTCGAGTTCGCCGAGGGGACGGCGCAGTTCGGGATCGGTGACGGCGGCGACCGCGGCGCGCACGCGGTCGGCGACCGCCGCGCTCACGGGGTGGCCGGTTTCGGTTCGGCGCTGTCGTGGTCGTCCAGGCGTTCCAGCGCGGCCTTCAACTCGGCACGCAGGCTCTCCTTCGTGATCACTTCGTCGGTGAGGTCGCGCACGGCCATGCGCAGCGCGACGATCTCGCGGGCGAGGTACTCGGTGTCGGCGAGGTTGCGCTCGGCGCGCTGCCGGTCCTGCTCGATCTGCACGCGGTCGCGGTCGTCCTGGCGGTTCTGCGCGAGCAGGATGAGCGGGGCAGCGTACGACGCCTGGAGCGACAGGACGAGGGTCAGCGCGGTGAAGCCGATGTCGGCGGAGTCGAAACGCCAGGTGTCCGGCGCGAGCGAGTTCCACCCCATCCACACGACGCAGAAGAGCGTGAGCGACAGCAGGAACGTCGGGGTGCCCATGGCGCGGGCGACCCACTCCGTGAACCGGCCGAAGCGGTCGCGCGAGGGCTGCGGCGCGCGCGGCGCCAGCATCCCCGTGCGTCCGCGGGGGGCGTCGAGGGCGGTCTGTCGTTGTGCACGTGCCATCAGCGCCTCCTCGGGGTCTGCATGGGGATCTGGGGGATGCTCGCGGTCGCGGGCGGTCTGATCGTCGTCTTGGGTTTCGGATCGTCGCTGTCGTGCGTGCGCCAGTCGTCGGGCAGCAGGTAGTCGAGCACGTCGTCGATGCTGACGCAGCCGACGAGTCGGTGCGCCTGATCCACGACTGGCAGAGAGACGAGGTTGTAGCTCGCGAGCAGGCGCGCGACTTCCGCCGCCGATGCGTCGGCGGGCACCGGCTCGAGGGTGTCGTCGATGATCGCGCCGAGCCGCTCGTGCGGCGGGTAGCGGAGCATGCGCTGGAAGTGCACCGTGCCCAGCAGGCGACCCGTCGGCGTCTCGTACGGCGGGAGCGTGATGAACACGGATGCCGCGAGCGCGGGGTGCAGCTCGTGGCGGCGGATCAGCGCGAGGGCCTCGGCCACGGTGGCATCCGCCGACAGCACGATCGGCTCGGGGGTCATGAGACCACCGGCGGTGTCGGGGCCGTACTGCAGCAGGGCGCGGACGTCGTCGGCTTCCTCGGGCTCCATGAGCTCGAGGAGCTGCTCGGAGCGGGACTCCGGCAGCTGGCCGAGGAGGTCGGCCGCGTCGTCGGGCTCCATGGCATCCAGGATGTCGGCGGCGCGCTCGTCGCCCAGCTGCTCGAGGATGTGGACCTGCTCGTCCTCGGGCATCTCCTCGAGGGCGTCGGCGAGGCGGTCGTCGCTGAGCTCTTCGGCGACCTCGATGAGACGCTCCTCGGGCAGGTCGAGGAGGGTGTTCGCGAGGTCGGCGGGCTTCAGGTCGGAGTACGTCGCGACGAGCTGCTCGGCGGACTGCGCCTGCCCGGGCGTCTGCTGCTCACGCACGTCGTTCCACGCCGCGAACGTCGTCGCGCCCTTCGCGAACGGCGACGCGCTCGTGCGCGGGCGACGGAGGAAGAGCTGACCCACGTCCCATTCGCCGAGGCGGTTGCGCTCGATCGCGACGTCTTCGATGACGGCGTCGCCGGAGCCGTCCACGAGGTGCACGCGACGGCCGAGCATCTCCGCCATGACGCGGACTTCACCACCGCGCTGGTGGAAACGGCGCACGTTGATGAGGCCGGTCGTGATGACCTGGCCGGACTGGATGGATGTCACGCGGCCGATGGACACGAACACATGTCGGCGTCCGGGGATCTCGACGACGAGGCCCACGACGCGCGGTGCGGCGGAGGCGCGGTAGATCACCACGACGTCGCGCACCTTTCCCAGGCGGTCTCCCGCGGGATCGAACACCGTGCAGCCCGCCAAGCGGGCGACGAAAACCCTTTGCGTGCTCACCGTCCCAGCGTAGTCCGCGTTCTGTCGGGGGCATCCATCGGGCCCACAGGGCCGCGTGACAAGATGGTGAAATGAGCATGTTCGGGGGACCCGCCGGCACGGGAACAGACGATCTCGGGCAAGCGGTCGCGTCGTTTCCGAAGTACGAGAACGCGCAGAAGGCCGTGTCCGCCCTCATCGCGGGGGAGGTTCCCGCTCGGGACATCACGATCGTCGGCACGGGACTGCGGTCGATGGAGCGGATCACCGGTCGTCTCGGCTATGCCACGGCGGCACGCTCCGGGGCCCTGAACGGTCTGATGCTGGGCCTGCTGTTCGCCTTCATCTTCGTGCTCGGTACGCCGAACGCGCAGATCTCGGCCTTCGTCGGGGTGCTGCTGGTCGGCATGGCGCTCGGCATGCTGCTGAGCCTCGGCACGTACTCGCTCCTGCGGCGTCGCCGCGATTTCGCGTCGGTCACGCAGGTGGCCGCCGACCACTACGACGTGTTCGTCGCAGCGTCGAGCCTGGCGAAGGCCCGCGGGATCCTCGGGACGTCGGGCGCGATCCGTACCGAGGTCGTACGGCCCCCGGCCCCCACGAACGCCGCCCCGCCGCAGTACGGCGAGCGTGTGACGACTCCCGGCCCGGCGGCGCCCGCAGTGCCTCCGCGTCCGCCGGTGCCTCCGCGCCCCGCCGACGATGAGCCGCCGCGGTACGGGGAGCGCATCGCCCCGCCGGCGGCGGCGCCTGACGCCGGCACGCCGTCCGCGCCGGAGCCCTCTTCGGGCGCCGCGCCGGAGACTCCGGCTTCGGGGGAGTCCGACGCGCACTCCGGCACACCGCGCGAAGACCGGTGACGCCCCGTCCCGTCCGCATCCCCGTGGCGCTGCCGACGGGGGAGACCGAGGTGTCGGGTCTGTGGGCGGCCGTCCCGGGCGCGGACGCCACGATCGCGCTCGCACACGGCGCGGGTGCCGGGATGACCCACCCGTTCCTCGAGGGTCTCGCCGGGGCGCTGTCCGGCTCAGGCATCGCGGTGCTCCGGTTCGTCTTCCCGTACGTGGAGGCCGGACGACGGATGCCAGGCCCCGCCGCCCATGCCGTCGCCACGTGGGCGGGTGTCCAGGCGTGGCTCGAATCCGAGGGCGTCGGTGCCTTCGTCGCGGTCGGCAAGTCGTACGGCGGGCGCATGGCCTCCGTCGCCGCCGCCGAGGGAGCCGTCACGCCCCGAGCGCTCGCGTACCTCGGGTATCCGCTGCATGCGCCCGGCCGTTCGGACAAGCCCCGCGCGGACCACCTGCCGCGGATCTCCGTCCCGCAGCTCTTCGTCGAGGGGGAGAACGATCCGTTCATCGCCCCACGTGAGCAGTTCGATGACGTCGTCGCGACGTGCCACGACGCGCGCGTCCACTGGATCGAAGGGGCCGATCATTCGTTCGCCGTGAAGGGGAAGCGGCGGCCGGCGGAGGAGATCGGCGCCGGGCTGGCAGGCGTCGTGGGGGAGTTCGTGCGGGGGCTGTGAACCGGGGCGCGCGCCTGAGGACCGAATCTCACTCATGGCTTCCTAAGTTCGTCGGAGCCGCAGCGCGAAATACCGAGCAGCTCCACGGCCTTCCGGTCGCCGGGGAGCGATTCCTCGACGGTCAGTGTCATTCGCGGGGAGTCTCGAACCAGACGAACTTGAGTAAAGCTGAGCGGAAGACCGAGCGGCGCTTCGGTCCACTGTTCGCCGAGGACCTCGGGAATGCTCTGAACGAACGCCGCGACGTCGAAGTCCTCGTCGACAAAGACCTTCCATTGCCCGGTGTAGAACGCGCCCGGCTGATTCCCGAGCGCTAGCTCGTCGTCGCAGGGGTATGGCTTGAATTCGGGAGTCTTGGATACCTCCTTGGGATCCGG
>NZ_BADA01000202.1 GCF_000333395.1 Microbacterium sp. B19
GGGTCTCGTCTACCGCGAGGGGCTGAACGCGGTGCGCATCGGCGGGGGCGTGGCGGGCAACGTCATCCCCGACGCGTGCGAGATCGAGGTCAACTACCGGTTCGCCCCGAGCCGCGACGCCGCGACCGCCGAGCGGGTCGTGCGCGACGTCTTCACCGGTTTCGACGTCGAGATCGTGGATGTCGCCGAGGGTGCTCGCCCGGGATTGGATGCCGATCTCGCCCGGGACTTCGTCGCCGCCGTCGGCGCGACGCCCAAGCCCAAGTACGGGTGGACCGACGTCGCGCGGTTCTCGGCTCTCGGCATCCCGGCCGTCAACTACGGACCCGGCGACCCCCACCTGGCTCACCACGACGAGGAGCGCGTTCCGCTCGCCCAGATCGAGACCGTCGAGCGCGGCCTCCGCTCCTGGCTGACCGGGTCGTGAGCACCGCGACCGCGACGTCTCCGCGGGCACGGTCCTGGCAGGGCTGGCCCGTCGCGGCGCGCATCGCGGTCATCTACATCGCCGCGCGGCTCGTGACCACGGGCTTCTTCCTGATCGCGGCCGCGCTGTCCGGTCCGGGCTCGCGCTACGGCGTGGATCCCTCGCTCGGGCAGCTCGCGCTGGGGTGGGACGCGCAGTGGTACTGGTTCGCGGCGGTGTCGGGCTATCCGAGCGTCCTGCCGCTCACTCCGCACGGCGACGTGGCAGAGAACGCGTGGGCCTTCCTGCCCGTCTACAGCTCCCTCTCGGCCGGGCTCGGCACGGTGCTCGGCTCGTGGGGTGCGGGCGCGGTCGTGATCTCCCTGCTTTCGGGCCTCGGCGCGAGCGTCGTCCTGCACGGATTGCTGCGCGACCGCATCGGTGACTCCGCCGCCCTCTGGGCCGTGACGTTCTTCGCCTGCGCACCGCTCGCCGCCCTCTTCCAGGTCGGCTACGCCGAGTCGATGTTCCTGTTCCTCCTGTTCCTGGCGCTCCGCTGCGTGCAGCTGCGGCGGTGGGGCTGGCTCTACGTCCTCTTGCCGGTCATCGGCTTCACGCGTCCCGGCATCCTGGCCTTCGCGCTGTTCCTGGGGCTGTACGGGGTGTACCGCTTCGCGCGACGGCGCGTCGACGCGTTCCCCCTGCGCGAGATGGCGCACCTCGTCGCACTCGGCGCCGTGGCCGTCGTCGCGGGCTTCGCGTGGCAGGTCATCGCGGGCGTCGTGACCGGCGACCCCCGCGCTTACCTCGCGACCGAGCTGGCCTGGAGGCGGAACTGGATCGCCGGGGCGAGCGACCAGTTCGTGCCGGTCGAGGGATGGATCCAGGGCGCGGGTTTCTGGTTCACGCAGTGGGGTCTCGGTCCGGTCGCCGGCGTCGTGGCGCTGGTGCTGCTCGTGCTGGGAGTGACGGCGGCGCTGCTGTTTCGCCCTCAGGTGAAGCGTCTCGGCATCGAGCTGCGCCTGTGGTCGGCGAGCTATCTCGTCTACCTCTTGCTCGTGTTCTTCCCGCAGTCGAGCATCTTCCGACTGCTCGTGCCACTCTCCCCGCTCTGGGGAGCCCTCGCCGGGCCGCC
>NZ_BADA01000201.1 GCF_000333395.1 Microbacterium sp. B19
CCGAGCGGCGCGCTCGGCCCCCGNCGGCGAGGCCCGAATCGAACGGCACCGCGACGACCGGATACTCCGCGCCCGTCGCGAAGGCGCGAGCCACACCGTCGCCCTCGCGCGCGTGATCGACGAGCGCGAGCACGACCGACGGCGACTCGGGCAGCCCCGCGATCGCGTCGACGACCGAGCGCGCGTGCTCGGCCGGTGAGCGGCGCGCGTCGGCCACGAGGCACACGACGTCGCACAGAGCCGCGCATCCGGCGAGGTCGGCGAGCGGATGCCGTGCCCCGAAGTCCGTGACCGACACGTCGAAGAACCGGGCGATCGGCGCGGCTTCGCCGAGCCACGCGCCCACGGCGTCGTCGGTGTCGCGCGGGCGCAGGGCGACGACGCCGTCGCGGACCTCGAGTCCGCTCAGCGCTTCCGCCGTGGTGCGGGCCGAGGCGCGGGTGTCGTCCGGCGGCACCGGCTCGGCGCCGAGGCGTGCCGCGAGGCCCGGGGTCCCGGTCGAGACGTCGACCGCGAGCGCCGGCTCGCTCCGCCGCGCGGCGACCGCGCGGACCAGCTGATGCGCGACCGTGCTCGTGCCGGCGCCGGGCGACAGCGACACCACGCCGACGCGACGGGTGGTCGACAGGCCGCCGCGGATCGCGGCATCCCACGAGGTCAACTCGGTGCGCGCGTTCGCGCCGCTGCCGAACACCGCGGTCGACAACGCCCGCAGATCGAGCACGGTCACGACCGGCCGCCGAACATGGCCAGCAGTTCGGCGTAGATGCCCAGGGTGCCGACGAGTAGCGGGATCAGTGCCACGACGGCGAGCGTCTCGACGACGTTCCCGAGGCCGCGCAGGCGCGCGCGGACGTGCGGACGCGGCTGCACGAGCACCATCGTGGCGAGCAGGACGGCCACGACGACCGCCACGCCCGCGCCGATCCAGCCGAGACCGCCGACGAGCAGCACCGTGAGCCCCGCGGCGGCGATCGCGCCGGCCGCCGCCCACAGCAGCCAGCCCTGCCAGCGCAGCGGGAACGCGCGGGTGCGGAGCGCTGCGACAAGGAAGAACGCCAGGGCCAACAGCTCGGTCCAGATCGTGCCCGACAGCGCGAGCACGACCCCGGTCACGCCGAGAATGGATGCCACGGCCCCCACGCTCCACGTGAGCGCCGCGTACGCCTCGTCGATCGCGGCGAACGCGCGCGGCCGAGCCGGTGGCGCTCCCTCCGCGGCGCGCTGGTCGAGGTCGGTCAGTCCCGCCGAGGAGAGAGCGATCCAGGGCAGCGGGCCGGTGGCGAACGCGGCGACGACGCCGGCGACGGCCGAGGCGGCGACGGCATCCACTCCCGCCAGCAGGAGTCCGAGGTACAGCGAGGCGAGGACGGCGCCCAGAGCCCCACCCGATGCGGCCCCGCGGCGGCGGTGCGCGATCCCCACGCCGAGCAGCGCGACGGTGAAGCCCGTGGCGAGCGCGGCGGCGATGCCGGCGAGGATCGACGCGTCGGTGGCGTGACCGGCCGAGGACAGCGCACCGATCGTGGCACTGCCCACGGGGAGAGCGAGACCGGCAGCCGCGGCCGCCACGCACGTCGAGAGGCGGCGAAGACCCCCGAGCCCGAGGCCGGTCGCGATCACGGCGAGCACCACGGAGGTGGCGAGCAGGGCGAACGCCGCGAGGGCCGGTGACGACCACGGCGACAGCCACCCGGCGACCGCGAACGCTCCGGCGATCCCCGAAGCCCCGGCGATCGTGCGCGCGCGTTCGTCCCAGCGGTCGGGTCTGGCGTCGTGCGCGTCGGCGGCGGCATCCGTGACGTCGATCACGACGGGCGGTGGAGGCGCGGCATCCAGTCGGACCAGGCGCACGAGCGTGCCGTCGGCGAGGTCGAGCTGCTGCGGGGTGAGCGCGATGTCGATCTGCTCGCCGTCGGGCGCGATGACCGCGAGCGGGCGCGCGACTGTTCCGGCGGTCTCGCCCAGCAGGTCGAGCAGGCGCGGGATCGCGGCGCCCACGGGCTCGCCGCTCGGGACGACGACCTCGGCGCGACGCTCGGATCCCGCGACGGTCAGACGGGTGTAGATGCTCACGGGATCAGGCCTCCGCTGGGGGTCTGGACGATCGAGGTCGGCTGCTGCGCCCGCTGGGCGAGCAGCTGCGAGACGAACGAGACGCCGACGCACGCGGCGCACGCGATCGCGGCGACGACGATCGAGCCCATCAGGCGCTTCATGTGGTCGTTGACGGTGCGGCGCTCGCCGATGTGGCCGTAGACGAGGGCGGCGCCCA
>NZ_BADA01000200.1 GCF_000333395.1 Microbacterium sp. B19
GGGGGGGGGTTAATAGCGGAATTTGGTCGGGGGTCTGCGACATGGCGGTGCTTTCGGGTGGTCGTTGCTGGATGACCGGGAGACCGCCGATTCTCCCGAGCCACCCGCCGACGTTCCGCCGCGTCCGTGCGACGAGACCCGTGGGTGAAGCTCAGCCCAGGTGTGCCGTCACACCCCCGCGCGCCGCGGCCGCGGCTTCGAACAGTCGCACACCGATGACCCCCTCGGGTTCCCACGTCACGAAGCAGTCCGTCGACCACCGGGCGTCGGCATCCACGTCGATCGCCCCGTAGACCCGGGCGAGTTCCGCGGGAGGCGGCGTCAGACGCGGGCGGAGGACCGTCAGCACGACCTGCTCCGCGACGAGGACCTGGGCGGCGGCGCCGTCGTCGAGGGGGCGGATCTCGACCGAGGTCGCGGCGAGTTCCTCGGGCGTCAGCACCGTCGTGACGGCGGACGCCAGCGCCTCAATGTCGACCGGTTCGCGTGTGAACGCGACGCTGTTACGGGGCACGGTTGTCTCTCCTCCGTCGGGTCAGGGGCTGCTCGTCGCCGCCCGCCGGCACACCGGAAGCGGGTACGGGCGCGGGAACCGGCTCGGGTGCGGCCGCGGGCACAGTGGCGTCGGGCGCAGGAACCGCCTCGGGCGCGGCGGCCGGCGCCGGAGCCACCTCCCGCGTCGTCTCGTCCACGGCATCCGCCCCGTCGGCATCCACCGAAGGCACCGCCTCCGCCGGAGCGCCGACCGCCGAAGCACCCGCCGCGTCACCCTCGCCCGGAACGAAGTTCGCCACCTGCACGAGGGTCGGACGCTCGCCGCGACGGGCCAGTCGACCGCGACCGGCGATCATCGGCTCGGCGTAGAGCTTGGGCAGCAGCGCGCCCTCGGAGCGGTCGCCCGACATGATCAGCGCGGTGCCGCCGGTGTCGCGGATGCCCTGCAGCGCCACGTCGAACATCGCGCGCGACGCACCGGCGACGGGGCGGCTCACCACGACGTTCAGGCGCAGGTCGCGCGCCGACGCGAGGTACGGCAGCAGCGGACGAAGCGGCTCGGTGCCTCCCGCGGCCAGGATGTCGAAGTCGTCGGCGACGACGAGGATCCGCGGCCCGGCGTCCTTGTCGTTCTGCCGCTTCTCGAGCTCGACCGCGATCGATTCGGCCAGGAGCCGCGCCTGCCGACCCGACGACGCGTGCCCGCCGAGGTAGGCATCCGGAACCTCGGATGCCAGCTCGCCGCGCGCATCCATCAGGGCGACGACCAGCTCCTCCGCCGAGTGCCGGTCGATCGCGCCCTGCACGATGCCGCGCAGCAGCGTCGTCTTGCCGCACCGGCTGTCGCCGAGCACGAGCAGGTGCGGGTCGCGCGTGACGAGGTCGAGCGAGACCGGCTGCATCGTGTCCTGGCGCAGGCCCAGGGGGACGGCATCCGGTTCGTCGAACGCGTCGGGCAGCTCGGACGGCGACAGCACCTCGGGCAGCAGCCGGATGGGCGCGGCGCCCTGACCGCCCCAGCGGGCGGCGCTCTCGCGGGCGAGCTGCTCGAGCGCCTCGCCGGTGTCGCCGTCGTCGACCTCTTCGAGCAGCGGCAGCGCGATCTGCGCGAACAGCTTCTCGTCGGTCAGCACGCGGCCGGGCTCGTCGGCGCGGAGCGTCTGCGAGAGCTTCCGCGCGATCTGCGAGTCGGCGGGGTCGTTGAGCTTGAGTTCGAGGCGCGTGCCGATGAGCCCCTGCAGGTTCATGCGCAGCTCGTTCCAGCGCGACAGGGCGACGACCACGTGGATGCCGAAGCTGCCGCCGCGTTCGAGCAGTTGCGCGAGCGGGGTCTCGAGGTCTTCGAAGTCCTGCCGCAGCGCCCCGAGACCGTCGACGAGCAGCACGACGTCGGCGCTCGGGAGGTCGGGGAGGCGTCCGTCTGCGTGTTGGCGGCGCATGTCGGCGAGCGAGTCGAGGCCGTGGTCGCGGAACACCCGCTCGCGCACGGCGAGCATGCCGGTGAGCTCCTCGAGCAGACGCGTGAGCCGCTCGCGGTTGCCGCGCGTCGCGACGCCACCGACGTGCGGGAAGGGCTCGATGCGGGCGAGGCCGCCGCCCGTGAGGTCCATGCCGTAGATGCTCACCTGACGCGGCGAGTGCGTGAACGACAGCGACGCGGCGAGCGTGCGCAGGAACATCGAGCGCCCCGACTGCGGCGCGCCGGTGATCGACACGTGGCCGCCCGAGCGCGTGAGGTCGAGCATCCACGGCGACTGGGTCTGCTTCGACGGGTCGTCGAGGAGGCCCATCGGCGCGCGGAGCGTCCCTGCGCCGTCGGCCTGCGGCAGCACGCCGCCGAGGGTCAGCACGGGCGGGAGCGGGGGCAGCCACACCGGACGCGTGCGCGCGATGCCGCGCGCAAGCCGCGACGTGGCCGCTTGCACGAGCGTGCGGCCGGTGGTCGGCGTCTCGGGTTCGGCGCTGTCGAGCTGCTCGGCCTCGGGCGACTCGTCGGGCAGGTCGTACGCCGGCAGGCGCAGCACGGGCGGGGCGTCGTCGTGCCGCGGGCCCGACTCGATCGGATCCGGCACTGGACCCGACACGTACCCCGCGCGGAACCGCGTGTAGACCGACGTGTCGACCTTGAGGTACCCGAACCCGGGGATCGCCGGCAGGTGGAACGCATCGGGGGTGTCGAGCACCACGGCCGACTCCGACTCCGAGAACGTGCGGAGGCCGATCCGGTACGACAGGTACGTGTCGAGACCGCGGAGGCGCCCGCCCTCGATGCGCTGGCTCGACAGCAGCAGGTGCACGCCGATCGAGCGGCCGATCCGGCCGATCGTCAGCAGCAGCTCCACGAAGTCGGGCTCGGCCGTCAGCAGCTCGCCGAACTCGTCGATCACCAGGAACAGGTGCGGCAGCGCCGGCAGCTCGGGACGTTCGCGGCGCATCTGGCGGTAGTGACCGATGGATGCCGCGTTCCCGGCATCCTTCAACAGACGCTGTCGACGCACGACCTCGCCCTGGATGCTGGCGCGAGCGCGCTCGGTCAGCTGCGGGTCGTCGGCGAGGTTGTCGATGATGCCCGCGACGTGCGGGAGGCGCGAGAACGGCGCGAACGCCGCACCGCCCTTGTAGTCGACGAGGATCATGCTGAGGTCGTCGGGGGAGTGCGTCAGCGCGAGGCCCAGGATGAGCGTGCGGAGCAGTTCGCTCTTGCCCGAGCCGGTCGCACCGATGCAGATGCCGTGCGGGCCCATGCCGAGCTGCGCGGACTCCTTCAGGTCGAGCAGCACCGGGCCGCCCTGGTCGTCGACGCCGATCGGCACACGCAGGAACTCCGCGGCGCTGCGCGTGCGCCACGCGGCCGAGGTGTCGATGGCATCCACGTCGGCGACGCCGAGGAGCTGCGTCACGTCGGGGGCGAGGGCCGTGCCGGAGTCCTGTGCGGAGGTGCGCGTGAGCCGCAGCCCCGCGAGCGGGCGCGCCACGACGTCGAGGGCCGCGGGCGTGACGGGATCGATCCGGATGCCACTGACCGCCGCCTCGCCCGTACCCGGTGTCTCCACCGTCGCGGTGCCGTTCTCGACGGTCACGCGGACGGCGACCGTGGTCGGCTCCTTGAGGCGGTCGTCGACGAGGTGCACGACGGTGACGCCCAGCGCGGTCAGGTCGAGGGCGGCATCCAGGCGGGGGACGGGCGACGCGGCGTGATCGGCCTCGTCGACGAAGATCACGAGGCGCCCGGGCTTGGTCTTGCGGCCCGCGCGGCGCGAGGCGGCGGCCGTGGCGACGCGGTCGCGCAGCTCGTCGCGGAGGAGCGACAGCAGCTCGGGGAGGCTCGGCGCCAGACGCCGTGCCGCGACGGCCCCGGCGGGCGGGGTGTCGCTCGCGAGGTGCGGCAGCAGGTCGAGGCCGTGCCAATCGTCGCGCTGACCCGGGGCGATGGCCGCGGCGATGTGCACGTCGTCGGGGGAGTGGAACGCCGCGATCTGCGCCGCCAGCGCCCGCGCGACGCGCAGGGTGTCGCCGCGCGCGCCGACGAGCGAGACCTGGCCGCCGCGCTCGAGGTCGACGGTCGCGGGCATGCCCTGCGCGATCCCGGCCAGGCGGACCATGCGCTCGGCGGATTCGCGCATCACGGGGTCGAACGGCTGCACGGGGTTCTGCTCGGGCGGCAGTGCCACCTCGACCGCGCGCAGATCGCCCGTGCCGATGCGGACGCGGAGGAAGTCGGCATCCCCCGGTCGACGCTCCCAGCGCCGGGCGGGGTCGGCCACGATCTCGACGAGCGTGCCGGGGGAGGGGTGGAGCGCGAGGGCCGCGGTGCGCTGCGCGTCGGCGGTCTCGCGCACGGCCTCGCGCGTCTCCTCGAGATAGTCGAGGTAGCGCTCGCGCTGCACGCGGCGCTGCCGTGCGGCGTTGCCGCGCTGCGTGAGCGCCATGCCGAGGCCGCCGACGAGCGCGACGACGAGGATGACGGCACCCACCACGACCATGATCGGGTTGTTGCGCAGCAGCACGATCATCGTGATCGACGACAGGCTGCCCACGATCGGCAGCAGCGACTGCAGCGGGAAGCCCGTCGCGCCCTCGCCGATCGGCGGTGGCGGCGCGAGGATCACGTCGGCCGCGGGCTCGACGGCTTCGCTGATGCGCGCGGGCCGGTGGACGATGCGGACGGTCATGCGGTCCTCCCCGTGGCGGCGCTTGCGCTCGCGGCGGTTCCGGCGGCGGCGCTTCCCGTGGCGGCGCCCCGCCCTGCGCTTCCCCCGGCCGCGACCACGGCCGCGGCCAGTCGCACGATGGCGAGCTGCGTCGCCGAGCGGCGCGCTCGGCCCCCGGCGGCGAGGCCCGAATCGAACGGCACCGCGACGACCGGATCCGCCTCGGGAGAGGGATGCCGCGTGCGCAGCGACGGCGACGAGGGACTTGCCCGTGCCGGTCGGGGTCGACAGGATCACGTTCGCGCCGGACACGATCTCGATGATCGCCTCGTCCTGCGCGGGGTAGAGCGTGAGTCCGCGGCCGCTCGCCCACTCGACGAACCCGAGGTAGGCGGCATCCGGGTCGCTGCCTGCGGGCACGTGGTCGAGGAGGGAGGTCACTGCTCCACCCTCTCATCCGCCCGTGCTCAGCCCGCGTCGCTGAAGACGCCGAGGTTCTCGCCGTCGAACACGAACTGCACGCTCGAACCTCGGGGGAACCGCTCGACGAAAGCGTCCGGCACGGTGGAGTTGACCACGAACTGCAACGTCGCGGGGAACGCGCCCGCGCCGCATCCCGCCTGCGAGAAGCCGGAGTATCCGCCCGCGTCGAGTTCGTCGATCGTCGCGGTCGGGGTGAGGAAGATGCACGGGTTGCGCTCCCCGTCGGGGCCGAACTGCGCGTAGGCGACGAACGCGCTCATGCCGTAGAAGTCGGGGTAGGCGCGTCCGTCCGAGCTGGCGGGTCCGAAGATGCCCGGGATCGAGCGCCCGTCTTCGGGCTTCAGCGTCGCGATCTGCGGAACACCGGCGCTGGTCTGCACGGGGAGGATCGAGACGCTCACTACCGTGAGCGCGCTCGAGAGCGCGGCCACCAGCGCCAGTGAGATTCCCCACAGCCAGAAGACGCGTCGGGACCGGATGGGGCGCCNNGCGCGCGGCGGCTCCTCTTCGGGCTCGGCGTCGGCGTCG
>NZ_BADA01000199.1 GCF_000333395.1 Microbacterium sp. B19
GCCTTCGGGACGGCCGGGCTCCGCGGCACGCTCGGCGCCGGATCGAACCGCATGAACCGGGTGCTCGTCGCGCAGGCCGCGGCGGGCTTCGCCGCGTACCTGCGCGAGAAGCAGCCCGAAGGGACGCCGACGGTCGTCGTCGGCTACGACGGACGCCGCAACTCCGACGTCTTCGCGCGCGACTCGGTCGAGATCTTCGCAGGGGCCGGGCTGCGGGCCATCCTGCTGCCGCGGATGCTGCCGACGCCCGTACTCGCCTTCGCGGTGCGGTACCTCGGGGCCGACGCGGGCGTCATGGTCACCGCGAGCCACAACCCGCCGGACGATAACGGCTACAAGGTCTACCTCGGCCGCGGATGCCGGGAGGCTCACCGCCGCTACGGCGCCGTTGAGGATGCTGAGCACCACGAGCGCCGGAATGGTCGCCGACCCCGTGACGACCAGCGCGGCGACGGCGCCCTGCGTCCCCGCGGCGGCGAGAGAGGTACCGACGAGCAGCAGGTTGCGCGGCAGCCGGTCGGCGAGGACACCGCCGAAGAGGAGGACCGCGACGTTGGTGATCGATCGGGCCGCGACGACGAGTCCGAGGTCGGCGGCCGACCCGGTGAGATCGAGCACCGCGAAGGCGAGGGCGATCGGCGCGACGGCGTTGCCGACGATGCTCGTCGTCCGAGCCGCCAGCAGCCAGCGGAAGGCGGCGTGGGCGAGCGGTCCGCCGCGGGTCACGGGCGCTCCAGTCGGAACAGCGCGGCGGTCATCGAGACGGGATGCGTTCCCGGCGTACGCGGCGGACGCGCGGCGGCGTGCAGCAGGGCTGACGCCTCGGCGACGTGGTGCACGACCCGGCGCCAGACCTCCGGATCGACCCACAGCTCGGCGTCGGTCGTCACCCCGGGGCCTTCCGCGCGCCGGCGTGCGCGCCGCCGCAGCTCGTCGATGATCGCCTCGACGTAGGGCCCTTCCTCCTCCGCGGGCAGGCGGGGTGCGGGAGGGGCGCCGGGGTCCACGCGCCGGGACGAGGACTCGTGGCGGTAGCGCTTGGCATCCCCGCCGCGAAGGCGGACGGTCTCGACGACGCGGATCAGCGCGACGCGCTCGAGCACGCGGAGGTGGTAGCTGGCCGAGGCCTGCGAGATCCCGAGCTCGCGCCCGACCTCGGCCGCGCTCATCGCGGCACCGGTGAGGAGCGAGAGCATCCGGAGCCGGAGCGGATGCGCGGTGGCGCGCAACTCGTCGATGCGGGTCATGGGTCGATGCTGACCCGTGCGACCGCGACCGTCAAATGTGTCTTTGGGGGTTGCGGCCCCTGGGCCGCGAGACTGCACCTGCCTGACGAATCCACTGCGGGGTGCAACCGAGATGTCAGCTGGATGCAGTCTCGGCGTCAGCGGGCGGGCCCGCGCTGCGGCCGGCCGGCCGCCGCGCCTCAGAAGACGATCGTGTGGTTGCCGTGGCGGATGATGCGGTCCTCGGCGTGCCACAGCACGGCACGCGACAGCACCTGGCGCTCGACGTCCGCACCGCGGCGGGCGAGCTCGGCGGCCGAGTCGGCGTGGGTCACGCGGACCGTGTCCTGCTCGATGATCGGGCCCTCGTCCAGGTCGCCGGTGACGTAGTGCGAGGTCGCGCCGATGAGCTTCACGCCGCGTTCCTTCGCCTTCTTGTACGGCTCGGCGCCGATGAAGGCCGGGAGGAACGAGTGGTGGATGTTGATCACCGGCACCCCGATCTTCTCGAGGAAATCGGGGGAGAGGATCTGCATGTACCGCGCGAGCACGACGAAGTCGACGTTGCCCACCAGCAGTTCGAGAATGCGGGCCTCGGATGCCGACTTGTCGGGGCCGGGCGTCGACGGAACGTGGAAGAACGGCACGTTGAACGAGCGGACGTCCTCGGCGGACGTGGTGTGGTTCGACACGACCATGGGGATGCTGACCGGGAGATCTCCGCGGCGGTGACGCCACAGCAGGTCGAGGAGGCAGTGGTCCTGCTTCGAGGCCAGGATCGCCATGCGCTTGGGCGTGGAGAGGTCGGTGAGCTTCCACTCCAGCTCGAAACCGCGGCCGAGCGTCTCGGCGAGGTCGTCCTGGATCGCGGGCAGCGCCGCGGCGAGGTCGGGGCGGTGGAACACGACGCGCTGGAAGTACGCTCCACCGCGCGGGTCGTCCGAGTACTGGTCGAAGGCGACGATGTTGCCGCCCTGGCGGGCGATGAGCGCCGAGACCGCGGCGATGATGCCGGGCGTGTCGCTGCCGTGGACGATGAGGCACGCGTGATCGGGCTGCAGGTGGGGGCTCGCGGAGACCATCGGACCATTCTGCCGTGCCCGGATGACCTCGGCGGACACCGCCGGCTCGCGTCGGGCCCGGCCCCCTGCGCTGTCGGCCCCTGCGCTGTCGGCCCCGGCCCGCCGTGGCGGCCGCGATCGGCCCCGGTGCTGCGGCCCCTGCCCCGGCCCCGGGGGGCCGCCCTGCCCCGGCCCCGGGGGGCCGCCCTGCCCCCGGCCCGGCCCCGGCCGCCCTGCCCCCGCCCCGCGCGTCAGACGCGAGCCGCCGCCCGTCGCGCCCCTTCGCCGAGCGCCTCGAGCTTCGCCCACGCGATCTGCGGGTGCACGCGGCCGCCGAGGCCGCAGTCCGTGGAGGCGATGACGCGGTCGGCTCCGACGATCCGGGCGAAGCGCTCGATGCGCTGCGCCACGAGATCGGGGTGCTCGACGACGTTGGTGGCGTGTCCGACCACGCCCGGAGCGAGGATCAGGTCGTCGGGGATATCGGCATCCGCCCACACCGTCCACTCGTGCTCGTGCCGGGCGTTCGCGGCCTCGAAGGAGATCTGTCCCACGTTCGCCTCGAGCACCACGGGCAGGATGTCGCGCAGTTCGATGTCGGTCACGTGCGGGCCGTGCCACGAGCCCCAGCACAGGTGCAGGCGCACGCGGTCGCGTGGGATCCCGGCGAGCGCGTGGTTGAGCGCCTCGACGCGGGTGCGGGTGAACGCGACGTAGTCGGCGACCGACGGCGCCGGGTTGATCTGGTCCCAGCTCTCGGCGAGCGACGGGTCGTCGAGCTGCAGGATGAGGCCCGCGTCGACGATCGCGCGGTACTCCTCGCGCAGCGCGTCGGCCCACGCGAACAGGTGCTCCTCGTCGGTGGCGTAGTACTCGTTGCGGACGCGCGCGGCGCTCCCCGGCGCGATCGCGGTGAGGAATCCCTGCTCGCCCTTGTCGAGTGCGGCGGTCAGGTGCGCGATGTCGGCGGCCACGGCCGCGGATCCGCGGTAGGCGATCGGACCGGTCGTGGTGGGGAAGGCCGTGGCGACCTTGCCGGTCGCGATGCCGCTGTCGCGGCTCGTGTACGCCTCGGCGAAGAGCTCGCGGTCGCGGCGGTCGGCGAACGACGTCAGCCGCACGCGGCCGGGTTCGGAGCGGACCGGCTGCTCGGTCATCGCGTTGACCTCGGTGAGCGAGAGGCCGCTCACCCGCTGGAACGAGTACGACCACCAGGCGCCGTAGTCGACGGCGTTCGACATGGCCTTGCCGAACTCGCCGTCGCCGGGGAGCGTGATGCCCGCTTCGCGTTGGCGTCGCACGACGTCGGCGACGGCGTCGTCCACGAGGGCGTCGAACGTGGCGTCACCCGGCGCGAACGTGAAACCGTCGTCGGCGAACGCGCGCGCGGCGTTCGCGGCGATGAGGGCATCCGTGCGGGGAAGGCTCCCGGCGGTGGTGGTCTGAATGGTCATGCGGTCCTCCGGTCGATCGGTGCGAACCTACTCCCGGTCACCGACACCCGACGATCCGCATTGCGCCGTGTGGCGTCGGGTGCGTCCACGCTGACCTGCACGACTCCGGCACATCCGGCCCGCACCGAACCCGGATGCCACAGCCCGGCCAGTTCTGCGGGAGTTGTGCAGGGCAACCGAGACACAACGAAGGAAAACTGCCGCCGCGACGCCGAGCCCACGGCATCCGCGCGCCCCTCGCCGCTGAATCTCCTTCGTTGTGTCCGCTCCGCGACCGGCCCACCGACGAGGCGGCGGGTGTCCGCGCCCCGCCGAAGCGCCCGGCCGCTACACGCGGACGACCAGCTTGGATGCCGAGACCCCGGCGCGCTGCCGGTCGAGAGCTGCCTGCACGTCCCGGAGGCCTTCCCCGACGACGAGCGGCTCCGGCATGGGCCGCAGGATCCCATCGGCGAGCGCCCGGGGCAGGACTCCGCCCCACAGTGCCGGGCCCACCTCGTCGTCGCGCAGGCTGCTGCCCCACACGAATCCGGCGCGGATGCCGGCGCGCCGGGCGCGCAGGGTCGACCGGACTGTGGCGAGGCCGATGCGAGTGAAGACGGGGAGCATCGCGGGGAACAGGCGCTTCCGCCCGACGAGCTCGGCGAGGGACACGGGCGTGCTGGCCATGGCCAGGCGCGTGCCGCCGGTGCGGCGGAGGACCTCGATGCACGTGTCGGTCGACCCGGCGCCGAGCGCGACCGCACCGGCCACCGGGCGTCCGGCGATCGCCGCGACGAGCTCGTCGACGGCGGTCGCCGAGCCGTAGTCGACGACGGCCTCGGCACCGAGCGAACGCACCGTCGCGGCGTTGCGCGGCGATGCCGTGGAGACGGCGGCGTAGCCCGCCGCCCGGGCGAGCTGGACGGCGTTCATGCCGACGCTCGTCGATCCACCCCACACCACCACGACACCGCCCGGCTCGCTCGGCGTCTCGCCGGTCGGCATCCGGAGTGCGAGGTGCGCGGGCTGGAAGAGCGCGCAGGCCGCCGTGGAGACGCCGAGGGGGAAGACGGCGGCCTCCTCGTCGGACAGGGCGTCTGGGATCGGCGCGGCGAGCCGTTCGAGCAGGACCGTGTATTCCTGGAAGGCGCCCTCGCGGAGCGGATCGCGGCCGTTGTCGGTTCCGGTGGCGAGGCCGAACACACGCTGGCCGACGCGGAAGCGGGTCACGGCGGAGCCGACCGCGACGACCTCGCCCGCGACGTCGGATCCGAGGACCGCGGGGGTCTGCAGCCATCGGTACGTGACGCGGCTCGTTCCCTGGATCACCCAGTCCACGGGGTTGATCGCGACCGCGCGCACCCGCACGAGGATCTCGTCGGCGGCCGGTTCGGGAACGGTCGCGCGGACCACGGTGAGGGGCGCGCGCGGAGCGGGCAGGACGGCGGCGGACTGGACGGACATGGATGCCTCCCGCTTGTGATGACACTGAGTGTCTTCACACTAACCCATCGATGACACTGCGAGTCATCACTTATGCTCGTGCGCATGGCGAGATGGGCACCGGACGCGCGGGAGCGACTGCGTGCTGCGGCGCTCGAGCTCTTCGCCGAGCGCGGGTTCGACGCCACCACCGTGCCCGACATCGTCGAGCGGGCGGGGCTCACGCGCCGCACCTTCTTCCGGCATTTCAGCGACAAGCGCGAGGTGTTCTTCGGCGATGACGAGATCCCCGCGCTCGCCGCGTCGGCCGTCGCCGCCGCCCCCGCGGAGGCCGCGCCGTTCGCGATCGCGTGGGCCGGATTCCACCGTCTCGCCGCCGATCGCTTCGAGCCGCGACGCGCGCAGATGCAGGCGGCGCGGCGCTTCATCGAGTCCGAACCGGCGCTGCGCGAGCGCGACCTGCAGAAGCAGGCCGACCTGCGCGACGCTCTCCGCGACGGATACCTCGCCCGCGGCGTCGACGCCTTCACGGCGCGCGTGACCGCGGGCGTCGCGGTCGAGTTGCTGCAGATCGCGCTCGAGCGGTGGCTGGCCGACGAGACGGGCGCCGCGCTGACCGATCACCTGGCCGCGGTCCGCGCCGGGATGTCGGACGCGCTCGCCGACGGGTGACCCGGGCCGCTGCGCGCCGCGAAGGCCCGCCGTGTCGGTGCCCACGGCTAGCCTTGTGGATGCCGCTCTCCGTGGCATCCATCCCCTTCCTCCCCCAGGACTCACCGTGATCAGCAGCCTCGAACGCCCCGGCTGGCGGACGTGGACGCTGTGGGCGGTCGGGGTCCTGGCGTACGTCGTCTCGATCGTCAACCGCACGTCGCTCTCGGCGGTCGGAGTGGATGCCGCGACCCGCTTCCACGCGGATGCCTCGGCGCTGTCGATGTTCGCCGTGATCCAGCTGTTCGTCTACGGCGCGATGCAGATCCCCGTCGGGCTGCTTCTCGACCGCTACGGGGCGCGGCCGATGATCGCGATCGGCATGGTGCTGATGGCGGCGGGGCAGCTCGTCATGGCGTTCGCGGATGCGGTGGGGATCGGCATCCTGGCCCGCGTCCTCATCGGGGCGGGCGACGCGATGATCTTCCCGAGCGTCCTGCGTGTGATCGCGACGTGGTTCCCCGCGCAACGCGCGCCCGTGCTCGTGCAGTTGACGGGGATCATCGGCCAGCTCGGCCAGATCGTCGCGGTCGTGCCGCTCGCCGCGCTGCTGCACGCCACGAGCTGGAGCGTCGCCTTCGGCAGCGTCGCGGGGCTCGGCGTGCTGTTCGCGGTGCTGACGTACGCGATCATCCGCAACCGACCGCCCGAACGACGCGACGACCCCGTCGACCTGTCGGTCGACACGCAGACCGGCACGATCCGTGTCGTGACCTCGGCGGCCGATCTGCGGCAGGGGTTCCGCGAGTCGTGGGCGCACCCCGGTACGCGCCTCGGGTTCTGGTCGCACTTCACCACGCCGTTCGCGGGCACCGCGTTCATGCTGCTGTGGGGCTTCCCGTTCCTGACCGCCGGCGAGGGGCTCGCCCCGGCGACCGCGTCGGGGATCATGACGCTGTTCGTGCTGTTCGGCATCCTGAGCGGTCCGCTGATCGGCGCCCTGTCGAGTCGGCATCCGCGTCGGCGCTCCCGGTGGCTCGTGCTGCCGACAGTCGTGTTCCAGGCGATCGTCTGGATCATCGTCGCCGCGTGGCCCGGGCCCGCGCCGCTGTGGCTGCTGATCGTCCTCATGCTCGCGCTGTCGACCGGCGGCCCCGCGTCGATGATCGCCTTCGACCACGCGCGCACGTTCACGCCCAGCCACCGCCTCAGCACCGCGACCGGCATCGTGAACGGCGGCGGCTTCCTCGCCGCGCTCCTGGCGATCCTGTTCATCGGTATCGCGATGGACGTCCAGGGTGCCGGCACCCCGGCGACCTACTCCCTGGATGCCTTCCGCTGGGCGTTCCTCACGCAGGTACCGCTGTGGCTCATCGGAGGCATCGCGATCGTCGTCGAGCGCGCCCGCACGATCCGTCACATCGGCGGTTGATGCGCTGAGGCCGGCGGCCGGGCGGCCGCGCGGCGGTGACGCGCCGGGCGCCCGGCCGGCCGCGTGCCGCTTACGCGCCGCTGGGCGGGTGCCTGCCGCGTGGCATCCGTTGTGTGTCCCACTTTGTGCTGTTTGCGGCGCCCTGAGCTGCACGAAGTGGGACATCCGCCGGCAGAGGTGGGGCGTGCTGCGGCGGGCGGGGTGCGGCGTCCGTTGTGTGTCCCACTTTGTGCTGTTTGCGGCGCCCTGAGCTGCGCGAAGTGGGACATGCTCCGGCAGAGGTGGGACATGCCCCGGCAGAGGTGGGACATGCTGCGGCGGGCGGGGTGCGGCGTCCGTTGTGTGTCCCACTTTGTGCTGTTTGCGGCGCCCTGAGCTGCGCGAAGTGGGACATGCCCCGGCAGAGGTGGGGCGTGCCCCGGCAGAAGTGGGACGAGGGGCGCGGTGTGCGAGCGGATGCCAGACTCGAAACATGAGCACGACCGGCATCGACATCCGCCCGCTCGACACGCTGGAGGCGATCGAGGCGGGGTCTCGACTGTTCGACGACGTCTGGGTGGGGGATCGCGCGACGATGCCGTCGAACATCCTGCGGGCGCTCGAGCACTCGGGCAACTACGTCGTCGGCCTGTACGACGGCGACCGGATGATCGGAGCGTCCGCGGCGTTCTTCGGTCCCCCGGAGGAGCGGACGATGCACTCGCACATCACCGGCATCCTGCCCGGCTACCAGGGGCGCGGGCTCGGCCGCCAGCTCAAGGCGCACCAGCGCGAGTGGGCGCTCGAGCGGGGGATCGGCCGCATCACGTGGACGTTCGACCCGCTGATCCGGCGCAACGCGCACTTCAACCTCGCCGTCCTCGGCGCCGCTGCCACGGAATACCTGGTGAATCAATACGGCGAGATGCCCGACGACGTCAACCGCGGCGACGAGTCGGACCGGCTCATGGTGTCGTGGGCGGTGGCGGAGCCGCCCGCCCCGACGCCCGCCGACGACGTCGTACGCGCGGTCGTCGAGATCCCCGACGACATCGAGAGTCTCCGCCGGAGCGATCCGGCGGCCGCCGCCGAGTGGCGGCAGCGCGTGCGGGAGCAGCTGCGGGGGCATCTGGCATCCGGTCTCCACATCGGCGGCGTCGACGCGCGCGGATACCTGCTCGTCTGAGTCAGTCGCCCGAGACGGGCACGTCCTTCTCCGCCGCGGGGTCGCCCTGCCCGGGTCCCGGTCGCACGGCCGCGTCGTCGCGCACGTCGATGCGCGTCACGCCGTCGTGCTCCGTGACGTCGATGCGGGGCGCCGCGTCGGCCTCCGTGGCTTTCGGGGCGCTCGTCAGTTGGTCGTGACGATTCTCCTCGAAGCTCTTCTCGTCGCTCATCGCGTCACTCCTTCCCGGCCGAACGCCACGCGTCCGACTCCATGTGCGAGCCGGCCTGCGGGCCCATCTGCAGCATCCCGCCATCCACGACCCAGCTCGCGCCCGTGACGTAGGAGCCCGACGGCGACGCGAGGAACCGGATCACGTCGGCGATCTCGTTCGGCTTGCCGGGGCGACCGAGGGGGATGCCCGGACGGTGGATGCGGTCGGCATCCTCGGGGTCCATGTCGTTGATGGGCGTGGCGATCTCGCCCGGCGCGACGGCGTTCGCGGTGATGCCGTACTGCCCCAACTCCAGCGCCATCGTCTTGATGAGTCCGCCGAGCCCGTGCTTCGCCGCGACGTACGGGGCGGAGCCGACACGCGGCTGGTGCTCGTGCACGCTCGACACGGCGATGAGCCGGCCGCCGTTCCCGGCCGCGACCATGCGCTTCGCGGCCGTGTGCAGCGCGAGGAACGCGCCGTCGAGGTTCAGCGCGACGTCGGTGCGCCACGTGTCGAGGTCGAGGTCGAGGAACGGTCCGCCGATGCCGCCGCCGGCGTTGTTGACGAAGACGTCGAGGCCGTCCAGCTCGTCGGCCATGGCGTTCACCGCGCCGGGGACGGATCCGAAATCGGTGGCGTCGAACTGCGCGACGACGGCGCGGCCGCCGCGGGCGCGCACGCCCTCCGCGGTCTCCTCGGCGCCGTCCTTGTCGGAGTGGTAGGTGATGGCGACGTCCATGCCGGCCTCGGCGAGCGCGAGCGCGGTGGCCGCGCCGATGCCCGAGTCCGAACCGGTGACGATCGCGTGGCGGGGAGTCAAGTCGCTCATGCCCGCGACGCTACGCGGCGGGTTCGGCCCCGACACCGGCCTTGCCAGGCCGCGTGCGAGGGGTTATCGCAGGCGCAACTCCTGCAGAACCGGCGGTGGCGTGGCACCCGGGTCCCGCGGGCGGCGGATGTGCCGGAGTTCTGCGGCCGGCCGCGGACACAACGAAGGAGATTCGGTGGGGAGAGGGCCCGTGGATGCCGAGACGGCGGTGCCGCGGTGGGGGTTTTCCTTCGTTGTGTCGCGGCGGTCGCAGGCAAAACTCCTGCAGAACCGGCGGTGGCGTGGCATCCGGGTCCCGCGGGGGCGGATGTGCCGGAGTTGTGCGGCCGGCCGGGCGCCCACCCGGCACGCCGTCCGGGCAACCCCGACCCGCCCGCCGCCGGATACCCTGCCCTCATGCCGCCCCGCACCCCCGCCTCCCCCGTGACCCTGGATGCCGTCGAGCTGCGGGTCCTGCACATGCCGCTGGTCTCGCCGTTCACGACGTCGTTCGGTACCGAGACGGTGCGCGAGGTCATCGTCGTCCGCGCCGAGACGTCGGACGGCGCGGGCTGGGGTGAAGTCGTCACGCAGGCGGAGCCGTTCTACTCCAGCGAGTACACGCAGGGCGCGTGGGACGTCCTGACCCGCTTCCTCGCGCCGGCCCTGCTCGAGCGCCGAACCGTCGCGCCGGAGGAGGTCGCCGGCATCCTGGCCCCGGTCGTCGGGCACCGCATGGCCAAGGCCGGACTCGAGCTCGCCGTGGTCGACGCGGCGCTCCGCGCCGAGGGCCGGAGCTTCGCCGCCTACCTCGGCGCCGAGAATGACCGCGTGCCCTCGGGCGTCTCGGTCGGGATCCAGCGCGACCCCGCCGCGCTCGTCGACACCGTCGGCGGCTACCTCGACGAGGGGTACGTCCGCATCAAGATCAAGATCAAGCCCGGACGCGACATCGACGACACCGCCGCCGTGCGGGCGGCGTTCGGCGGCATTCCTCTTCAAGTGGATGCCAACTCCGCCTACACCCTCGCGGATGCCGACACGCTCCAGGGGCTCGACGCCTTCGACCTGCTCCTCATCGAGCAGCCGCTGCAGGAGGACGACCTCGTCGACCACGCGACCCTCGCCCGGCGCCTGACCACACCGGTGTGCCTGGACGAGTCCATCGTGTCGGACAAGGCCGCGGCCGACGCGCTGCAGCTCGGCGCCGCGGCGATCATCAACATCAAGGCGGGCCGCGTCGGCGGGTACCTCGAGGCGCTGGCGATCCACGACCGCTGCCGCGCCGCCGGGGTCCCGGTGTGGTGCGGCGGCATGCTCGAGACGGGGATCGGGCGGGCCGCCAACGCGGCGCTCGCGGCTCTCCCCGGGTTCCTGCTGCCCGGCGACATCTCGGCATCCGCCCGCTTCTACGACCGCGACATCGTGACGGCGCCCGCCGTCCTGGAGGACGGACACGTCCGCGTCCCGATGGGCCCGGGGCTCGGCGTCGAGATCGACGAGGCCGCGCTCGACGCGTTCACGGTGCACCGGGAGCGCATCACGCGATGAGTTCGAGCGTCGCTCGATAAACTGGATGCCGCGCACTCGCGCTCGCACCCACAGCTTTCCCGACCATTGGAGCCACCGTGGCCGAACAGTCCCGCCTCGACAAGGTCATCTCGCTCGCCCGCCACCGCGGGTTCGTGTTCCAGGCCGGTGAGATCTACGGCGGTTCGCGTTCGGCGTGGGACTACGGTCCCCTCGGCACCGAGCTGAAGGAGAACATCCGGCGGCAGTGGTGGCAGACGTTCGTGCGCGGCCGCGGCGACATGGTGGGCCTGGACTCGAGCATCATCCTCCCCAAGCGCGTGTGGGAGGCGTCGGGTCACGTCGCGACGTTCACCGACCCGCTGGTCGAGTGCCTGCACTGCCACAAGCGCTTCCGCGCCGACAACCTCATCGAGGACTTCGAGGCCCGCAAGGGCCGCAAGGCCGAGAACGGCCTCGCCGACATCCCGTGCCCCAACTGCGGCACCAAGGGCCAGTACACCGAGCCGAAGGCGTTCTCCGGCCTCGTGAAGACGTACCTCGGCGTCGTCGACGACGAGTCGGGCCTGTACTTCCTGCGCCCCGAGACCGCGCAGGGCATCTTCGTGAACTTCTCCAACGTGCTGACGGCATCCCGTCGCAAGCCCCCGTTCGGCGTCGGCCAGGTCGGCAAGGCGTTCCGCAACGAGATCACCCCCGGCAACTTCATCTTCCGCACGCGCGAGTTCGAGCAGATGGAGATCGAGTACTTCACGCCCCCGGCCGAGGCGCAGGAGTGGTTCGAGCACTGGGTCGAGGCGTGCTGGAACTGGTTCGTCGACCTGGGCATCGACCCCGAGAACATGAAGCGGTTCGACGTGCCCGAGGAGGACCGCGCGCACTACTCGGCCGGCACGATCGACGTCGAGTACCGCTTCGGCTTCCCGGGCAAGGAGTGGGGCGAGCTCATGGGCGTCGCCAACCGCACCGATTACGACCTGAAGAGCCACTCGGATGCCTCGGGCTCGAGCCTCACCTACTTCGACCAGGCCTCGGGTGAGAAGTACACCCCGTACGTGATCGAGCCGTCGTTCGGCCTGACGCGCGCGATGATGGCGTTCCTCGTCGACGCGTACCGCGAGGAAGAGGTGCCCAACGCGAAGGGCGGCTCCGACACCCGCACGGTGCTGAAGCTCGACCCGCGCCTCGCGCCCGTGAAGGCCGCCGTTCTCCCGCTGTCGCGCAACGAGCGTCTGTCGCCGCTCGCCCGAGAGGTCGCGGACACGCTGCGCTCTGCCGGCTGGAACGTCGACTTCGACGACGCCGGCGCGATCGGCCGCCGCTACCGCCGCCAGGACGAGATCGGCACGCCCTACTGCGTCACGATCGACTTCGATTCGCTCGACGACAACGCCGTAACCGTCCGCGACCGCGACACGATGGGCCAGGAGCGCATCCCCCTCGACGGCCTGCACGCCTACCTCGCCGAGCGCCTGCGCGGCGCCTGAGCAGCTCACGTCGATCGGAGCGAACCAGGCGACGGTGCTGGTCCTCGTCCTCCTGCTCCCGCTTCCCCTCCTGGCGTTCCTCGTCGTCGTGCTCATCCACCGCTGGTCTTCGCCGCACTGAGCACGGATCCTTGCGGCCGTGGCCGGACTCGGAAGCGTCAGCCGCGTCCGTCGGGCGCGAGGTCGTGGGCAACGCCACCCGAGATCGCGGCCAGGGCGGCGATCACGCGTGCGGCGCGCTGCTCGCTCTCCCACGGTGCGACGACATCGATCCACCACCGCTCCGCATCGGCCGGGTCGTCCGCGCCGAGGAGGCGTCGGACCTCGGCTGGTCGGGCGGGGACCGGGTGCACGATCGTCAGCACGATGGCATCCCCGTCGACGAGGACGATCTGCATTCCACCCGCGTCCATGCGGTAGGTGAGCGCCGGTTCGGTGGCGGCCACGGCGTGGGCCACCTCGCGGAGGCCGATCATCCGCGGGGTGAGGAGGACGTACTCGTGAGGCATCAGCGGCTCCGCCACGCGGGGATATCGAGGCGGAACCCCGTCAGTTCCGCCACGCGCTCGACCCCGAGGGTCTCGGTGATCTCGACGATCCGGTTCCACGCGACCTCTGCCGGCTCTTCCGACCGCCGCAAAGGGATCACGAGCGCGGGCGTGCGCGGGCGACCGGCGATGCGGGCGCCGAATCGCCGGCCCCAGACCACCGGGTCGAGTGCGAGGTCGCGCACAGCGGGAGCCCCGATCAACAGCGCGAGAGGTCTCGCCGTGGGGGCGACGAACGCCGAGGTCGTGAGGTCGGTACGACCAGGGCGCGTGAAGAGCGCCGCCATGAGGGGCCACGGCGCGACGGCGAGTTCGTCGAGAGCCTCGACCGTGGCGTCGGCGCGCGCATCGGTGGCCGGGTCGTCCAGGCTGCCGAGCGAGACGAGCGCCTCCGTCACCTCCTCGACGCCGCGCGCCGTGCGGCGGGCGGTGAGGGTCGCGGCCACGGGGCGTGCGGCATCCCCGGTCGCGATGAGGCGGGTGTCGCTCGGCATCCGGGATCTCGCGAAAGCTGTCAGGGCATCGCGGTCCCAGGCGTACTCGGCCGGTTCGTTCGGGCCCCACGCGACCGGAGCGGCCTCTGCCGGGTGGGTCAGGATTTCGAGCGCAGCGCCCAGGCGGGTCGAGGCATCCGCCCGATGACGGACCGAGACCGATGCGACCAATTGCAGCGTGGTGGGCTGCTCGAGGTGGAGGGCGTCGGGGTGCGGGGCGGCGGGGGTTCCGTCGAAGGCGGCCGCGAGGTCGTCGAGGGGACGCCACGTGAGTCCGTCCCGCAGCCCGCCGCTGGTGCGCACGACCCAGGGCACGCGGGTGGCCGCGAGGGCCGCGCGCATCGGTTCGGTCAGGCGCGTGCCGTCACCGGTGAGGAAGACCAGTGGATGCCGCGCCATCCCCGCCTGCCGAATCAGATCGCTGCGGGTCGCCGTCAAGGGGAGCAGCGGTGCTCGGCTCTCCGATACCGCGATCCCCCCGACGATCTCGTCGATGAGGGCATGGCTCAAGATGCACTGTGCATCCCTCGACAGATCGACCACGTTTTCTATCATGGTCGAGGGCGAGTCGGAGGTGGACGATGACAGGATGGCGCGTGTCCCCGGAAGGGGTGCAGCAGGTACTCACGGGAGTCGACGCAGCAGCGACATCGATCGCGACGGCTCTCACGGGCCTCTCGGACCAGCTATCGACGGCTGTCGCCGGCACTCGGTCAGCCGAGGTCGCTGAGGCGATGCAGGCGTTCGTCGAAGCTCAGACGGCCGATCTGACTCTCATCGAGCAGCGCATCCCGAGTGCTCGGCAGGCCGTCATCGACGCCACCAACGCGGTCACGGCGGGAGACCTCGAGATGGCGACGACGACGGAGGCGCTCGCCGCGTCGGCCTGGACTCCGGATGCCGAGGCCTCCGTGCGACACGGCGGATCGGTGCCCTACTGATGTCGCATGGTCTGATCGACCCCTCGAAGCTGCCGGGCCTCGACGTCGACCTCGCCGGCGTGACGCAGGCGGCCACGGACATTTCTTCCCGTGCCGGCTCGATCCGTCAGGCGGGGACCGATGCGGCCTCCTCCTGGTCGGCCCTCCCCTCGGCGTACGAGTCGACCGGTGCCGAATCGGTCTACGCCGCGATGAATCCCGTGCGGGACGCCTCCGATCGCGTCGGCGGTGACCTGGCCTCGGTCGCCAGCGCCCTCAGCACCTGGGCGACGACCGTTCAACCGATCCTCTCGCGCGTGGCCGACCTGCGCACGGATGCCGAGGCGTTCGTCGTCGAAGCGAACACCTTCCAGCCGCGCGTCACCACGACGGGCAACCTCGCCGTGACGTTCCTGCCGGTCCAGGTGGACAACTGGTGGGAAGACCCCGAGATGGTCCAGCGGAACGCGGACCTCGTCGACCAGGGGTACCTCCTCGGCGAGCAGCTGCGCGTTGCGAACGAAGACCTCGCGAACGCGATCCGCCGCGCAGCGGGACTGTCCACCACCACGGTCGCCGGCGCCGCGACGACAGCCCCCGACAACCTGCAGACCGACTGGGGCAGTGCGTCGCCGCGCGAGGAGTCGTGCGCCGAGAAGACGATCGGCTTCCCGATGCACCTCACCGGTGGAGTGCTCACCGGTGCGTGGGACATGGTCGGCGGCCTCGGGATGCTGATCTACGGTTACGACTTCAAGAGCTGGCCGCCTCCCCCGCTGGGCGTGGTCGGCGATATGCAGGCTGGCAACTTCGTGGGCGCGGCGAATCATGGCAGTGCCTGGCTCTCCGGTTGGGTGCAGTCGTGGATCGGACTCGGTCATCTCGTGTCTGGCGTCTCGATGGGCTTCCTGGCGCCGGTGAAGTCGGAGATCGTGGCTCCCGGGCAGATCGCGGACCTGAAGTCGAAGGGTATCGACACCGGTTTCCTCGAGTGGGAGCAGCAGTGGACGCGTGACTCGTACCGGTCGTACATCGACCTTCTCGGGAGCTTCGTGGGGTACCACGCGCCGGAGGAGTGGTGGAACGCTTCGCCCGAGCAATGGGGCGAAGGGTGGTCGGACTGGGAAAAGGACCCGGGTGGCAACGCGGGCACGTCGCTGTTCAATTGGGCGACTCTGGTCGTCCCCGTGAAGGGCGGCGGCGCGATTCTCGATGCGCTCAAGGGTGGTCGTGCAGCGGAAGGCGTCGTCGACGATGCCGGCCGCGCAGGCTCGGCCGAGCGCTCGTCCGGTGCAGTGGAGTCGAACAGCTCGCATGTGAATCCCAGCGGACTGGTCGACGATGCGGCGCGGCTCGGCCGCGCCCGGGACGACCTGGCGAACTCGCTCGAACGTAGTCCCCTCGACGACGGCGGGACACTCATTGACGACATCCGGGGCGGCGACCACGTCGTGCGTCCCGATGCGGATCTGACTCCGGTGCACCCGGGTGGTCCCGACGCGCCGCCGCTTCACGTCGGAGACCCGGACGTCCCCGGCGTCCACCACGGCGTTGGGGGAGACCCGCCAGCCGTCCACCACGGCGACGGATCCGGCTCGTCGCCGGAGCGTCCCGGCGACGCGGGGCAAGGCCGAGCGGGATCGGGCACCGACGGATCGGGAGCCCCCGTAGATCCCAGCGGGCCGCCAGTCGCTGGCACGGTGGAGAACATCGGCGGCCACGACATCTGGCTGCCGGACGGCTTCACATACGAAGGTGGGGACATCGTGAGGCACCAGAACGGCCTTCCCGGGTCCCGAATCCCGGCCGAAGACTACGTCGGCCTCCGTGAGCGCTCGGTCCACAACGGAGGTTCTGACACACTCGTCCTCGGGCGGTTCTTGAAGGACGATCCCGCCTCGTACATCGACGTCGCCAAGCGGGAGGGCGCAACGTTCTTCGACATGGGTCCGGAGTGGGGCCAGGCTGAAGCGAAGTACGGACTGAGCCCGCGCGATGACATGTTCGATTTCTTCAACCGCCCCGTGCTCGACGAGGCGATCCGGTCGGGGAAGACCATCCGGTTCTCGCACGACCCGTTCGCGAAAATCTCCGAGGGCAAGTTCCTCGAGATGGAAGCGCGTTACCTGGAAGCCCACGGGTTCACGATCATGGAGGATGCAAATGGCTGGATCGCTGTCCGATAAAGTCGCCGTTGATCTGGCGAAGGAATTCGTCTCCGCCTTCCGCGGCTTCTTCGGTGATCGGGTCGCCCGCTTCTCCGTCAAAGACATCGTGGAGGGAGACGGGCACACCGAGTTCTCGGTACTGTTCGACCTCTACGCGTTCTTCCCCCTCAGATTCAACTTCGACCGGGGGGCCTTCGGGTTCTCGATCGACTACGGCGAGCGCGGAGTTTCCGTCGCACCAGTGAAGGGGTGGCCGGAGTTCACTGACCTTGCCCTCATCGCTGCGGAACTGGATCGGGAAATCCGGCTGCGGATCCCCGAGAAGTTCCTCGAGGACCGCGGGTGGGCTGAGCCGCTCGTATAACGCAAGCCAGAGGCTGCCCGCGAGCACGTCTTGTGCGCGAGCCGATCCTGCCGGACGGAAATGGAGGCTGGTATGCGAGTTTCTGAGCAGATGGCGCAACTGGCAAGAAGATTCAGCAACGCGCTCCAGGAGGTTTTCGGACCTGAACAGGCCGCTCTGATCTTTCGCGAGGTGCGTGAGGGCGATCGCCCGGCGCTTCAGGCATCGTTCGTGCTCTACGAGTATTGGCAGATCGACTTCGGGTATGAGGACGGCATCTTCGGCTTCGAGATCCCTTTCCGCTCATCGTCGGCAGCGGTTCTTCTCGGACCCACGAGGGATTGGACGCTTGAGGACCTCGATGGCCTCCTTCGGGAGGTCGACCGCCGCACCAGACTTCGTATTCCCGATAAGTACCTGGCGGCGCGCGAGGCTGATGGGCTGCGGGCTTGATCCGCTTCGCGGGCGTCAGCCCCATCCGTACACGCATCGGGGTTACGGCGGGATGACGGACGTGACCTTGGACGACGAACTGATCTCCTTCGCCGCGCGCGCGGGATTTGCGCCGAACAGGGAGGGCGCGGACTCGCTGACGCTGGCGAACAACGGAGGTGAAATCCGTTACACGGTCTCCCCGCACCAGGGCGGGTACCTCCTTTCCTCTGCCGAACGGGCGGAAGAGCCCGAGGGTCTGATGTGGGCTGCCGAACTCCGTCATCTGGAGGTCATGCTCGCGCGCTTGCTTGCGGTCGCACTGCGATCCCGCGAGGGAAGGGGGCCGGTGCGTCTGCCATTCGGATGGGAGGAGGCCGCAGACGGATTCGAGGTCATCGATTTCGGGGACGGGTGGACAGGCTTGGAGCACGGCGGAGACGAGCTCGCGCTGAAGGTTGCCGATCGCAACCCTCTCCACCCCGTGATCCAACTCTCCTATCTCCTCGTCGGTGACTTCGACGACGTACTCGTCTCGTTGTCGTCCGCTGACGGTGCCCCCCTCCTCAGCCCCTACATCCGGCCGCCCCGCCGGTGATGCTTCCCGTGCGCCTCGTCGATCGGGGCATCCTGCGTTGCGTGGGTCGTTTCGCCTGACCCCGTAACCCCGCGAGACTGCATCCGCCTGACATCTCCATTGCAGGCTGCCGCGGTTTCGTCAGCGGCGTGCAGTCTCGGCGAATCGCCCGGCACCCGCCCGCACCCGCGCACCCACCCGGCCGTGACAGCGCCGTGACAGCGCCCTCGCGGCCGTGACAGCGGCGCGACAGGGCGCCCGGCGCATCCTGTCGTCATGACCACCTCATCCACCCGCGTTCCCGCGGTGCGAGCCGAAGGGCTCGTCAAGACGTTCGGCTCGAACAGGGCCGTCGACGGCGTCGATCTCGTCGTCGAAGCCGGGACCGTCTACGGCGTTCTCGGCCCCAACGGTGCCGGCAAGACCACCACCATCAGCATGCTCACGACGCTGCTGCGTCCCGACGGCGGGCGGGCCGAGATCTTCGGCCACGACGTCGTGAAGGACGCGCACATCGTGCGGCAGCTCATCGGCCTCACCGGGCAGTTCGCCTCCGTCGACGAGAAGCTCTCGGCCACCGAGAACCTCATCATCTTCGCGCGCCTGCTCGGCCTGTCGCGGACCGATGCCCGCCGCAAGTCCACCGAGCTCCTCGAGGAGTTCGGCCTCACCGAGGCGGCATCCAGGCCCCTGGCGAAGTTCTCCGGCGGCATGCGCCGTCGCCTCGACCTCGCGGCATCCCTCATCGCCCAGCCGCCGCTCATCTTCCTCGACGAGCCGACCACGGGCCTCGACCCCCGCACCCGCGGGCAGATGTGGGACACGATCCGGCGGCTGGTCTCGACCGGCTCCACGGTCGTCCTCACGACGCAGTACCTCGACGAGGCCGACCAGCTCGCCGACCGCATCGCCGTGATCGACCGCGGGCGCGTCGTCGCCGAGGGCACGGCGCTCGAGCTCAAGGCATCCGTCGGTCAGGCGTCGCTGGTGCTGCGCCTGCAGCCGGGCTCCGACCTCGAGGTCGCGCGCGCCACCATCGCGCGGGTCCTGGATGCCACGGCCATCGTGTCTCCGGAGGCGGCGCGCCTCACGGTGCCGATGTCCGACCCCGATGAGGTCACCGACCTGCTCGTGGCGTTCCGCACGGCCGGCGTGCACCTGAGCGAGTTCAGCGTGCAGCAGCCGACCCTCGACGAGGTGTTCCTCACGCTCACCGGCAGCGGAGTGCCGGCCGACGACGACGCGGCGCGCGAAACCGCCGCCGACCTGGAAGGAGTCCGCTCATGACCGCGATCACGATTCCGCGCGACCTGCCCCACACCGCGGGGCTGGGTCAGACGTTCCGCAACACCCTGACGATGGCGTGGCGCGGGCTGCTGAAGATCCGCCGCACCCCCGAGCAGCTCATCGACGTCACGGTGCAGCCGATCCTGTTCACCCTGATGTTCACGTACATCTTCGGCGGCGCGATCGCCGGCGATGTCGCGAGCTACCTGCCGATCATCATCCCCGGCATCCTCGTCCAGACCGTCATCACGACCTCGGTCGTGACCGGCGTGCAGCTGCGTGAGGACATGGACAAGGGCGTGTTCGACCGGTTCCGATCCTTGCCGATCGCGCGCATCGCCCCGCTGTCCGGCGCGCTGCTGGCCGACACGGTCCGCTACGCGATCGCGACGACGCTGACCTTCACGATGGGGTTCATCATGGGCTTCCGTCCGGAGGGCGGACTCGGTGCGGTGGTCGTCGCGGGTCTGCTCGTGATCGTGTGCTCGTGGGCGATCAGCTGGATCTTCGCGTTCTTCGGTGTGATCGCCCGCACCGCGTCGAGCGTCCAGGGGGTGTCGATCCTGATCCTGTTCCCGCTGACGTTCCTCTCGAACGCCTTCGTGCCCTCCAACACGATGCCGTCGTGGCTGCAGTGGTTCGTCGACATCAACCCGGTGTCCCACCTGGTCACGGCCGTGCGCGACCTGGTCAACAGCGGCACGCTCGGCTCCGACGCCGTCGTGTCGCTCATCGGGGCGGCCGTCATCGTGGCGGTGTTCGCGCCGCTGACGGTCCGCGCCTACATGCGCAAGGCCTAGTCGAGCAGCGCCAGGAGCACGTCGGCATCCACTTCTCCGAGAAGGATGCCGGGCGCGGATGCCGGGATCTCTCCGGTGTCCGCGCCGAGGCGTTCCTCCACCCACCGCCAGAACGGTTCGCGCTCGTCGGCGGCGCCGCGGACGGTCGCGGCGCGGGCGAGCGTCTCGCGCGCGGTGTCCGCTCGCCCGACGGCGGCGTTCCAACCGGCGACGGCGACGAGGACGGATGCCACGACCGGGTGGTCGTGCGATCGGACCGCGAGGGGCACCGCTTCCCGCAAGGCGGCGCGAGCTTCGTCGGGGCGGTCGAGCAGCAGGAGCGCCTCGGCGCGCTGCGCACCCGCCCAGGCCTTGATCTGCTCGGGGAACCCCGGTTCGAGGCGGATCGCCTGCGACTGGCGGAGAGCCGCGGTGCCGTCTCCGGCGGAGATCTCGACCTGGGCCGCGGCCATGCGCGCCTGCGACAGCGCACGGACCGACCCGTCCGCGGCGGCGGTCGTCTCCATCTCGGCCGCGCGCTCGCGGGCCTCGTCCAGCCGACCGAGCCGGAGCAGGATGCCGACGGCCTGGGCCTGCATCTGCAGGAGGTCGGCCACCGAGGTCATCCCCGCCACCACCTCGAAGCCGGTGTCGGTCACCTCCAGAGCCTCGTCGAGCCGCCCGGCGAGAATGAGCCACTCGGACCACAGCTGGCTCGAGATGCCCGCGCCCCACGGGTCGCCGACCTCGGTGAACAGCCGCAGCGCCTTCTCGCTCTCGACTCCGAGGACCTCGACGTCGCCGGCGTTCACCGCCGCGCCGGCGCGGACGACGTGCAGCATCGCGCGCGACCACGGGGGCGCGGCCTCCAGCTCGGCGTCCGAGACGCGGACGCGCCAGGGCCCGGAGAACCCCGCTTCGGTGGCTTCGAGCACCGTTTCGGCGAGGCTCAGCAGCGGACCGGCGAGCACGGTCACCTCCGACGGGTGCCGGCGCGCGGCCTCCACGAGGACGTCCCGGCGCGCGGCGAACGTGGCGCGGTCGAACGTCGACGCCTGCCCCGGTTCGGGGAAAGAGGCCGAGAACAGCGCGAGCGCCTCGATCACGACGTCGGATTCGTCTTCGAGCGGAGAATCGGGGTCGGCGAAGGCCGCGAGCGCCGGCCGCAACTCCTCCATGCGCTCGCGCACGGCCCACGCCCACAGGAGGGCGCGGAGCAACCGGCGTCCGGGCCGGCGGTCCGCCGAGGCCGCGCGGGTACGGAGCGCCGCCGACATGTTCTCCTCGTTGGCGTCGAACCAGGCGAGACCCGCGCGGAGTCCCGGCCCGCGCATCGTCCGCTCATGAGCGGCCGCGAGCACGGTGAGCACGTCGGCGGCGCGCTCGCGGTACTCCGTCTCGGCGCCCTCGGCGCGCAGCCGGTCGAGCCCGTACTCCCGCACCGTCTCGAGGAGGCGGAAGCGACCGTCGCGCCGCACGAGCAGCGATCGGTCGACGAGGGCGTCGAAGACCGTGGCATCCACCCCGAACGCCTCCGCGATGGCGGCGGCGTCGCCGCTCCCGATGCCGTCGGGGAACACCGAAGAGGCGCGCAGCGCCACCCGTTCGGGGTCGGTGAGGGTGTCCCAGCTCCAGTCGATGAGGGCGCGGAGCGTCCGGTGGCGGTCGGGGCTCAGCCGCGGCCCGTTGGCGAGCAGCGCGAACCGGTCGCTGAGTCCGGCGTCGATCTCCGCGAGCGTGAGCGTGCGGGCGCGGGCGGCAGCGAGCTCGATCGCGAGGGGGAGGCCGTCGAGGCGCTGCACGATGCGCGCGGCCGTTTCGCGCTCGTCGGGGGCGGGTGGGATGCCACGCGCCGACCGCACGCGCCGGGCGAACAGTTCGTCGGCGTCGAGGGCGGGCAGCGGGCCGAGGTCGACGAAGGCCTCGCCGATGACGCCGAGCGGTTCGCGGCTCGTGGCCAGGATCCGGAGGCCCGGAGTGCTCAGCAGCAGGGTCTGGGCGACCTCGGCCGCCTCTCGGATCACGTGCTCGCAGTTGTCGAGGACGATCACGACCTCGCGTCCGGCGACGGCCTCGATCACGCGGTAGCGGGGGCTCGTCGGGGCGCTCGCCGCGGTCTCGTTCAGACGGATGCCATGGCCCACCGCCCCCGCGATCGCCGCCCACACCTCTCCCGTCGCGGCGGGGGCCAGCTCGACCACGAGCGCGTCCGCGGTCGCGCGCACGGTCTCGAGGGCGAGCGTGGTCTTGCCCGCCCCGCCGGGCCCGATCACCGTCACGAGCCGGTCGGTCGTGAGGCGGTCGCGGATGGCATCCAATTCGTCGGCGCGCCCGACGAGGCCGGTGATCGCCGCCGGGACGACGGGCGCCTGGGGTGCCGGGCTCGGGGCCGCGGCGGTGAGGCGTTCGGCGTGGCCGCGGTCCTGCCACAGGTCGCGGACGAGCCAGTCGAACCCGTCGTGCGGGATCCACGGGTCGCCGGTCCAGAGGGCGAGCGCGTCGCGGGCGCGACCCGGATCGTTCTCGGCGCGCGCGGCGGCGACGAGGTCCTGGAACCGGGTGATGTCGATGTCGTCGCGGGACAGTTCGAGGCGATACCCGCCGGGAACCGACGCGAGGAGCCCGTCGGGGAGTGTCCGCCGCAGGCGCGATGCGAGCGACTGCAGCGACGCCCGCGGGTCCTCGGGGGCGTCGGTCGGCCAGACGTCGTCGGCGAGCGCGCGGTAGCCGACGGTGGTTCCGGCGTCGACGGCGAGGCGCAGCAGCAGAGCCTGCTGTCCGCGCCCGGGGACCGCTCCCTCGTCCGCGCCCCACGACACGGAGAGGCCGCCGAAGAACCTCACCTGCACGCTGTTCACTCTAGGTCCGCGGGCGGCGGGGCCGTGCGGGCGGCGGCGTGGGCCGCGGTGCGGGCGGCGCTGGCCGTGAGGGTGGGTGCGGGCCGCGAGACTGCATCTGCGTGACATCTCGGTTGCAGCGTGCAGTGGGTTTGTCAGCCGGATGCAGTTTCGGCGTTCCCGCCCCCGCCCGAGCCCCGGCCGCGCCGCAGTCCGACCCGCGGCCCGGCCGCGCGGGTTGCCCGGGCCGCGAGGGTGGCAGTGCGGGCCGGTCGGGCCGCGAGAGTGGCAGTGCGGGCCGCTCGGGCCGCGAGACTGCATCTGCGCGCCATCTCGGTTGCACCCTGCAGTGGGTTTGTCAGCCGCGTGCAGTTTCGGCGTTCGCGCCCCCCGCCACCCCCGTGCTCGCCCGTGCGCGCAGGAGCGGACGGTGCAGGCGGAAGCGGTCCGCGGCATCCCCCGCGAGCACCTCGAGGCAGGCGGCGCCGACCTCCCGCGGCTGCAGGTCGAGCGCCGTGACGGTCGGGGTGAGCAGGGCGTGCAGCGGTTCGTCGACGTACGCGGCGAGCAGCAGGTCCTCGCCGACGGTGCGCCCCACGCGGGAGGCGGCGGCCAGGGCGGGCACCGCCGATCCGCTGGGCGCCACGACCACGGCATCCGCCTCACCCATCACCCCGGACATGGCGACGGCGACCTCGTCGGGCACCGGCACGAACCCGATCCGACGCGAGAGAGGGATGCCACCGCGCTCGGCGGTCCATTCCTCGTACGCGCGCGTGACGTCGTGGCTCCAGGCGGTGCCCTCGGGGGGCAGCAGCATCGCGATGCGCCGCGCGCCCCGCGAGGCGAGGTGGTCGAGGAGCTCGCGCGTCGCGGTGCCGTGGTCGGAGACGACGCTGCCCGCGACCCGATCCTCCGCGCCGAGCAGCTGCTCGGAGCTCACGACGGGCCGCCCGGTGTCGAGGATCGCCCGGATGCCGGCATCCTCCGTCGTGGCATCCACCACGATGTACCCGTCGACGAATGCCGTGGGAGGGGACGCATCGTCCGGATCCCGGTGGGGAAGCAGGATGACGGAGAGGCCGAGGCGGTCGGCGGCATCCACGACTCCGAAGGCGAACTCGGTGTAGTACGGCAGGCGCGTCGTCCCGGCCGGGAGATGCAGGCCGATCGCGCCGTAGCGCGCGGTGCGGAGGCTCCGCGCCGGGACGTTGACCGCGTAACCGAGGTCGCGGGCGACGGCGAGCACCCGCTCGCGGGTCTCGGGCGACACCCCGGGCTTGTCGCGCAGCGCGAACGACGCCGCGGCGATCGAGACGCCGGCAGCGGCGGCCACGTCGTGCAGCGTCGGTTTGCGTGGGGTCACGTGGGGTGACGTTACCCGACGGATCGGGTCTTGCGCCGCCTTCACTTAAACGTTTAATGTGTGACGCAACCGCGACGCCGCGGTGCCCTCCCCGGGTTTGGGGCGCGTTCCTTGCTTCGGGGCGTGAATCCTCCGCCCCGAAGCGACGATCACGCCCCAAACCGGACACACCCCGCCGCCACACCCCGCCGCCACACCCCGACGCCACACCCCGACGCCGCACCCCCACGCCCCCCGCCACACCCCGCCGCCCACCCCGACCCCGAAGGACCCGCGATGACCTGGCGCATGCCGTCCGAGACCGCTCCGCACTCCCGCACGTGGATGGCGTTCCCGAGCGAGGGACCCACCCTCGGGGACACGGATGCCGAGCGCGAAGCGGGCTACGCCGCGTGGACCGCGGTCGCCCACGCCGTCGCCGAGTTCGAGCCGGTGACGATGCTCGTCGACCCCACCGAGCTCGCGCGCGCCCGCCGGATGCTGTCGAGCGAGATCGAGGTGCTCGAGGCGCCCGTCGACGAGTTCTGGCTGCGCGATTCGGGTCCGACGTTCGTAGTCGACCCCGAGCGTCCGGGCGTCCTCGGCGCCGTGGACTGGATCTTCAACGGCTGGGGCGACCACGACTGGTCGGTGTGGCAGAAGGCCGCGCACCATGGCCGGATCGTCGCCGAAGCGGTCGGCGCCGAGCTCGTCAGCTCGGTGCTGGTGAACGAAGGGGGTGGCATCCATGTCGACGGCGAAGGAACCGTCCTGCTGACCGAGACCGTCCAGCTCGACTCGCGCCGCAACCGGTACGCGACGCGCGAGCGGGTCGAGGCCGAGATGCTCCGGACGCTCGGCGCGACGCACGCGGTGTGGGTGCCGCGCGGTCTCACGCGCGACTACGAGGACTTCGGCACGAGCGGCCACGTCGACATCGTCGCGACGATCCCTTCGCCCGGAGTGCTGCTCCTCCACGAGCAGCGCAACGCCGCGCACCCCGACCACGCGGTCACGCGCGACCTCCGCGCCTTTTTCGAGACGCAGACGGATGCCGCGGGCCGCTCGTTCGACATCCGCGACCTGCCCGCGCCGGCCACCATTCGCGACGCCGACGGCGACACCGACTGGAGCTACGTGAACCATCTCGTCGTGAACGGCGGCGTGATCGCCTGTGGTTTCGGCGAGGAGGAAGCGGATGCCACGGCTCGCGGCATCCTCGAGGACGTCTATCCGGGCCGCCGGGTCGTGACCGTCGACGCCCGCGAGCTGTTCGCGCGCGGCGGCGGCATCCACTGCATCACCCAGCAACAGCCGGAGGTGTCCGCATGATCGATGTGGTCGAGGCATCCATCGCCGATCTCGCCGCCGCCCTCGCCGAGGGCCGCACCACCGCCGTCGAGCTGGTCGAGGCGCACCTCGCGCGCATCGACGCGTACGACGGTCCCGACACCGCGACGAAGCTCAACGCCGTCGTCGTTCGGAACCCGAGCGCGCTCGCCGAGGCCGCCGAGTCCGACGCCCGTCGCGCGGCGGGTGAGGCACGGGGACCGCTCGATGGCATCCCGTACACCGCGAAGGACAGCTACTTGGTGCGCGGCCTCACGGTCGCCGCCGGGAGTCCCGCGTTCGCCGACCTCGTCGCGCAGAACGACGCGTTCACGATCGCGCGACTGCGCGAGGCCGGTGCGATCTGCCTCGGGCTGACGAACATGCCCCCGATGGCGAACGGCGGCATGCAGCGTGGGCTGTACGGCCGCGCCGAGAGCCCGTACAACGCCGACTTCCTGACGTCGGCGTTCGCGTCGGGCTCGTCGAACGGGTCGGGCACCGCGACCGCGGCGTCGTTCGGCGTCTTCGGCCTGGGCGAGGAGACGTGGTCGAGCGGCCGCGCGCCCGCGGCCTGCAACGGCCTGTGCGCCTACACGCCGTCGCGCGGCGTGATCTCGGTGCGCGGTAACTGGCCGCTCGTGCCGACCATGGACGTCGTCGTGCCGCACACCCGCTCGATGGCCGATCTGCTCGCGGTGCTCGACGTGATCGTGGCCGACGACCCCGAGACGCGGGGCGACTTCTGGCGCGCGCAGCCGTGGGTTCCGCTGCCCTCCGTGGAAGAGGTGCGGCCGCCGTCGTTCGCCGCGCTCGCCGAGGGGTCCTCGCTGCGGGGCAAGCGGATCGGCATCCCGCGCATGTTTGTCGGCGACGACCCCCTGGTGGGAACCGGTCCGCGCGGTGTGGGCGGGCCGACCGGTGAGCCGATCGAGCTGCGGCCGTCGCTGCGCGAGCTTCTCGACGTCGCCCGCGCGGATCTCGAGGCAGCCGGCGCGATCGTGGTCGACTGCGACTTCCCGCTCGTGAGCAACTACGAGGGCGATCGTGCGGGTGCGCCGACGATCAAGACGCGCGGTCTGGTGTCGCAGGAGTTCCTCGACCGCGAGATTGTCGACCTGTCGGCGTGGGCGTGGGACGACTTCCTCCGCGCGAACGGTCACCGCGGTCTGGCGTCGGTGGACGGCGCGGCGATCTTCCCGCACCCTTCCGGTGCCCTCCCGGATCGTTACGACGGTTTCGACGACGACATCGCTGAATACCCCGCGCACGTGCGCGAGCATCCGGTGGCGTCGTTCACCGATATTCCGGCGCTGGCCGAGGGGCTGGAGGGTCTGGAGGAGACCCGCCGACGCGACCTCGAGGAGTGGATGGATGCCAACGGCTTCGCCGCCGTGGCCTTCCCGACGCTCAGCGACGTGGCGCCCGCCGACGCCGACGTGAACGAGGCGTCAGCCGACATCGCGTGGCGGAACGGTGTGTGGGTCGCGACGGGCAACCTCGCGATCCGTCACTGCGGGGTGCCGACGGTGACCGTGCCGTTGGGGACGATGCCGGACATCGGGATGCCGGCGGGTGTCACGTTCGCGGGTCGTGCGTACGACGACGCGGCGCTGTTGTCGATGGCCGCGGCGTTCGAGGCGCTGCGTCCGCGGCGGACGGTGCCGCCGCGGACGCCGGCGCTGGGGTAGGAGCGCGCGGCAGTGCGACCCGGCGCCGTGTGGTGGCGGGGTTGTTGCGGTTTGGGGTGCGATTCGCGCATCGGGGCGTGAATCTTGCGCCCCAGTGCACGGAATGCGCCCCATTCCGCGCTCACGCTCCAACGAGGATGGATGAACTTCGCTTGTTCAAAGGTGGACTGAACAAGACCCCTCTTGCTTGCCGAGCAAGGGGGGACTTTTCTATCCTGATGCGAGCGCAGAAGACGCGGGACGTGCTGCAGCACCTGAGAAGCATCGACTGGGTCTACCTGCGGGATGGGCAAGGCAGCCATGAGTTGTGGGGCTTGCCCGATGGGTCGAGGAAGGCGATCGTGCCCGCTGGGCATCGCGAGGTGTCCGCTGGCGTGCTTCGTCAGATCGAAAGGGCCGGAGCAGTGCTTCCGGCGTCGTGGAAGTGACGGGAGGAATCATGGTTCGCACGTTCGACGTCACCGTGGAGCGCGAGGGGCGCTGGTGGGTGTTCGAGATCCCGGAGCTCGGAACGGGTGGCCAGGCGGCGTCTCTCAACGAGGTCGATCACGAGGCGCAGGGCGTTGCCGCGATGTGGCTGGATGTCCCGCCCTCCGAGGTCGCTGTCACTGTCAGCGTGCAGGGCGCCGAAGCCCTCCTCGACGAGTGGGCGGCGGCAGGCCGGGAGGAGGCCGAAGCGCGGCTCGCTCAAGCGCGTGCGGCGGAGCGGCGTCGGGCCGTCGTGGCGCAGCTCCGCGCGCAGCGGTACTCCGCTCCGGACGTGGGCCGTGTGCTCGGCATCAGCCCCCAGCGCGTCTACCAGATCGAGAAGCGAAAGGCGTCCTGAGACCCGCTCAGCACGTCCCGTCGACCCACGTGACCACTGTGGAGTTGTTCTTGTCGACCTCGGCGAACGCCGACGTGACCCCGGTCGCGACGGTGTCCGTACCCTTGCGCAGGATGCCGTCGGCGCCCAGGGTCAGCAGCGTGCCGACGGCCACGCTGTCGGCCGGTGCCGCCGCGGACGCCGGCGCTGGGGTAGCGGGCTCGGCGGCTCGCGCGGACGTTCGGCGCCGCGTTCGGGAGCCGTTGTCGCGATTTGGGGCGCCACGGCCCCTGCGGGTTTGGGGCGCGACGGCCTTCGCGGTTTGGGGCGCGATTCTCGCATTGGGGCGTGAATCTTGCGCCCCGATGCGCGTAATGCGCCCCAATCACGCCCACGCTCCAATGGAAACGCGATTCAGTTGGAGCGTGAGCCGGTGGGTGCAACCGCACTCGGAGCGTCGCAACGACGTTCCACGGCGAGCGGCCGCTGCTCGAACCACCCGGCGGGCTCGGCAGAGAACGAGTCTCGGCCTCGGCTGTCGGTCGCCGAAGCGCCCGCGTGTTGACCCTCGTCGAGAGTCGAGATCGCCGCAGCAGTCAGAGGCCGTCGTCGATCGAGTAACGCCAGTGCGCGTAGGGGAGGCTGACTTCCCCGGCGCCGCGGGCGAAGGTGTCTTCACCGAGCACCCAGTGGTTGAGATTGTTCAGCTTGTCCGGGAACAGCTTCAGACCCGTACCCCCGACGATGCCGCGCCAGTTGACGCACATCATCGGCTCGATGAGGGAGATCAACTCGAGCCCGTGCGGGACTCCCGCGACCGCGGCCGTGACGCTTCCGGCGATGAGGTCGGCGAGTTGCAGATGCGGATGCAGGTGCGAGGGCGCCGTCAGAATCTGGGTCACGATCGCGTTCGGTTTGACGTAGTCCGTTCCCACGCGAACCATCTCCGCGCGATCGGTCAGCCAGCTCGCTTCCTCGCGATGGGTGCCGCCGGGCTTGTCGAACACGATGATGCCGCGATCACCATTGTTCTCGAGTTGCGCGGAGATGCGTTCGAACATGAACGTGATCACCGCGTCCTCTGGCCCCTCGCCGCCAGCGGACGCGATCCCACCATTGGTGTCCCAGACCACGACGATGACTCCTACATCGTGCGCTTGAGCGAGTTCCAAGACGCGTCGGCGGAGCGGGGTCTGCTTCGCTTTGCGATCCTCCGACTCTGCCCACCAATTGCTCCGCTGGGAGTTCGACCATTTCAGTTCCACGTCGTGGGGCACGTCGAACTCGTCGTAGGCCGCGCGGAAGGCCTGGTCGAATGGCTGTATCTGTTCTTCGTCGAAGATGGCCGCGCCGAGCGCGACCAGTTGTCCCATGTCGCGCCGTCGGCCGCGCTGCTTGGTGTCGTCAACGTATGCGATCCGCATATCCGCCCCTCGTCGTGCTCGTCCCCGTCACGGTAGCTACGTGCAGCTAGCAGCCGGTTCGGATACTCAGCGGTTGAACGCCGGGCGATGTGCCGCGGCCCGCTCGGGCGCACGCTCGTGCTATCGCCTGCTCGGTACTCGCCCGCCTTCGACAAACGTAACTGTGGTACTTTGCTACCTGTTCGACAGAAAGGGTCCGCCGATGGCCACCACTGCGCCCATCAAGGTCGACGCTGAGACCGACCGTCTCGTCTCCAACGCCGCGCACTTCCTTCAGCGCTCCAAGAAGGACGTCGTCGATGCGGCCGTGCGGGAGTACATCGATGCTCATCGTGAGGAAATCGAGAAGGGTGCTCTCGAAGCTCTGCGGTCGCTAGACGGCACTACTCGCACTGCGGTGAAGATGCTCGCCGACGCGAGTGACGACGAGGTGGATTCGCTCGGCGGACTCAGCAGATAACTTCACCCGCTCTCGCCTGTGGGAAGACGGAAGCCGCCCGCTTGCCCGCACTACTGTTCTGCGAATGAGCGAGAATGTCCGTCCGACGAAGCGAGCTCTCACGGATCTGGGTCGCTCGTTCCCACCTCTCGACGTCGAGCTTCACCGGGTCGATGACGCCCTGATCCAGAAAGCTCAGGCACTGCCGGCGGAGGTGGCCGCCGGGGGTGCCGAGCGCGTGCGCTCGCTGTCAGATCGCGTGTGGTTCAAGATCAAGACGAACGACCTGCGCGGAGCGGCGGGACAGGTCGACACGCCGGCAGAGTTCAGCTCAGAATCTTCTGCTGGTCTTCCGTCCGCAGCGTGGTGGATTGTCGCTGCTGGCCACAGGCAAAGCGATACCAAGAATCGGGACTTCTATGCCCGGCTCGAGGCCGAGAGCAGGCGTGCTGCCAAAGGTGTTCCCGCGTCAGTCAATTCCACGCACCTCGTGCCGACGCGCGAAGACTACCGTCGGTGGGAGCTAGAGCAGATCGCGCTCGTGGTGATTGCCATGCAGAGCAAAGTGCGGGAGGTGATTGCCCGCGCTGCTCAGACGGGCAAAGTCTGGCGGGCAAGTATCGGCACCTTCGAGATCGGTGCCCTCGTGAAACAGGTGGACAACGAGTCGTACCTCGCCGTGACCGCGGACGGTTTCTGGGATGCGAAGGCTCTCGCGGTTCTCCTCGATGCCGTCCCCGGTGTCAGCGCGGAGGACTGGCAAATCGAGCCGTCGGAGGTGATGGGAATCACCCCGGCATCAGGACAAGTGATCTACTCCACGATCATCCCCGCAGACTCCCTTGCGGCCATTCTGAATGAGGTGAACGACATCTTCCTTTAGTGGGTTCCCTGTAGGCGTTCGGCTCTTGGGCTGAACGCGCGGGACGGGCGTTTGACTATGCGGTGTTTTCGGCGATGACGGTGAAGTTCAAGACGCCTCTGCCAAAGGGCCGTGGGCTCGGGGGTCTGGCAGGATGGCGCGCATGGGGATCTTGCAACGGCTTTTCGGTCCGAAGCAGCCACCCGCGGAACAAGTGCACATCCCGACAGCTCTGGATTGGTCCAGCGCGGTACCCGATCTCGTGAAGCTCTCCGGCACTACCACGATCGGGAAAGAGGCGATCGCGGCCCTTGCACAGCGGTCTGACCCCGATGACTCGGGCTACATCGAAGCGGTCGGCTCCCTGCAGCGTGAGCCGAATAACCCGGTGGACCCTCATGCCGTCGCCGTGTTTGCGCAGGCGGAACGGATCGGCTACCTTCCGGGCCACGTCGCAAAGGCCTTGGAACTTTCCCCGCAGGGATCTCGGCCGGTGCGACTGCAGATATTCACGCAGCTGCTGGAGAAGGGGTTGCGTGCCGAAGCATGGTGCTGGCTCGGTGAGGGGGCACCGGTCTGGCAGTGGTCCGAGCAGAATAGGCCGCCTCTCTCCGTGAGTGCCAAGCGCAGCGCCGAGCACCGGGAACGCCACCGACTCGTGAGGGAAGCGCTAGCAGAAGGAGGCAAGCGAGCCGAGCAGTTCAAGGCTGGGTCGGTCGACGGGTTGCACTACTTGCAGGCGGTCGAGCCCATCAAGCAGCTCAAGCGCGAGGGCAGGCTGGACGAAGCGCTCGCGCTTTGCTATGTGGCCATTGAGGGAGCAGAGCGGGCCGCGCGGCGAGAGAAGACCTCACCGCCGCCCTTTTACACCGAGCAGGCAGCCATCGTGCATCGAAAGCTCGGCCAGCGTGACGAAGAGATCGCGGTGCTCCGCCGATACGTTGCGGCGTGCCCGCCCCAACACCGGGAGACTTCGTTGAAGGCGCGACTAGAGAAGCTGCTGGGGTGACTCGGTAGAGGCCTCGACATTTTGGTCTACACGAGGCCGTACAGCTCCGGGTGGTGGGCCGCGGCCCTTCGCGAGACCGACTGTGAGGCGCTGCGTATCGGGGCGGCGCGGCCCTAAGTTGCCCTCCTGCTGATATCGAACTGATCGTTATCGCTCAGCAGGCCCCGTCGACCCACGTGACCACCGTGGAGTTGCTCTTGTCGACCTCGGCGAAGGCTGACGTGACCCCGGTCGCGACGGTGTCGGTTCCTTTGCGCAGGATGCCGTCGGCGCCCAGGGTCAACAGCGTGCCGACGGCGGTGCTGTCCGCGGGGACGGTGGCATCCACGCTGCCCGCCGGAGAGGCAGACCCGGTGTCGGTCCACATGCGCCGGTGCATGCCGGTCGCGTCGACGTACGTCACGGTGAGGTAGTTGTTCTTGTCGAGTTCGGCGAAAGCCGAGGTGACCCCCGCGGTGATCGTGTTGGCGCCCTTGCGGAGCACGCTGTCGGGCCCGAGGGTGACGAGCGTTCCGACGGCGATACTGCCGGCGGGCACCGCGGCGTCGGCGCTGCCCGCCGCGTACGCCGCGCCGGTGTCGGTCCACATGCGGCGGTGCATGCCGGTGGCGTCGACGTAGGTGAGGTTCAGGTAGTTGCTCCTGTCGAGCTCGGCGAACGCCGAATTCACCCCACTGGCGACGGTGGTGGTCACCCGGCGGAGCACGCCGCTCGGGTCGAGAGTGACGAAGGTTCCGAGGGCGAGGCTGTTCGCCGGAACCGCGACATCCAGCTTGGCGGAGGGGTAGGCGACGCCGGTGTCGGTCCACATGCGCCGGTGCATGCCACTCGCGTCGACGTAGGTGACGGTGAGGTAGTTGTTCTTCTCCAGTTCGGCGAACGCCGAGGTCACGCCGAAGGAGATCGTGGATGCCGCCCGCCGCAGGACACCGCTCGGATCCAGCGTCACGAGGGTTCCGACGGCGTGGCTGCCGGTGGGCACCGCGACGTCGGTGCTGTCCGCGGGGTAGTCGGCACCCGTGTCGGTCCAGACACGACGGTGCGCGGTCTGAGTGGTGGTGCTCGGCGGTGCCGTGAGGGCGGCCGCTGCCGTGGCGCCGGCGGTCGTGGCGGTGAGGGTGCCGGTGGTGCCTCCCGCCTGGACCTGGATCGGCGGGAGCGCGACGCGCCCGTTTGAGTCGGACACTCCGGTGAACGTGGTCGCGCCGCTCTCGAAGCGATAGCCGGTGGAGGCGACGACGGTCACGATGCTGCCTGCTGCGGCGCCGCCGTCGGTGAAGACGGTGATGGACGCGCCGGTGACCGGGGCGCACACCGAGCCCGTGTAGGACGTGCGGTCGAAGGTCAGCGTCGTCGTTGCGGAAGCGGAAGCCACGGGCGCGAGGGCCGCGGCGGCGATCGCGGGAAGTGTCCATGCGGCGCCGGTGAGGACGGATCGGCGGTTTGGCCGGTGCGGGGCAGAGGTCGCAGCCTCGGGGGACGTGGTCATGCGAAAGTCCTTCGAGGGGTGGGGATAGACCGTCGATTCTCGCGTCTCCACAAATCGCGCGGGTGCTTCATCGCGGGACGCAGCACGGGTGAAATTGCTAAGACGGGGCGAGTGCACGCTGATCAGAGCGGCCGGGGGTGGCAGGCGCCTGGTGAAGGCGGCGAGGTGGCCTGGGCTGCGCACCGATGCCGTTCACAGGCCGTCGCAACGCGCGAAATGGGTGGGCATAGCCGGCTGTCAAGCCGGGTGGCGCTATCACTGTCTGGCGTCGCCGTGTGGTCAAGGTCTGGGATGGTGTGCCGGGGCAGCGAATGCCAGCCCCGGCACGCGGCATGCGCCTCGAACCGCCGGAGTATCAGCAGGGTGTGCTGTCGATGTATTGCACCCAGCCCAACGTGCCTGATGTTCCACCCGCGACGTAAGACGCGCCAGTATCGACGATCTGACCGCCTGACCACACGTTGGTCCCGTCGACGAACCAGCCCCATCCGCGGGTCGCGGTCGCCGTCGCGGGCGTGGTGGGAAAAGCGGCCGGGGCGTCGTGGTCGATTCGGCTGAACCACGAGCCGCCTTGCAGATACACCACCCAGTTGCTGTTTGTTGGCGAGTTGCCAACTACCTTGCTGACGTTCTTCTCCACCAAGTCTTCGTCGTGCCACAGATCGCTGCCGTCGACGAACCATCCAAACGACCGCGTCGCGGTCGCCGACGCGGGGACCTGCGAGAAAGTCTTGACGTAACCGCTGTTGTCCCTGCCGTACCAGGTGCCGCCGGTGCGGTACTGCACCCAGTTCTGGCCGTTCGTACCGCCTTGAACTCCGCTTACACCGGTGTCGACGATGTCCGTTTGGTACCAGAGGTTGGTGCCATCCACAAACCAACCCCACGAGTTCGTGGGTGTCGCCGTGAGGGGAATTGAGGGGAATGTCTGGGAGTAGCCCTGACTATCCCGGCCGATCCATGTCGAGCCCTTTAGGTACTGGACCCACCCGACACCGCCATTCGTGTTTCCCGCGATCTTGGTGACCCCGGTGTCGACTTTTGTGTTGTCCTTCCACAGGTCTGTTCCGTCGAGGAACCAACCCCACGCATCCGTCGGTTTGGCTGTGGCGGGAATCGACCTCCATTGGGTGAAGAAACCGTTGCCGTCTCGACCTGTCGCATAAACGGGAGTTCCGGCGCCGGAGAGGGTCGCCGACGTGGTGGAGGCGCCCGACGTCATCGAGGTAAGCGTGCCAGTGCTCGTGCCGTAGGGCACGTTGATCTCCGGCAGATTTACGCGACCGTCTGTGCCACTGACCTGGGTGTTCGTGGTCGCTCCACCCGCGAACGTGTAGCCGCCGCTCAACGTCGTGGTGACGGAGCGGCCAGCGGTGGGGGTGCCGTTGACGGTGACCGTGACGTAGGCGCCGGTGATGGTGCTGCACGCGGTGCCGGAGTAGCTGCTCTGGTTGAAGGTGAGCAGCGCCGTGTTGAAGGCGGCTGCGGCCGCGGGGGCGACGGTCGCGACGGCGATGGCGGGGATGGTCCAGGCCGCGCCCTGCAGGATTCGTGCGCGATTCAGATCAACGGGGGGGGGGGGGGGGGGGGGGGGGGGG
>NZ_BADA01000198.1 GCF_000333395.1 Microbacterium sp. B19
CGCGACGGCGAAGGTGGGGCCGAGGGCGAGGGCGAGGATCGGCAGCACGTAGGCGGACTGCGTCGACGCGCCGCCGGCCGGCAGCACCTTCAGCCAGATCGCGAACACGACCACGAGCAGAGTGCCCGCCACGTACGCCGGGACCGAGGCGAAGAACCCGGCGACGGCGCCGAAACCGACCGCCAGCCAGGGGCGGCGGCCGCTGCGGGTCAGCACCCCGATGGTCATGCCGACCGGGATGGCGACCAGGAGGACGACGACGATCGCGCCGAGCGCCGTCGTCGCGGTGTACGGGAGCTTCGTCGCGATCGTGTCGGTGACGGGTGTGTTGTACCGGAAGCTCTGCCCCAGATCGAACGTGAACAGCCCCCGCAGGTAGTCGAGGAACTGCA
>NZ_BADA01000197.1 GCF_000333395.1 Microbacterium sp. B19
ATCGGCGCCGTTCCGCAGTGGGTGTGGGCGCTCGCCGCCCTCGTCACGGTGCTCGCGGTGAACCTCGTGTCGGTCAAGGTCTTCGGCGAGCTGGAGTTCTGGTTCGCGCTCATCAAGGTCACGGCGCTCGTGGCGTTCCTGCTCGTGGGCATCTACTTCGTGATCTTCGGCACGCCCACCGGGGCACCCGTCGGGTTCTCGCTCATCGCCGACAACGGGGCGTCGTGCTGCTGCTGGTGCTGCGCATCGCGCAGGGCCTGTCGCTGGGTGGAGAGTGGGGCGGCTCCATCCTGCTGGCGACCGAGCACTCCAGTCCCGTGAAGCGCGCGTTCTACGCCGCGATCCCGCAGCTCGGTTCGCCGGTCGGGTCGATCCTCTCCGCCGTCG
>NZ_BADA01000196.1 GCF_000333395.1 Microbacterium sp. B19
GTCCGGCATCACCGGGGCCAGCGCCACCACCGGGCGCGGCGGCAACGAGGGCATCACCATGCGCGGCCTCGATGGCAACCGGGTGCTGATGCTGGAAGACGGCATCGTCATGCCGCGTGCCTTCAGCCAGGGTGTGGCCAGCGTGGGGCGGGGCGCCACCACCGACACCGAGTTGTATCGTCGCATCGAGGTC
>NZ_BADA01000195.1 GCF_000333395.1 Microbacterium sp. B19
GCGAACTACATCGCGCCCTTCAACGAACCGAAGTTCTGGGACGGCCTGGCCGGCGTCTCGCTCTTCCTCGTCGTGCAGGTGCCGATCATGCTCCTGCTCGCCCTGGCGGCCGCGCTCGCGATCGACAGCGCGCGGCTCCACGCCGCGGGCTTCTACCGCATCGTCATCTTCCTGCCGTACGCCGTCCCCGCCGTCGTCGCAGTGCTCATGTGGGGCTACATCTACGGCGACCAGTTCGGCCTCACGCGCAACCTCAACGACCTGCTCGGCGGCACGTTCGTCCAGCCGTTCCTTCCCGAATGGATGCTGCTGTCGATCGGCAACATCGTCACGTGGCAGTTCGTCGGCTACAACATGCTGATCTTCTACTCGTCGCTGAAGACGATTCCCGGCGAGCTGTACGAAGCGGCATCCATCGACGGTGCCGGCGCCTGGCGGACGATCTTCTCGATCAAGATCCCGGCCGTGCGCGGCGCCGTCGTGATCGCGACGATCTTCTCGATCATCGGCAGCTTCCAGCTGTTCAACGAGCCGAACATCCTCAAGCCCCTGGCCCCGAACACATGACGGCAAGGCCTACATCTCCTACTCGTCGGAGGAGAACTACTCGCTGTACGTCGCCGAGCTCGACGACTCGTTCACGAACGTCACCCACACGACCGATCGCGACACCCTCGACGTGAATCAGTACTCGGAGGACGGCCGATTCCCGTACGTGTTCGCCGACGGCAGCGCGGGGGCCCCGGTGCGCGGCGAGGACTTCCAGATCGTGAAGGAGTGCGGCCACCTCGAAGCTCCTGCCATCTTCGAACGCGACGGCACGTACACCGTGATCGCCTCGGGCGCGACCGGCTGGGCACCGAACCCGCAGACGTACTACACGGCGAAGGACCTGATGGCGACGTGGATCCGTGGCGTCCAGGCGGGCGACGCGAACGAGACCATGAACTACGCGAGCATCCCCGACGGCGGCGACGGGCTGCTCTCGGTCGGCGACACGAACCGGTCGACGTTCGGCTCGCAGACGACGAACGTGTTCGAGATCGAGCCGGGCAAGTTCGTCTACATGGGCGACCGCTGGAACGAGGGTCAGTCGGACTCGACCTACGTCTGGCTGCCCCTGACGATCGGGGAGAACGGTCGTCTCGAGATGCACAACCCCGCCGCCGAGGACCCCGCGCGCTACGGCGACGGCTGGGACACCTCCTACTGGGACGACAAGGGCTTCGGCCACGGCACCTGGTCGCTCACCCCGAACGCGGTGCCCGAGACCGTCCGGCGCGGAACCGCCCCGAACCTGCCCGCGACGGTGAACGTCGACTCGGACGGCACGGTCGGGCCGGTGGCCGTGACCTGGTCGACGCTCGACACCAGCGTCCTCGGACCGCAGACCGTGACCGGCACCCTGGCCTCCGACGCCCACTTCACCGCCGGGCGCACCTTCCAGCGGACCGTCACGGTGACCGCTCCCGGTCTCGCCGACATCGCCCCCGAGGCGACGGTCACGGCATCCAGCCGCAACACCCTCGTCGGCACGATCGTCGACGGCAACCCCACGGGCAAGGGATGGGACGACTGGACCGGCAACGGATACCCGCGTGACAGCTGGCTCGCATTCGACTGGGGCACGGTCCGCACGTTCGACTCGATCGTCGTGCACACCTACAAGGACGGCCCCACGGCGACCTGGCCCTCGCGGATCCAGGCACAGTACCGCGACGCGTCCGGCGCGTGGGTCGACACCGAGGTCGGCGCGACACTCGCTCAGGATGCCTCGAGCCCCGCGCCCGTGGCCGTCATCGACGCGCGATCGCTCCCGGCCTCCAGCGCACTGCGGCTGCGACTGACCAGCGAGGCGAACACGTGGCAGTCGATCGCCGAGGTCGACGTGTGGGGGAACGCCTCGGCGCCGAACGTCTGCCGTGGGGGCGACGCCACGGTGTCGGCATCCTTCCACCAGACGAAGTGGGCCACGATGCCCGCCGGGAACGCGTGCGACGGGAAGCAGAACACGCAATGGTCGACCTGGACGGACGCCGGATTCCAGGACACCGCGACCTTCACGGTCGAGACGATGGAGATCCACCGCCTCGACCGCGTGTCGTTCACCAACACCGAGGGCACGGTGACCGGCGTCACGGCGGAGTACCGCACCCCGGCGGGTGAATGGAAGCCGGTGGAGCCCACCGGAGACGCCCCGACGGTGACCAATGGCGCCGAGACGACCCTGTCCTTCACGAAGGTGCTCGCCACGGGCGTCCGCCTCACCTTCGCCACGCCGGGTTCGTACCTCAAGATCCCCGAGATCGTGGTGCCCAAGGCCGGCGGCATCGCCGCGATCACGCCGATGCCGACCGCCGAGCCCAACGCGGCCGGATGGTTCGACGCCCCGGTGACGGTACAGCTCTCGCACGACGGTGGCGCCGACGTCGTCGTGCAGCACCGCATCGACGACGGCGAGTGGGTCGACGGCACCGATTTCATCGTCGACACCGACGGTGCGCATACGGTCGCGTACCGCGCGCTCGTCGACGAGATCGAGCAGGAGGACGTCTCCAGCTCGCTGACCGTGCGCATCGACACGGTCGCACCGGTCACGACGGCGACCACCGGTTCCGCCTCCGACGCGCTGCGCACTCTGGCGCTGCCTGCGGCGGCCGCGACCATACCGAGCACCGGGACCGCGACGTTCACGGCGAGGGATGCCACCTCGGGCGTCGAGCGCACCGAGTACTCGCGGGACGGCGGGCTGACCTGGATCACCGGGTCGGCGGTCACGGTGACGGATGCCGGCTCCCACGACGTGCAATACCGCTCCGTCGACGTGGCCGGGAACGTCGAGGGCGCGCGGACGGTCACCCTCCGAGTGGACGAGGGCGGCACGGACCCGGGCACGGATCCCGGCACGGACACCGGGACCGGGACCGGCGACGGATCGGGCACGGTCCCGGTGACCTCGGAGACCACCCCGCGCACCGGCAGTCTCGCCGCGACCGGAACGGAGCTTCCGATCGCCCCGGGCATGGTGGGGCTGCTCGCCCTCGCCGTGGGCGCACTGCTCACGGCGCGGCGACGCCGGGCCTGATCCGCGAACGCGACAGGGGGTGTGCCGTCCTGCGGCACACCCCCTGGATCATTCGGTGACGGTCACCCGATGGACCACACCTGCACGGCCGCACCGGCCGGGGTCTGCTGCACGAGCAGGGCCCCGTTCGTCGCGCTCGCAGCCGAGAGCAGGAGACCGGACGACGCCGACCGGATCGTGTACCCCGCACCTGCGGTCTCGACGATCCAGCGCTGGTTCGCTGTGGTGGAGCAGGTCCACTGGATGATCTTGCCGCCGGCCGCCGTCGAGTTGTCGGCGACGTCGAGGCAGAGGTTCGACTCCCGCCCCTTGATCTGGTAGCTGCCGTCTGCGTTGCGGGTGAACGCGAACGACTGGTTCAGGCCGCCGGACGGGCTCCACAGCGCGAGCTGCTTCCCGGTCGTCGTGCTGTGGTCGGGGACGTCCACGGCCTTGCCACCGGAGGTGATCGTGCGGTTGCCGCTGAGATCCGCGGACACCGGCGCGGTCCCGACCGCGGTGAGCGTCAGCGCCTGCTGCGCGGCGGTGCGGCCGGCGCCCACGGTCGAGCCCGAGGCATCCGTCCAGGCCCGCACGGGTGCGGTCTCCGCGGTGCGGGAGGCCGTCGAGGTGAGGTTGAGCGCGAGGCCGCTGTAGCGGTTGATGAGCCGCAGGGCACCGGTGGGCTGGTTGGTGCTCGCCGAGCGCTCACGCACCACCCACCATTGCTGGCCGACCGCGCCGGACGCGCCGACGGGCAGCGTCGTCGTGGGCACGGTCCCCCACGCGCGCGTGGAGGTCGCCGCCGCCGAGACTCCGAGGCGGGTACCGCTGGCCGCGTTCGCGATCGTGTACGACCCGTCGCCCACCGCGGTGAAGTACCACTCGGTGCCAGCCGTGGTCCCCGACGCCACCGAAACGGCCGTGGCCCCCGCGGCGTCCTGGCTCAGCAGGCGTCCACCCGCTCCCGCGATGCGATAGGTCTTCGACGTGTCGATCGGAGCATCCGCCCCCGCCGACGACGAGATCGACACCGGCACGTATTGGCTGCCGCTCCCGCTCTGGCACGAGATGTAGCAGTAGGAGCGGAAGTCCTTGCCGATGATCAGGTTGCTCGTCTTGTTCGCGGGGTCGAGGAAGAAGCGGTACCAGCTCGACGTCGTGTACGACCCGGTGTCGCCGAGCAGCGTCCACTTCTGCGTCGTGAGGTCGGTGGTGCCGTAGAACTGCTGCGGCGCGTTTCCGCTCTGGTCGACGGCCTGGGGTTCGCCGATGTACATGCCGAGGTACGCGCTCCACGCGATGTCCATCACGAACAGGGGCGAGGTCGGGGCCAGCGTGCCGGCGGCGATCTGCTGTGCGGACGTCCCCGTCGCGCTCGGCTTGTACTCCAGCGCCGTGGGCAGGTAGCCGGTCTGGTCCGAGGACGTCACGGGGGTCAGGCTGCTCTCGCGGCCCCCCACGCCCGGCTCGGTCCAGGCGCCGTTGTACCACTTGCGCCACGAACTCGGCGCCATCTTGTCGGCGATGGGAGCCCGCGCGACGTGCGACTGGAACGACGTCCATCCGCCGGTCTTGTTGATCACGCGCGAGCCGTAATAGACGTAGAAGTAGCCGCTGGCGGCATCGACGAAGAGGCGCTGGTCGCCGTCGCCGTAGTAGTACGTCTGGTTCGGGAAGGCGGTGGAGTCTCCCCGCGTCGTGCTGAAGGGCGAGGTCAGCGCGTGGTCGCGGATCGTCCACGTCTTGCCCTGTCGGAGGACACCGCGTAGTCGATGGCGTCGAAGTGCGAGCCGTCGCCGAACGGGCTCCCGGTGAACTCGTTGTGGACGAGGCCGTACCAGTCGCCGCTGTCGGGGTCGACCCAGACGCCGGCGAGGTCGCAGAAGTTCTTCTGGGAGTAGGAGTCGCCCGCGACATCGGTGGCGGTGACACCTGTCGGGCTGTTGTTGCACCGCCAGGTCGTGTCGTTGTTGCGATCGAGGCTGTTCGTCGGGTTGACGGCATCGCTGATCGCGGTGGATCGGGTCGCGGTCTCAAGATTGGTACCGGTATAGAAGTCCCACTTGCGGACTTCGTCGGCGCCATAGAGGGCGGCGGACTGCTGGTGGTAGTACGTGCCGTCCTTGTCGATGTAGGGATAGGCGGGCGTGTCCGTCGCCGCGGGCCCGGACGCGGGCGTGCCGACCGTGACGGTGAAGGTGGGACCGCCGACGAGCGCCGCCTGGGCGCCGGTGGCGGAGAGCGCGGCGGCGACGACGGCGGCGAGGCCCGTCGTCGCGACCATGAGGGAAACCCTGCGAGGGGGGTGAGGCACCGTTTCGGCTCCTTTGCTCGGTCGGCACCCGCGGTGCCGATCCGCCCCGATGGCGGATGGCGACACGGTATTGAGCATTCCGGTATTAGCGCAAGTGATCTTTTTAGGCTTTAATGATCACTAACGATCATTTACCCTCGAAGCGGACCCGCCCATGACCCTCGCCCCCACGCTCCACTGGTCGAGCAATCGGTTCTGGCGGAACGGCGTCCCGACGCGGGTCGTGGCCGGGTCGATGCACTACTTCCGGGTCCACCCCGAGCAGTGGGCAGACCGGCTGCAGCGTCTCTCGGACCTCGGGGTGACCTCGGTCGACACGTACGTCGCGTGGAACTTCCACCAGCCGTCCGCCGCGGCGGAACCCGACTTCTCGGGCTGGCGCGACATCGAGCACTTCCTGTCACTCGCGGCATCCGCGGGACTGGACGCGATCGTGCGCCCGGGCCCGTACATCTGCGCCGAGTGGAACAACGGCGGCTACCCCGTGTGGTTCACCGCGGGCGTCCGCGGCCTGCGGACCGCCCGGCCCGACTACCTCGATGAGGTCGCACGGTGGTTCGACGTGCTCCTGCCGCGGCTCCTCCCCCTCCAGGCCACCCACGGCGGCCCGATCATCGCCTTCCAGGCGGAGAACGAATTCGGCAGTTACGGCGACGATCCGCACGCGGTGGCCGTCATCGCGACCCTCCTGCGGGAGCGTGGGGTGACGGAGCTGATCTCGCCGACGGGCCCACGCCGGGCATGCTCGGTGCGGGCGCCGTCGATGGCATCCTCTCCGCCCTCACCCTCGGGTCGCGGGCCGACGAGGCGCGCCGGCTCGCGCGGACCCGTCGACCAGAGGAGCCCTTCTTCGCCGCCGAATACTGGAGCGGATGGTTCGACCATTGGGGGGAGAAGCACCACGTCCGATCGCCGGAGAGTGCCGCCAGCACATTGACGGAGATCCTGTCCGACGGCGGCAGCGTCAGCATCTACATGGCGCATGGCGGCACGAACTTCGGAACGTGGGCGGGCGCGAACGTCGTCGATGGAACGCTCGCCCCCACCGTCACGAGCTACGACTCCGACGCCCCCATCGCCGAGGACGGCAGGCTCACCGCGAAGTTCCACGCCGTGCGCGAGGTGCTGGGCGCGCGCCGCGAGGTCGCCTCGGTCGACCCGACGTTCCTCCCGCCGACCGAGGTCTCGCTCGCACAGGTCGCCGGCACCCTCGCGACGGCGCGGGCGCTCGCGGGCGAGCCCGTCTTTGCCGGCGCGCTGCTGTCGTTCGACGACGCCGGGCTGCCGGGCGCACTCGGACTCTACGAAGCCGACGTGCACACCAGCGAAGAAGACTGGATCCTCACGGTGACGCGGATCGCTGACCGCGGCTCGGTGTACCTGGACGGCATCCACGTCGGAGACGTCGACGGCGGCGGAACGCTGGCGATCTCGACGCGGCCCGGCGCACATCGCCTCAGCATCCTCGTGGAGAACATCGGGCGCGTGAACTACGGTCCGATGATCGGTGCCGCCAAGGGCCTGCTCGGCCCCGTCCTCGTGGACCGCCGGCAGGTCCAAAGATGGGACTTGCGCGAGGTGCGCATCGAGGAAGCGGATGCCGTCGCCCTGGCATCCGTATCGCACGAACGTCCCGACCGCTCGGGCCTGGCCACCACGACGCTCACGGTGGAGACCCCCGCCGACGCGCATATGCGCATCCCCGGAGCGCGGCGGGCGCTCGTGTGGGTCAACGATCTCTTCCTCGGCCGCCTGGACGAGCGTGGCCCCCAGCGCACCTTGTACGTCCCCGCCCCGGCGTTCCGCGCCGGTCTCAACACCGTCGCGGTGTGGGATCTCGTGGGCCATCCGAACACGATCGTCCTCTCCCCGGAAGCCGAACTCGGCCCGCCCGAGGAGTACATCGAGACCTTCTGACGTCCGCTGGCCCCCGGCTCCGCGCACTCCATCGAAAGGACACCATGACCGCCACATTCGTCGAAGAGGAGATCTCTTCGCAGCCCCGCCTCTGGCGCCACGTCGCCGATCTGGCGCCACGGTTCGCCTCCGCGCTTCCTACGCGCGGCGAGCGTGTCGCCGTCGTCGGCTGCGGCACGAGCTGGTTCATCGCCCAGAGCTACGCGCGCCTGCGCGAAGCGGGGGGACACGGGTGGACCGATGCGTTCGCGGCCTCCGAGTTCCCCGACGACCGCTCCTACGACCGTGTCATCGCGATCTCGCGCTCGGGAACCACGACCGAGGTCATCGACCTCCTGCGTCGCACGACGACGCCGACGACGCTCCTCACTGCGGTCATCGCCACGCCGGGTGCCGAAGCGGCGGACCAGACCATCGACCTCGGTTTCGCGGACGAACGCTCTGTCGTTCAGACCCGCTTCGCCACCACCGTGCTGATGCTGCTGCGCGCCCACCTCGGCGAGGACCTCACCGGGGCGATCGCGGATGCCGAGACGGCGCTCCACCTCGACCTCGCCGACCTCGTCGGCGCCGAGCAGGTCACGTTCCTGGGTCAGGACTGGACCGTCGGCCTCGCTGACGAAGCGGCCCTCAAGACCCGCGAGGCCGCCCAGTTCTGGGCCGAGTCCTACCCCGCGATGGACTATCGGCACGGTCCTCTCGCGATCGCGCAGCCGGGTCGTCTCGTGTGGGCCTTCGGGGCCGTGCCCGCCGGCCTCGCGGACGAGATCGCGACCACCGGTGCGACGTTCGTCTGGCATCCCCTCGACCCCGTCGCCGCGCTCGTCGTGGCGCAGCGCTTCGCGGTCGCACTCGCTCACGGTCGAGGCCTCGACCCCGACCGGCCGCGATCCTTGACCCGCTCGGTCGTGCTCGCCTCCGCGGAATGAACGAGTCCGTCCTGGGACCCGGGCCCGCCGTCGCGGCGGTCGATATCGGCGGCACGGCGATCAAGCTCACCGTCGTGGACTCCGACGGACGGCCGGGTCCCGTGCTGCGCATCCCCACGCCGCGGGCGGAGCCGGAGCAGGTCGCGCACGCGGTGCTCCGCTCCGCGGCGGACGGACTGCGCACCCTCGCGGGCTCTGCGGCGGTGACCGCGGTGGGGATCGGAGCCCCCGGCGTGGTCGATGACGAGGGTCATGCCGTCTTCTCGGAGAACCTGGGGTGGCGCGACGTGCCCCTCGCCCGGCTCGCCGGAGATCAACTCGCGCTTCCGGTGACGGTGGTGCACGACGTCCGGGCCGCGGGCGAGGCCGAGCGACGGCTCGGAGCGGGACGCGGTCTCACCGACGTGGCCGTCGTCGCGGTGGGCACCGGCATCGCCTCGGCCGTGTTCCTCGGGGGCGCTGCGCACACCGCGGGTGGGTACGCCGGCGAGATCGGCCACGCGGTCGTGCGCCCGGGCGGCGAACCCTGCGCGTGCGGCAACCGTGGATGCCTCGAGGCCACGGCGTCCTCGGCCGCCCTCGCGCGACGGTACACGGCACGGACGGGCACACCCGTCTCCGGCTCGGCGGACGTCCTGCGTCGCGCGCGGCAGGGCGACCCGGTGGCGGTCGAGCTGTGGGATGACGCCGTCGACGCCCTGGCACTTGGCTTGTCGCACGTCGCGGCGCTCCTCGCTCCCGAGGCGATCATCGTCGGGGGCGGCCTCGCGCAGGCGGGAGACGACCTGTTCATTCCGCTGCAGCGGCGGTTGAACGACTATCACCGCCTCCGCCCGGTGCCCCTCCTGCCGGCCCGGCTCGGGGAGGACGCGGGAGTTCTCGGCGCGGCGCTGGCCGCCCGGGACGCGGGAGGACGGGCGTGATCGTCACGGCGACGCCGAACCCCGCGGTCGACGTCACCCTGTCCGTACGCGGTCTCGACCGCGGCGGGTCCCAGAGCGTGTCCCCGGCGCATCAGCGGCTCGGCGGTAAGGCCGTGAACGTTGCGCGGGTCGCCGCGCAGCAGGGCGTGGAGGCGACGGCTGTGCTCCTCGGAACCGTCCCCGACCACCTCCACGCGGAGAGCATCCCTGGCGTCGGACTGATCGTGGTGCCCACGCGGACCGGCATCCGGTCAACATATGCCGTCGCAGAAGCAGACACAGGCACGGTGACGATGCTGAACGAGACAGGTGAGCCGCGCCTTCCCGGCGAGTGGGAGTCGTTCGTGGATGCCGTCGCCCGAGCGCGCGAGTCCGCCTCCTGCCTCGTGGTGTCCGGTTCGCTGCCTCCCGGCTCGGACCTGGATCACCTGCGCGCACTCGTCGGTGATGCGCGGGCTGCGGGAGTGCCCGTGATCGCGGATCTCGTCGGCGACGCCCTGTGGGCCGCGGCCGAGGCCGGCGCCGACGTCATCAAACCCAACCGCACGGAACTGCACCGCACGGTCGGGTACGACGACCCCGAAGCCGGTGCCCGGGCGCTGCAGGAGCACGGCGCGGGGATGGTGATCGTCTCGCTGGGCGAGGACGGTCTGATCGTCGTCCCACCCGCAGCCCCGCCTGTCCATGCGGCCCTGGACCGCGCCTTGCGGGGCAACCCGACGGGGGCGGGCGACGCGGCCGTGGCCTCCGTCGCCGCCCGGATCGATCGCGGCGACCGGCTCGACGCGATCGGCGTCGCCACCGCCGCAGTGGCATGGTCCGCGGCCGCCGTCCTCTCCCCCGTCGCCGGCAGCCTCGACGACAGCCTCCCCGATCTCGTCGCGCGCGTCCGCGTCCGATGAACCCGATACAGCCGAAGGACACAGAATGCCCTGCGAGCCCACCGCCACCCTGCTCTCCCGGGCAGCACGAACCCGAAGCGCCGTCGGCGCGTTCAACATCGTCCACCTCGAGACGGCCGAGGGCCTCGCCCGAGCGGCCGAAGCGGCCCACTCCCCGCTGATCCTCCAGATCTCCGAGAACTGCGTCGCCTTCCACGGCGGGCTGGAGCCGCTGGCGCGCGCCACCGCGGCCATCGCCGCGCGGTCCTCCGCACCGCTCGCGCTGCACCTCGACCATGCGGAGGACATCGATCTCGCCCTCGAGGCAGTGGACCTCGGCTTCGGCTCCGTGATGTACGACGGAGCCAAGCTGGCCTACACAGAGAACGTGGCGAACACCCGGCGCGTCGTCGACTACGCGCATGCGGCAGGCACCATCGTCGAAGCGGAACTCGGCGAGATCGGCGGCAAGGACGGCGCCCACGCCCCCGGGGTCCGTACCGATCCCGACGAGGCCGAACGATTCGTCGAGGAGACCGGCGTCGACGCCCTGGCCGTCGCGGTGGGCTCCTCCCACGCCATGACGGATCGCAGTGCGACCCTCGACTTCGCTCTGATCGAGCGGTTGCGAGACGCAGTACCGGTCCCCCTGGTCCTCCACGGCTCGTCGGGGGTCTCCGACCGCGATCTGCAGACGGCAGTGGCTTCCGGCATCGCCAAGGTCAACGTCTCCACCCACCTCACGAACGTCTTCACACGGCGCGTGCGCGAGACCCTGGCATCCGATGTCCGACTGGTCGATTCGCGCAAGTACATCGCGCCGGCACGGGATGCCATGTCGATGGAAGCCGCCCGCCTTCTCCGCGTGCTGTCGGGCGCGCCCCTAGACTGACCAGCGACCTGGACGGCCCGTGACCACGGACCGTCGGGCGCGGGAGGGAATGTCGATGGAGCGCGAGCGCCGACTGTCCGACCTCGTGGACTACATCGTCGAACGGGGCAGCGTGCGTCTCGAGGAAGTCCTCGAGCGGTTCGACGTGTCGCCGGCGACGGCTCGCCGCGATCTCGACGCCCTCGCCGACCAGCAGCTCGTCACCCGCACGCGCGGCGGCGCGATCGCCAATGGCTCCTCGGGTGACGTGCCGCTGCGGTATCGGACCGTTCGTCAGGGGCGGCAGAAGGGGGCGATCAGCCTCGCCGTCGCGGACTCCATCGAGCCGGGAAGCGTGATCGCCTTCAACGGCGGAACGACCACCACCATGGCCGCCTACGAAGTGGGCGTGCGGTCATCGGCGGACGAGGCCCTGAGCCACGCTCCCCTGACCGTGGTCACGAACGCGATCAACATCGCCAACGACCTCATCGTCCGCCCTCAGCTGCGTGTCGTCGTGCTCGGCGGAGCCGCGCGGATGCGGTCCTACGAGCTGATCGGCCCGCTCGCGTCGCTGATCCTTCCCGCCATCTCGATCGACACGCTCTATCTCGGTGTCAGCGCGATCGACCTGGACCGCGGCCTGTTCACGCACGACGAGGGCGAAGCCGCGGTCAACGCCGCACTCGTGGAGGCCGCACGCCGCGTCGTCGTGGTGGCCGACTCCACGAAACTCGCCTCCACCGCCTTCGCGCGGATCTGCGGTTTCGACGCTGTCGATGCGCTGATCACCGACGACGGGCTCAGCGACACTGACGCCGCGCGTCTCACACAGCTGGGCCTGGACGTGACACGCGCGGGAACTGCGCCCTCCTGATCCGCGGCGCCGCCCCTCAGCCCTTGACGGCGCCGGCGGCGAGGCCCGACTGCCAGAAGCGCTGCAGGCCGAAGAACAGGACGATCAGCGGCAGGACCCCGAGAAGAGCGCCCAGCATCACAGCGCCCTTGTCCGGCGCGAAGTAGGTCATCATCCCGTACAGCCCGAGGGTGACGGGTTTCAGTTCGGGCGACGACACCATGAGCAGGGGCAGGAGGAAGTTGTTCCAGGTCGCGACGAAGATGAAGAGGAATATCGTCACCATCGCGGGCGCGAGCAGGCGGAGGACGACCGTGAAGAAGGTGCGGACCTCGCTCGCCCCGTCGATGCGGGCGGCCTCGAGCAGCTCGTCCGGCACGGAGCTCTGGGCGTACACCATGCCGAGGAAGACCCCGAAGGGCGACACCGATGACGGGACGATGATGGCCCAGACCGTGTTCGTCAGGCCGAGCGCGTGGAATTCGAGGTAAAGGGGCACCGTCAGCAGGGCGATGGGCAGCAGAAGGCCGGCGAGGATGACGCCCACGGCGATCTTCTTGCCGGGAAAGTCGAACTTGGCGATCGCGTATCCGGCCATGACCGAGAGTAGCGTACCGGCCACTCCCGCGGCCGCCGAGTAGACGACCGAGTTGAGCACCCACCGCCAGAACAGGCCCTGGGTCCACTGCATCAAGCTGTCGTAGTTGGTGCCCAGGTTTCCGTCGGCGAACCAGAAACCGAAGCTCGAGGTGAGGTCGGCGTTGTTCTTGGTGGAGGCGATGACCAGCCAGAAGACCGGGAGCAGGAAGTACAGAGAACCGATCATGAGCGCGATCACACCGAGAGTGCGCGCGGTGGGTCCCGGCCGCAGCGCCGCGGGCACGGCATCCGCCTCCGCAGGGCGGCGTGCTCGAGGGCGTCGGGGAAGGACGAGCCGTGCGGTTTCCGTCGCGTCGACCGGGCGGGGAGAGGTGAGGGTCATCGGGAGGCCTTCCCGCGCTGAAGGAGCGCGTAGATCGCGGCGAGGACGCCCGCGACGATCGCCATGAGGAGGGACAGAGCGGATGCCGGGCCCTCACCGGACGGCGAGACCACGCCGACCAGCGAGTTGTAGGTCAGCATCATGGGGGTGTAGTCGGCGCCCATCCAGGGATTCACGGTCGCCAGGATCACGGGCTCGTTGAACAGCTGGATCGTGCCGATGATCGACAGCAGGACCGCCAGGAGAGCAGCCCCGCGGACCATGGGGATCTTGATGGACCATGCCGTGCGGAACCCGGTCGCCCCGTCGATGGTCGAGGCTTCGTAGAGCTCCCGCGGGATGGCCGAGAGAGCCGCGAGGAAGATGAGCATGTTGTAGCCGGTGTACGTCCAGGTCGTCATGTTCGCCATCGACAGGAGTACCGTCCCGGGTGCCATGAGGTCGGTGCCCTCCGGCAGGTAGCGGAGGAACGGCGACAGCGCCGGCGTGTACAGGTACACCCACACCATCGCCGCGATGATCCCCGGGATCGCGTACGGAAGGAAGAAGGCGAGGCGGAAGAACGCGATCCGGCGCACGATGAAGGCATCCAGGAGGAGCGCGAGGACCAGGGCGAGCGCGATCATCACGGGGATCTGGATGCCGGCATACAGCACGACTCGTCCGAGGCCCGCCCAGAACCGCTCGTTTGCGAGGGCGGCGGCGAAGTTCTCGAAGCCCGCGAAACGCTCGACCATGCCACCGCCGCCGTACAGCCCCGATCCGGCCGGGGCCTGGACGAAGAACGCCGACCGGATGGACACGATGATCGGCACGACGAAGACCGCCACGAAGAGCAGCGCGAAGGGTGCCAGGAAGCCCCATCCTGTGACGGCTGCCCGGCGGGCGGCTCGGCCGCGACGGGGCTTGACGGTTCGGTCCGCGGAGCTCGGCCCGGGATGCGCAGGCTCGCCGGTCGCAGCGGCGGCGCGGGGAAGTGTGCTGGTCATCGACATCTCTTCCAGAACGGGCCGTCGGCCGCTGGGCGGTCGCCCCGGCCGACGGCGGAATCACTTCGCGACGGGCAGTCCGAGGTTCTCGAGGGTGGAGACCGCGGTGGTCTGGGCGTTGTCGAAGACGTCGATCACCTTGCCGGATCCGTTCCCGGCTGCGGCCGCGACCTCGTTCATGCTCGACAGCGCCGGGAATCCCGGAATGTAGGCGAAGTCGGGGTTCAGGTTCTCGGTCGCCTTCGAGAGTTCGGCGGCGACGTCCTGGCCGCCGAACTGCGCGAGGGCCTTCGCGCTGGTCTTCGGCGTTCCCTTCGCCGCGACGACGAGTCCCTGCGAGGTGAGATCATCCACCTGAGTGTTCAGCCAGTCGGTGAACTCCATCGCCTGCTCGGGGTGGGCGCACCCCTTCATCACGGCCACACCGGATCCGCCGTCGGGGCCGGTCATCGCGCCGGCACCGAAGTCGGGGAGCTGAGCGACGCGCCATTGCCCCGCGGAGGGAGTGCCGTCGAGCGGGTCGAGCAGGAAGCCCGCCTCCCACGCCGCGCCGATGTGCCCGATGAGCTGGCCGTCCACGAGGGCCTTGGTGAACTCGTCGCTCCACCGCCCACCGACGAAGGCTTCCTTCTTGTCGAGGACGTCCTGCCACACAGCGGCGACCTTCTTCGATCCCGCTCCCGTGGTGTCCACCTTCCACTGGTCGTCGGCCGCACGGAACCACACGTCGCCCGAGGCGGCGGCCTGACCGGTGAGCCAGTTCTGCGCTTCGTCGGGAGTGAAGGCAACGGCGTACTTCCCCGCGGCGGCGGCCGTGGCCGCGACGGATTCGAGCTCGGCGGCCGTCGTGGGTGGCGTGATCCCGAGGCGCTCGAATTCGGCCGCGTTGTAGTAGTAGACCAGTGGCCCCACGTCCTGAGGCAGTCCGACGGTCGCGTTCCCCACCTTCATGCCCGCCAGCGCCCCGTCGGAGTAGTGGTCGGCGTAGCCCGCAGCCTCGCTGGAGACATCGGCGAGCAGACCCTTCGTGTAGAGCTGCGGCACCTCGCCGTAGCCGACCTGCGCGAGACACGGCGCCGTTCCCGCCTTGGCATCCGTCTCGAGCTTGAGGATCATCTCGGTGGACTTGCCGTCGAACTTCGTGGCATTGACCTGGATCTCGGGGTGTGAGGCGTTCCACTTGGCGACGATGTCCTTGACGAGCGTCATGCCCTCCCCGTCGGGAAGCCGGTGCAGGTAATCGATCGTCACGACGCCGCCGGCGTCGCCGCCGCCCGACGCGGAAGTTCCGGTCGATCCGCAAGCGGAGAGGGCGAGCGCGGCGACGCCGGTGAGGGCAACGGCCGCGATACGTGTCGCGCGGGGGTGGAAGATCACGGGGACTCCTCGATGAGCGTGGGCCGCGGTCGCGGCGCAGGGTGAGCTGGTGATGACACCTTACGACGCGTTTGAGCGGTTTTCAATCACAGTCGATCATTTTCTTGCAGCCAGGTTCCGCCCCGCATGACGCGCCGACCCCCACCGTCGAGGGAGAGGACGAGGTCGGCCGGCGCCCCGGGGGTCAACGGCGCCGGGCGTCCGAGCACCCGCGATGCTGTGGCCGAGGAGACGGCCGTCACCTCGTCGACGGACGGAGCGAACGACGAGGCGAACCGCTCGACCGCGACGCCGAGCGACGTGGTGCTGCCGGCCAGGGACCCGTCGATCACCGCACGCGCGATCCCCCCGGCCACCTCGACGTCCGAACCCGCCACTCGGTAGCGACCGTCGGCGCATCCGGTGGCCGCCATCGCGTCCGACACCAGCGCGAGCCGGCCCGGAGCCAGGCGTCGGACCAGCTCGACCATCTCATCCGCGACGTGATGACCGTCGAGGATGAGTTCCAGAACGACACGCTCATCGGCGAGCGCCACGGCGAGCGGTCCCGGGTCACGGTGGTGAAGGGGCCGCATGCCGTTGAAGGCGTGTGTCACCAGGCGCACCCCGGCCTCGATCGCGACCCGCATCTGATCGGCCGAGGCATCGGTGTGGCCCGCCGCAGCGACCGCTCCCGCCGCGACGACGTCAGCGATGACATCGCTCGCACCCGGCAGCTCGGGGGCGAGCGTGACGATCCGCACGGCCCCTTCTCCCGCGTCCAGTAGATCGCCGAGCTCGGCGCGCTGCGGGAGGCGCAGCAGCGACGGCGCGTGGGCGCCGCGGCGCCGCTCCGAGAGATACGGACCTTCGAGATGGATGCCGGCGAGCACCCCCTCGGCCACGAGACCGCGCAGCCGCACGATGGCGGCCCGCATCGCGTCCAGCGGTGCGGTCGCGATGGAGGCGACGACCGACGTGGCCCCCCGGGCGAGGTGGAAACCGGCCGCCGCACGCGCCTCGTCGACGGAGCACGAGCCGAAATCGAAGCCGAGCGCGCCGTGGCAGTGGAGGTCGACGAATCCCGGCAGGACCCGATCCGCGCGCACGACGTCGCCCGTTCCGTCGTCGTCGACGACGATCGCATCCTGAACGGCGATTCGCCGGCCGGCCGGCGTGGCATGGGCGTCGATGACGTAGCGGCTCATGACGGACTCCGAGGTGGTGGGGGGCACGGGCGCGGGCGCGTCGAGTCTAGGGGCGTCGCAGAAGACCACCCCCCGCCTGACCGAGAATGGATGCCGTGCGCGCGATGATCATGGATGCCCTGGCCGAACCGCTCGAGGTCCGGGAGGTCCCCGCGCCGACCGCCCCGGCGGGCGGGGTGGTCGTCGAGGTGCACGCGACCGGGCTGTGCAAGAGCGACTGGCACGCGTGGGTCGGCCATGACGACGTCGCAATCCCCCACGTTCCGGGGCACGAGCTCGCCGGCGTCATCGCCGAGATCGGTGCGGGGGTGCACGACTGGAGCGTCGGCGACCGCGTGACGGTGCCCTTCGTCATGGGATGCGGCGAGTGCGAGTGGTGCCGCAGCGGCAACGCGCAGGTGTGCCCGCGCCAGGAGCAGCCCGGCTTCACGCAGTGGGGCTCGTTCGCCGAACGCGTCGTCGTGCGGGCGGCCGACACCAACCTCGTCGCGGTCCCGGACGGGGTGTCGTTCGAGGCGGCGGCGGCGCTCGGATGCCGCTTCGCCACCGCCTACCGCGCCCTCACCGGCCGCGCGCGCGTGCGTGCCGGCGAGTGGGTCACGGTCGTCGGGGCCGGGGGCGTGGGGTTGAGCACCGTGATGATCGGCGCCGCCCTGGGCGCCCGCGTGATCGCCGTCGACCGGACGCCCGCGGCACTCGAAGTTGCCCGACGCCTCGGCGCGGAGCACACGATCCTCGCCGACGGCGCCGATGTCCCGGCATCCGTCTCCGCCCTCACCGACGGCGGAAGCCACGTCTCGATCGACGCGGTCGGCAGCGCGCAGACGGCGCGCGACGCCGTGCTGAGCCTGCGCCGGCGCGGTCGGCACGTGCAGATCGGACTGCTCCCTACCGACGACGGGATGACGCCGATGCCGATGGCCCGCGCGATCGCGTGGGAGCTCGACCTCCTCGGCAGCCACGGCATGGCGGCCGCGGACTACCCCGAGATGCTCGACCTCATCGCGCGCGGAGTGCTGCGCCCGCAGGACCTCGTCGAGCGGGTCGTCGGGCTCGGCGAAGCCGCCGAGATGCTGCCGCGCATGGACACCGCGGCCCCGGCGGGCATGACGATGATCGACCCGCGGCGGGTCTGACCCGGGCGGGCCTCAGGCGCGCGGAGCCTCGGGACCGTCGTTCGTCTCGGGGGTCGCGGGCGGTTCGTCCTCCTGCGGGACGAGCAGCGGCCGGTCGATCTGCTTCGTGACCTGGGCGGGGTCGACGGCGAGCAGCAGGAGCGCGAGGCTCACGAGCACGACGATGAAGGTGACGCCGGCGGCGATGAGGCCGATGATGAGCGCGCGCTGCACCTCGTCGGCGGGGAGGTTCTGGAAGACGCCCAGAGAGACCGCCGTCACACCGCCCGCGAAGACGGCGGCGATGAAGGCCAGCCCGAGCAGCTGGACGGGCTTCATGAGGTCGCGGCGGGTGGGCTTGTCGTTCATGATGCGGCCTCCTCGGCCGAGGCGGCCGGAACCGGTTCGGGGCGGCGGGGCGAGAACCCGGCGATCGCCAGATAGACCGCCACGATGGCGGCGTATCCGCCGAAGATACCCACGGCGATGGTGATTCCGGTGAGAGTGAAGGTTCCGGCACCCTCGATCGAGTAGTCGTACGAGAAACCCGGGCTCGTCAGCAGGAACCCCACGGCGAGGATGAGCGTGAGCACGCCGATCGTGAGTCCGTCCCGGGCGAGGGATGCCGAGCGCCCGGCGCGGCGATCGCGCACGGCGCCGATGATCTCGACGGCACCCGAGACCACCGCCCACACGATGACCAGGACGAAGAAGAACCCCGTGGTCCGCCAGGCGCCGATGCTCGCCGCGAGACCGGCGATCCCGGTGACGACCGCGAGGACCAGCGGCGTGGCGCGCTGCCCGCTCGGGTACACGAGCCACACCGACAGGACGAGCACCAGGGCGGTCGCGAGCGCGAACCCGCTGAAGACGCTCGACCCGACGACCGCGGAGTGATCCGACGAGAACGTGACCATGACCGCCGCGAGGGCGGCGAAGAGCGCGCGCGCCAGTTGGACGTGGCGCACGTCGAAGGAGCGCGCGGCAGGAGGAGTGGTCACGGAGGGTCCCGGAGAGACGGAGTCGATGGCATCCAGTCTATTCCCCGGCGGCTGGGCGCCTTCCGTGTGCACCGACGTCGAGATATCGCGGGCGCCGCTGCCTCCGCGCCCGGCGCTGGCTCAGCGATCCGCGCAACCTCAGCGATCCGCGCAACCTCAGCCCGGGAGGCCGGAGGCCGACTGAGATTGCGCGAATCACCTACCGGCCGCAGCCCGACCGACCGCAGCCCGACCCGGCCCCAGCCCACCCGGCCTCAGCCCGCGGGGGTCGCGACGTCTTCCTTCTCGGCCAGGGTGCGGGCGACGGCCTCGGCGACGCGCGCGTCCTCGGCCTCCTGCCGGCGGCGACGGCGCGTGCGCAGCCAGCGCGGGCCGAACACCGCGCCCACGACGACGAGCAGCACCACGACGAGGATCGGCCACGGCACGGCCCAGCCCATCGCCGACGCGGTCACCGTGTCGAGGTCGGTCGTCGAGCCCGAGGCATCCGTCACGGTCGGGATGGCGGTGACCGAGGCCCACACCAGGCCCATCGCGGCGACCGCGGGCACGCGCACGTCGCGCTGCCACGACTCGCCGGGGAGCAGCACCGGGGCGGCTTCGCCGGGCGCGGCCTGGACCTCGCCCCAGCCGAAGATGCCCGCCACGGCGTCGGTGTCGTCGGCGGAGAGCGAGACGTTGCCGGTGTTGTGCAGGCTGTAGTGCACCGTCGCGTCGCCGAAGAGGAGAGGCACGAGGCCGCCGTCCCAGTCGACGCTCACGCCGTCGACCGACAGCGCCGGTGCGAGGTCGCCGCCGACCCGGATGCCGGTGCGGATGCCGAGGCGACGGTCGACGTTGACGTTCGCGGTCTGATCGGCGACGGTGAGCGAGGTCACGACGCCACCGGCGTAGTCGCCGGGGGTCGCGTCGGACGGGATGTCGACGGTGAAAGGCACCTCGACGGTCTGCCCCGCGGGCACCGAGACGTGGTGCTGCGGCACGACGATCCACTTGCCGACGCCGACGGGCGCCTCGGCGGCGAGGCGGAGGTCGAGCGTGCCGGTCGAGGTCGTGTAGCCGTCGGCGGCGTAGACGTCGAGTTCGACGGGCTCGGTGCCGCGGTTCGCGACGACGATGGCGTCGTCGAGGTGCGCGCCCGGGTTGAGCGTGTACGAGAAGTTCGTGCGGTCGGCGCCCAGCGAGTTCGACGCGGTGCGGACCGTCCAGGTGACGTCGTCGGTGGCCGCGGATGCCATCGAGGGCACGCCGACCAGAGCGGCGGCGGCGGCGAGGAGCGGCGCAAGGGTCGCGGCGAGGAGGCGGGGAGAGATGTTCATGAGGGTCCTTCGGGAAGGACCGGCGGGGAGGGTCGCTCCCCGCCGGTCCGGATCGCTGGTCAGCCGGCCAGCGCGGTGAGGGTCAGGGTCGCGCGGTAGCTACCCTTGTCGATCGTGTTCGGGATCTTCAGGTCGAGGTCGGCACCGACGACACCGGCACCACGGTCGTGGCCCATGGGCGCCGAGCTCAGCGAGCGCGAGACCGACAGACCGTCGCCCCCGTCGTAGCCCGAGCCGACCGCGGCACCCGCGACGGCACCGGCACCCGGCGTGACGACCTTGGGCGTCCAGCCGAGGTACTTGCCCTCGAAGGTCTTCTGACCGTCGACGAAGTCGCCGACCGACGCGGAGATCGACCACGCGGCCTTGCTGGCGCGGGTGTCGGTCACCGTGATCGGGTTGATCTCACCGGTGGCCTCGAAGTACTGGAAGTTCTTCTCCTCCGCCGTGCCGAGGTCGACGAGACCGTTGTGACCGTTGATCGTCCAGCCGAACTCACCCGGGGCCGTCGTGGGGACGTCGACCTGGATGTCCTGGCCGTCACCGTGGTTGGGGTGGATCTTGACCTCGTCCTGGATCGAGCCGATGGCCTCGGCCGGCTTGGTGCCGTTGTCGGGGCCGCACCACAGGACCTTGCCGAGCTCGACGGCCGCGTTGGGGGCGGCGCAGTTGCCGGAGCGGATGTTCTGCACGACGAGCTGGTCCTTCTGGACCTGCACCTTCACGTACGTGCGGACGTGCTCCTGGTTCTGCACGGAGTTGTACCAGTAGTTGGCCGGGTTCAGCGGGTCGGCACCGTTTCCGGCACCGCTGGTGCCGCTGTTGTCCGGCGCCGTGATGTCGTAGTACTTCGAGCCGGAAGCCGAGTTCGCCGTGACGTAGACGACGCCGCCGGGGCCCTCGAACACCTCGTCCTGGCCGGGCTGCTCGTCCGCGTTGGCCTTGGCGCCGTTCTTGATCTCGTACGAACGCGAGTAGCTGTGATCGTGACCCTGGAGGACCAGGTCGACGCCGAGCTTCGAGAACGTCGTCGGGAAGTCGACGCGGCGGACCTTGTTGTCGCCGTCCTTCGCGTGATCGGCCGGCGAGTAGATCGCGTGGTGGTACACGAGGACCGTGTACTTCGCCTCGGCGCCGTGCTTGTTCACGACATCGGTGACGTACGCCACGTGCGCGTCGTCGCCGCCACCACCCTGCGAGGTGGCGTAGCTGTTGCTGTTGAGGTCGATGAACAGCGTGTCCTTGTAGATGAACCAGTAGTCACCGCCGGACTCGGTGCCGATGCTGGAGGCGCCCTTGCGGTAGTACGCGCCGGAGCGGTCGGTGTTCGGGGTGTAGAAGTGCTGCTCGTACGACGTGCCGCCCACGTCGTGGTTGCCGATCGTCGCGGCCCAGGGGTACTGGCGCAGCTGGTCGGGAGCGAGGAACGCGTTCCACTGGTCCTCGTTGTTCGCGGCGTCGACCTGGTCACCACCCGAGACGAGCAGTTCGGCGTTGGGGTTGGCGTTCACGGCGACGTTCATCGTGTCCACCCAGCCCGCCTGGTCCTTCGGGATGTTGCCCGACGAACCGATCTGCGGGTCACCGAAGAAGAGGAAGTCGTAGTCGCCCTCGAACGACTGCGTCTTGAACGAGTACGTGGTCGACCAGTTGCCGTCGGAGCCCACGCGGTACGAGTACGCCGTGTTCTCGGCGAGGCCCGTGATCGTCGTGTGACGGTTGAAGCCGGTCGTCGAGGTGTTGGCGGCACCGGATGCCGAGAACGTCGTCGCCGTGGCGGGGAACTCCCCGTCCACCAGCGTCGAGGTCGGGGCGACCTGGACCGTCTGCGCGGTGTCGGCCGAGGAGTACCAGCTGACGTTGCGCTGCGACTCGTCGGCTCCGACACCGAGGATGATGCCGGAGAGGGTGGCCGTGGTGTCGGCCGAGGCTGCCGGGGCGATCGCGGCGCCGGAGAGCACGAGCGACGCGCCGACGGCGGCCGTTGCGATCCACGAGACACGGCGACGCGTGCGCGCCCCGTGCGACGTCGATGCTGTGAGGAGCATGGCTGTCCATTTCTCTAGGTGAGGGGCCCGCGGTCGGGCGGGCCGTTCCACGCTGTTCCCCGAGGGTGACCATCGCGTGAATGGTTGACCGTGCACATCTATCGATCAGGGCAACGTCACTCGATCCCGAGGATGCGCTGCACGAACCAGACGAGGCCGGCCACGGTGACGATGACGGCCAGGATGCCGCTGGCCCACATCCCGATCCGGGGAGCGCGGCGGCGCAGCAGCACCAGTAGCGGGAAGACGATCACGATGATGCCGATCTGCACCGCCTCGATGCCGATGTTGAACACCAGGAGCGACCACAGGAGCGTCCACGACCACGGTTCGTCGATGCCGAGCGCGGACGCGAAGCCGAGGCCGTGCACGAGCCCGAAGAGGAACACGACGCCGACGCGCAGCCAGCCCGCGCGGTCGAGCCGCAGGAAGCCGTGAGCGTGCGAGAGGTCCTGATCGACCTTGCCGCCGCGCCAGAGGCGCCACAGGTACCAGGCGCCGACGACCGCGATCGAGAGCGCGATCGTCGGCTCGACGATCTCCGCGGGGGCCGCGACGAGCCCGGTCGCGGCGAGGATGAACGTCACGGAGTGCGCGAGCGTGAACGTCGTCGCGGCGATCACGACCTCACGCAGCCGCCGCGACCCGACGATCAGCGCGAGCAGGAACAGGATGTGGTCGATCCCGGTGAGCAGGTGCTCGGCACCGAGCCGGAAGAACTCCCAGAACCGCTCGAGCGTCGTCTGCGCCGTGGTGAACGACGGGTGCTCGGCATCCAGGACCGTACTTCCCTCGTGGATGTCGAGCGCGTACGTGAGGATCGTCTTCGTGCCGCTGACGAAGCCCTCGTCGTCGGGGAACAGGGTCGAGACGACCTCGTGGCCGTTCTCGGAGGGCGGGCACGCGTAGTCGATGGTGAGGACGGCGTAGGGGACGCCGTCCTGGTGCGTCATCGTGACGTCGTCGGCGAGGGCCGGAGTGCAGTCCGCGCCGCCGGCGTCGATGCGGAAGTGCCGCGCGACGTAGCTCGTCACCTCGCCGCGGTACTGCTCGAGGGCGGCGGCCTGCTGCGTCGGGTCGTCCGCCTCGAACGCCGCCGTGCCCTCTTGGAAGAGCGCGTCGTTCTTCGCCGCGTCGGCGGCGGACACGACGAGCAGGTCGTACTCGAGCTGGAGCTTCGCCCGAACGACTCCCGTCCCCCCGCTGGAGAGATCGGCGTAGGCCACCGACGACATTCCGTGGGCCTGGGCGGGGGCCGCCGAGAACAGGAGCGCGAGTACTCCCGCGCCGAAGACGAGGACACGCAGCGCGCGTCGGATCACAGCAGACATGAAGACCTTTCCGCGACGACAGTGCCCCGCGGGTGTGAACGGTTGTGCCCGGGAGGGGGAACGGAAACGGAACGTGTGCCTCGCGTTCTCCCGCGCGCCACCCGCGTCGCGCAGGGTGGAGCGGTGAGGCGCAGGACGACGATGGCGGCCGTGATCATGGCGGCGATGGTGATGACGGGGTGCTCCTCGGCATCCGGGTGGAGCGAGATGCGGGCGCACCCGGCCGCGATCGGAACCCCCGGCGCGGGGTTCGCCCCACCGACCCCGCTGGCGCCCGAAGCGACCTACGCGCCCGAGGCCGGGTCGTGGGACGGGGTGCGGCCGCCCGCGGGATACCGCGTGGTGCTGCTGACCGTGGGCGACGACGCTCCGACGGCGACGCTCGTGAACGCGGTGCAGGACTGGGCGGCCGAGACGCGGGCGGACCTGCGCGTCGTGCACGCGGATGCCGACATGATCGACGGCGCGGTCGAGGCGATGCAGATGAATCCCGACCTCATCATCAGCGCGGGCGATGCCCTCGTCGACCCGCTCGCGACGGTGACCGCCAACCACCTCGACCGGCAGTTCCTCATCATCGGGGCGGAACTCGCCGAGCCCACCGAGAACGTCACCGCGGCCGACTGGACCGGCGCGGCCTACCGCGGCGAGGGCCTCGGCAAGGCCTCCGCGTACGACCCCGCGAGTTTCACCCCCGAACGCGCGGCCGCGGCCGTCCGGGCCGGCGTGACCTCGGTGCTCACCGGCCAGCGCGGCATCGTCCTCTGGATCGAGTGACGCGCGAGTCGCCATCGGCGCGCCCCGAGGCGACGACCTTCGGCGCCTCACGCGGGAAAAACGCGCCTGACATTATGGACCGCGAGGATGCCGCGTGTCATCGGGCCGACGGCAGGAATTTCCGTGAGTAACGTCGAGCGCACCGCGACGGGCGGGTTCCCGCCCCCGTCGTGCGCACGAGCCGAGCACCCGCGAGTACCACCGGGTCCCGACCGTGGACCCGAGAGGACGACCGGATGCGTGACACCGACACGACGCCCGTGCCCGCCCTCGGCGACGTCTTCGCGCGGCGCTACCGGCTGCTCGAGCGGCTCCCGGAAGGCGGCGGTCGTCTCTTCCGCGCGCGGGACGAGATCCTCGCGCGCGACGTCGCGGTGAAGGTCTTCGAGGTCGACCCGGCGGCGGCTCCCGACTCGCGCCGCCGTCTCGCGGGGGCGCGCATGCTCACCGCGCTCGACCACCCCGCGCTGGTGACGATCTACGACGCGCACGTCGGCCACGGCGGCGAGGGCTACCTCGTGATGGAGTTCATCCACGGCCCGACCCTGCGGCAGCACCTCGAGAAGCGCGGACCCCTCTCTCCCCCGCTGGCCGCGGCGATCCTGCGGGACGTTGCGCTGGGACTAGCCGCGATCCACGACCTGGGGATCGTCCACCGGCACCTCACGGCCGAGAACGTGCTCCTCCGCCCCCTGCGGAACGCGGGTCGCCCCTTCCGCGGCATCCTCGCGGACTTCGGTGTGACGCACCTCCTCGGCGAGCGCGCCCCCGAGACGCCGGTCGACGACCGGGAGTACCTCCCGCCCGAACGGCTCCACGGGGAGGAGCCCCACGCCGCCTCGGACATCTACGCCCTCGGCCAGCTCGCCATGGAGGCGCTGACCGCGGAACGTCCCCTGAGCGGTGGGGCCGTGCAGGAACTCCTCCTCGCCCCGCTCTCGTACGACCCCGAGATCCCGACGCGGTTCGGCTACGGCTGGGAGCTCCTGCTCACGGCCATGACCGACCCGGATCCGGATGCCAGGCCCACCGCGATCGAGGTCGCCGAGCTCGCGATCGAACTCGCCGAGGGGTCCGCGGTGGCAGCGCCGGGGCCCGTGGCCGAGGCAGCGCCCGACGAACCGGACGAGAGCGCCGCGGGCGCCGAGCCGGTCGCCGCCCTGCGTGCGGTGCACCAAGCGCGCGAGACCGCGACGCGACGCCGGCGTCCCCCGATCTGGGCCTGGGTCACGCACTACCGCTGAGCGCGCGGCTCACACCCGACGCCGCCGCCGCGCGGCTCACACCCGACGCCGCCGCGCGCGCCGGATTGCGACGCCGACGGCGAGCGCCGCGACGCCGAGGCCGGACGCGATCGCCAGGGTGATGGCATCCCACCCCGTCGCGGGGAGCTGACCCTGCGCTCCCGGGTGGGGCGATACGGATGCCACGGGCGTCGGTGCGGGCGTGGGAGTCGGGGTCGGCGTCGGGGTCTGCCGCGAACTCGCCGGCACCTCGACCACGATGATCTCCACGCCGGGCGCGGGCTCCGGCGCGGGCGCCGGGGCGGCCGTCGTCGCGAGAGCCCATGCGATCAGGAACGCCACCGACATCTCGAACCACCTCTCGGCGCTCCACTGTGTCGGGCGCACGTGTCCGATCCGGCGGCAGCGAGTGAACGGGAGGGGAAGAACGGTCGTCGCACCCCCGCACGGTTACCACAGACGTAAGATCGCGGGTTCTTTCGGTCATATTGGTCGCAAAGGTCACGTGAAACACCCCTAGCGTCGTCACATGCCACTTCCTTTCGACGCTACCGCCGCGCTCGCGACCGCCACGCGCCCGGTGTTCTTCGTGTCGGACAGCACGGGCATCACCGCTGAGACGCTCGGCAATGCGCTGCTCGCGAACTTTCCGGGCGCGCGCTTCGAGCGGCGGACGATCCCCTTCGTCGACGAGAGAGCGGTCGACTCCCTCCAGGCCGACCTCCGCCGGGCGGCGGCGGGCGGCGGGTCCCCGATCGTCTTCGCGACGCTCAAGGATGCCGGCATCCGGGCCCGTCTGGCCGGGGCGGGTGCGGTCGTCATCGACCTCCTGGCCGGTCACCTGACGGAACTCGAGGCCGAGCTCGGCGCGACGGCCGAGACCCGCGCGGGGCAGTACCACGGGCTCGGCGACCTCGAGCAATACTTCCGCCGCATGCGGGCGGTCGAGTTCGCGATCGAGCACGACGACGGCCAGAGCGGACGCGACCTCGCGAACGCCGACGTCATCATCGTCGCGCCCTCGCGCTGCGGGAAGACACCCACGACGATGTACCTCGCCCTGCATTACGGGCTGCTGGTCGCGAACTATCCGCTGACCGACGACGACTTCCCCACCGACGGCCTGCCGCGCATCGTCGCGCCGCACGCCGACCGCTGCTTCGGCCTCACCACCACCGCCCTGCGCCTGAGTCAGGTGCGGCACGAACGCCGTCCGCACTCGACCTACGCGAGCCTCGCGCAGTGCACCCTCGAGATCCGCCGAGCCGAAGACCTGTACCGCCGCACCCACATCCCGTTCCTCAGTTCCGCGACCCGGAGCGTCGAGGAGATGTCCGCCGTGATCCTGCAGTCCATGAACCTGCGGGACCGACCCCGAGAAAGGCCCACCCCATGACCAACATCCTCCGCTTCGACGAGATCGGCATGAGCGACCTCGCCCACGTCGGCGGCAAGAACGCCTCGCTCGGCGAGATGGTGTCGCACCTGGCATCCGCCGGCATCCGTGTCCCTCCGGGCTTCGCGACCACGTCCGACGCCTTCCGCCGCTTCCTCGCCGAGGGCGGCCTCGACGCCCGCATCGCCGACGCCGTCCGGGGCGTGGACGTCGAAGACGTCGCCGCCCTCAGCCAGCTCGGCGGCCGCGTGCGCGCGTGGATCGAGGAGCAGCCCTTCCCCGCCGACCTCGAGGCCGACATCCGCGCCGCGTACGCCGCGCTCGTCGCGAACGAGACGGACCCGGATGCCGTGACGTGGGCCGTGCGCTCGAGCGCGACGGCGGAGGACCTCCCGGATGCCTCGTTCGCGGGGCAGCAGGAGACCTTCCTGAACATCGGCGGAATCGAGAACATCCTGCGGGCGATCCGCCGCGTGTTCGCGTCGCTGTACAACGACCGCGCGATCGCGTACCGCGCGCACCACGGCTTCGACCACCACGAGGTCGCCCTGTCGGCGGGCGTGCAGCGGATGGTGCGCTCGGACGTCGGCGCCTCGGGCGTGATGTTCACGCTCGACACCGAGTCCGGCTTCGACGACGTCCAGGAGGCCGACATCGTCGGCATCACGATGCCGATCACGAAGCACTCCTTCCTGGTGAAGTCCGCCGAGGAGATCCCCGGCGCGATCGCTGCCGCGTTCGAGATCGCGTCCACCGGTCGCCCCGGCCCCGTGCTCGTGGACATCACCAAGGACGCGCAGCAGAACTCGGCGCCGTTCGTCTGGCCGCCGAAGATCGACCTGCCCGGCTACCGTCCCGTGACGAAGGCCCACGGCAAGCAGATTCAGGCCGCGGCGCAGCTCATCGCCCACGCGAAGAA
>NZ_BADA01000194.1 GCF_000333395.1 Microbacterium sp. B19
CGACGAACTGGCCCTGCCCTTTTGCGGCGACGCAGGGCGTCCGCTCCTCAGCGAAGAGCCCTATCTCGGAACGCTCGCCCGCGACGTCGTCGCCGATGCGAGGATCGTTCATCCGACCCGTTCGATCGACATCGTCGTGACGGGGGAGCCGAACGTGCTCGGCGACGGGGCGCGGCTCGCCCAGGTCGTCCGGAACCTGGTGGGCAACGCGCTGCAGCACACCGACGGCGACGTCCAGGTGGATGTCGTCGCCGGGGATGCTCGCCACACACTGCGGGTCCGCGACTCGGGGCCGGGCATCCCCAGCGAGGCGCTGCCTCACATCTTCGAACGGTTCTGGCGCGGTGACTCCGCGCGCAGCGCGTCCGGCGGTTCCGGTCTCGGCCTGCCGATCGTCCAGGCCCTGGTTGCGGCACATGACGGCACGATCCGGGTCACAAGCGTTCCCGGGGAGGGAACCGCCTTCGAGGTCTCACTGGCCGCGCGTGCTCCTCAGCGGGATGGTCGCGGCGCGTAGCCCACTGCACGGCGGCGTCACTCGTCGCCGAGCGGGACGTAGCGCACGCTCACGACGCGGGCCGGCGTCGGCCGGAGCGCGCGGAGCGCCAGGGTGCGACCGGTGAAGCCGCCGGCGACCTCGGTCGAGAGGTAGCGGCCGTCGAGCGCCGCGATCCACCGCTCGCTGTCCGCGTCGAGCACTCCGAACCGGAGGTCGTCGGGGCCGTCGTGAGTGGCATCCACCGCCTCGACGAGGAGCGTCACGACGTCGCCGGTCGCGGAAGCGGAACCCACGGATGCCTCGAGCGGACCGATGCGCGCCCGCACCTCGGCCGCGCCGGCCTCGAGGGCGATCTCGTACCAGTGCTGCTCGTCGAGCCGGACCCGCAGGGCCACGGCGGCGGAGACGTCGACGCGCGCCTCGAACCGCCAGCGCAGATCGCGGACGCGGACCGCGAACTCGTGCGAACCCAGGGCCAGGCCACCGGCAGGATGCGGTCCGGGCAGCGCCCCGTGGGGCGACACCCACCGCGGGTGCGGGTCCGCGGTCGCGAAGTCGTCGGTGAACGCCGTATCAGGGCGGGTGGGGAGAACGTCGTCGGTGTGCACCACGGGCCAGTCGTCGACCCACGCGACGCGGGCGAGGAACGTCTCGCGTCCGAGGACGTGGAACCCGGGCGTGAACCCCCGCGGACGTACGCCGAGGTACACCATCGCCCAGGAGCCGTCGGGGCGCTCGACGAGGTCGGCGTGCCCGGTGTTCTGCACGGGGAAGCCGGTGCTGCGGCGGCTGAAGATCGGGTTCGCCGGCGCCGCCTCGAACGGGCCGTCGATCGCCCGCGACCGCGCGACGCACACCGCGTGCCCGCGTTCCGTGCCGCCCTCGGCGGTGAGCAGGTACCACCACTCCCCGCGCCGGTAGAGGTGCGGACCCTCGGGGTGCGCCAGGCCCGTCCCGCGCCAGATCACGCGCGGATCCTCGAGCCGGATCCCGCGGGCGAGGTCCACGCGCACCTGCGCGATCACGGGCAGCGACCCGTGCTCGGGTCGCAGCGCCTCGTCGAGCGCGCAGTACGTGAGGAAGCACCGGCCGTCGTCGTCCCACGCCAGGTCGGGGTCGATGCCGCCCAGGCCCGGGAACACGATCGGGTCGGACCACGGTCCCGCCGGGTCGATCGCCGTCACGACGAACTGCTCTCCCCCGCGCTCGACGTTCGTCCCGACGACGAAGAACATGCCATCGCGGTGGCGGATCGTGGGCGCGTAGATCCCGCGGCTCGCCGCCGATCCCCCGGGCGGGAACTGGCTCTCCCGCGTCAGGACGTTGCCGAGCTGCGTCCACGTCCGGAGGTCGCGACTGTGGTGGATCGGGATGCCGGGCGCGTACTCGAACGACGAGTTGACGAGGTAGTAGCCGTCCCCCACGCGGCACACCGACGGGTCGGGGAAGAAACCCGGGATGACCGGGGTCCTGGCGGCATCCCGAGTCATGGTGCGCCTCAGCGCGGGGCGACGGAGGCGGCGATCTCGACGAGGCGGTCGATCGACTCCTCCTCGCCGATCGAGATGCGCACGCCGTCACCCGCGAAGGGGCGAACGATGAGACCCGCGTCCTCGAACGCCGTGGCGACCTCGAGCGCGCGCTCCCCGGCGGGCAGCCACACGAAGTTGCCCTGGGCGTCGGGGACGTCCCACCCGGTCTCGCGCAGGCGCGCCACCAGGACGTCACGCCGGGCGGCGAGGACCGCGACGCGGTGCAGCAGCTCGGACTCGGCATCCAGGCTCGCCAGCGCCGCCTCTTCGGCCGCGGCCGTGACGGACAGCGGGATCGCGGTGCTGCGTGCGGCGTCGAGCACGCGCGTGTGGCCGATCGCGTAGCCGACGCGCAGGCCCGCGAGGCCGTAGGCCTTCGAGAACGTGCGGAGCATCACGATGTTGGGGCGCGCGAGCAGCGCGCGGACGCGGTGGCCCTCGACGGCATCCGGGTCGGTCACGAACTCGGCGTACGCCTCGTCCAGCACGATGAGGATGTCGGCGGGAACGGCGTCGACGAAGGCCGTGAACTCGTCGAAGCCGACGGTCGGTCCGGTGGGATTGTTCGGGCTGCACACGATGATGAGGCGCGTGCGGTCGGTGACCGCGGCTGCCATCGCGGGGAGGTCATGACGCGAGTCCGCCGTCAGCGGCACCTGCACGCTCGTCGCCCCCGACACCGCCACGAGCGACGGGTACGCCTCGAACGACCGCCACGCGTAGACGACCTCGTCACCCGGACCGGCCGTGGCCAGAAGCAGCTGCGCGAGCAGCGAGACGCTCCCGGCGCCGATGTGGATGTCATCCGCCGACACCCCGTAGCGGGCACCGAGGCGCTCGCGCAGCCGGGCGGCCGTCGCATCCGGGTATCGGTTGATCGCCGTCGACGCGCGGACCGCGTCGAGGACGCCGGGCAGCGGGTCGAACGGGTTCTCGTTGCTCGACAGCTTGAACGCGTCCGGGCTGGCCTGACGCCCCTGGCGGTAGGCCGGCAGGGCGGCGATCTCGGGACGGATACGGGGGAGGACCGGCTCTTCGCTCACGGGACGAGCCTAACGAGGAGACCCGTGCGCGTGTCGGAGCCGCGTGCCACGATGGGGGCATGCGCTTCGTCGTCCGCGTGGCCGTCAACGCCTTCGCCATCTGGATCGTCACCCTGCTGCCGGCCCTGCAGGTGACCCTCATCCCGTTCGCCCCCGGCGAGTGGTTCCAGGTGCTGCTCACGCTGCTGCTGGTCGGGCTGATCTTCGCCCTGGTCAACACCATCGTCGGCACGATCGTGAAGATCGTCGCCATCCCGCTCTACATCCTCACGCTCGGACTCATCTCGCTCGTCATCAACGGCTTCCTGCTGTGGCTGACGGCCGTGATCACGTCGAACTGGGATTGGGGTCTGCGCACCGGCGAGTTCTGGCTCACCGTCGTCGCGGCGCTCCTCATCGCGATCATCAACGCCGTACTCGGTGGCATCCTGCGCCCGCGCGGGGACGAACGCTCACGCCGCTGATGCGCTCGCGGCCCGTCCCGGCCATGATGGAGGGATGACCGCGAGTGCCGACGCGCCCTTCCGCGTCGTCTTCGTCTGCAGCGGCAACATCTGCCGGTCGCCGATGGCCGACGTGGTCTTCCGCCGTATCGCCGTCGACGCGGGTCTGGGGTCACGCGTGGTCTCCACGTCGGCGGGCACGGGCGATTGGCACGTCGGCGAGCGCGCCGACCATCGCACGCTCGCGGCCCTGGAACGTCTCGGCTACGACGGCGCCACGCATCGCGCACGCCAGTTCACGTTCGCGGACTTCACGCACAACGATCTCGTCATCGCGCTCGATCGCAGCCATGAGCGCGTGCTGCGCGGATGGGCGCGCAACGAGGACGACGCCGACAAGATCGCGCTGCTGCAGTCCTTCGTTCCGGATGCCGAGACCCTCGACGTCCCCGACCCCTACTACGCCGGCCCCCCGATGTTCGACGAGGTGCTCGGTATGATCGAACGCGCCAGCCGAGCCCTGTTCCGGCAGCTCGAGCCCGCCATTCGTTCCGCGGGCTGACCTTTTCGCGCGACCCCCGGGAGACCCGTGTCCGCTCTGCCCCCGCAGCCCCTCAGCCCGCTCGACGGACGCTACTTCGCCACCGTTTCGGAGATCGGCGACTACCTGTCGGAGGCGGGCCTCAACCGCGCCCGCGTCGAGGTCGAGGTCGAGTGGCTCCTGGCCCTCACCGACCGCTCGCTGTTCGGCACGTCGCCCGTCTCGGACGCCGACCGCGCGCGCCTCCGCGCGCTGTACGAGGAGTTCGGCGCCGACGAGATCGCCTGGCTCAAGGAGAAGGAGGCGGTCACCCGCCACGACGTCAAGGCCGTCGAGTACCTCGTGCGCGACCGGCTCGACAGCCTCGGCCTCACCGCCCTCGCCGAGCTCACGCACTTCGCGTGCACGAGCGAGGACATCAACTCCACCGCCTACGCCCTCACCGTGCAGCGAGCGGTCCAGCGCGTGTGGATCCCGAAGCTCCGCGCGGTCACCGCCGCCCTCGCCGAGCTCGCCGTCGAGCACCGGGATGCCGCGATGCTCTCCCGCACGCACGGCCAGCCCGCGACGCCCACCACCATGGGCAAGGAGATCGGCGTCTTCGCGTGGCGCCTCGAGCGCGTCATCCGTCAGCTGGATGCCGGCGAGTACCTCGCGAAGTTCTCGGGCGCGACCGGCACCTGGTCGGCGCACGTCGCCGCCGAGCCCGACGTCGACTGGCCCGCGCTCACGCGGGAGTTCATCGAGTCGCTGGGCCTCGGTTTCAACCCGGTCACGACGCAGATCGAGTCGCACGACTGGCAGGTCGAGCTGTACGACCGCGCACGGCACGCGGGTGGCATCCTGCACAACCTCGCCACCGACATCTGGACGTACATCTCGCTCGGATACTTCACGCAGATCCCCGTCGCGGGCGCGACCGGCTCGTCGACGATGCCGCACAAGATCAACCCGATCCGGTTCGAGAACGCCGAGGCGAACCTCGAGATCGCCGGCGGACTGTTCGCCACCCTGGCATCCACTCTCGTGACGAGCCGCCTGCAGCGCGACCTCACCGACTCCACGACGCAGCGCAACATCGGCGTCGCGTTCGGCCACTCGCTGCTCGCGCTCGACAACCTGCAGCGCGGCCTCACCGAGATCTCGCTCGCGGAGGACGTGCTGCTCGCCGACCTCGACGCGAACTGGGAGGTGCTGGCCGAGGCGATCCAGACCGTCGTGCGGGCCGAGATCGCCGCAGGTCGGTCGCAGATCACCGACCCGTACGCGCTGCTGAAGGACCTCACGCGCGGACGCCGGGTCGGCGGCGCGGAGCTCGCCGAGTTCGTCCGCGGCCTCGACATCGGGGATGCCGCGAAGGAACGCCTCCTCGCCCTGACTCCGGCCACGTACGCCGGGCTCGCGTCGCGGGTGGTCGACGCGCTGTAAGGCCGGCCGGTTCCCGCCGGCGCTCCGCCCCGCGCGGCAGGTGCGGCTGTACCGCCCCGCGGAGAACGGCCGCGACACACGGACAGGCGGCATCCCCGGTCGGCGTGTCCGCCACGGAATCCGCACGACGGAGCAGCCCGGCACGGCGGCAGGGAGCCGCGGCGAGCGGGTGGATGCCGCCCCCTCTGCTGCATTCCGGAAACGGCATGTGATCGAACAGTGGACGCGCGGGCGTCTCGCGCCCTACGGTGTTGACGTCAACATCCCCCCGCGACGTGAGTCGCCGAAGCGTCGCGACGTCGCGACGCGGAACGGAACCGACGCGATGACGCATCGACGCGCCCTCTCCCCCCGCCGACTCCTCGCGGCAGCCACGGTCGCCGTGCTGGCCGGAGCGCTGGCATCCCCCCTCTCCGCCGTCGCCCTCGACACCGACCCGGACGACGGGGTGCCGCGGGTCGATCCCCCGGTCACGTACACGTCCTTCGAGCCCCTTGCCGACCCCGGGCTCGGCGCCGCCGACTACTTCCAGCCGAAGTGGTACGACACCGACGGGCGCCACATCCAGGCGCACGGCGGGCAGATCGTCACGACCCAGGAGAACGGGCAGACCGTCTACTACTGGTACGGCGAAGACCGCACGAACGGCTACTGGAACAGTCCCGGGGTCGCGGTCTACCGATCGACGGACGCCATGAACTGGACCAACCTCGGCGACGCGCTCCGCAGCATCACGACCCGTGACGATCTGCTGACGCCGTACTTCGAGAACCTGTACGACACCGTCGACGACAACGGTCAGCCCCGTACCGACAAAATCGACGCCCTCGCGTACCACCTGAACTCGCAGCGGTCGGCGGACTACACCGCGATCTTCGAACGCCCCAAGGTGCTGCACAACGACAAGACCGGGCAGTGGGTCATGTGGTGGCACGCCGACGGTCGCACCGAGCCCGGCGGCAGCACGTACGCGCGTTCGATGGCGGCCGTGGCCGTCTCGGATTCGCCGGCCGGCCCGTTCCGCATGACCGGCGCCTTCCGCCTGCCCAACCGCACTGACTACCAGGCCTGCACGCCCTGGGCCGTGCCCGGCCAGGCGCGCGACATGACCCTGTTCCAGGACGATGACGGCAAGGCCTACATCTCCTACTCGTCGGAGGAGAACTACTCGCTGTACGTCGCCGAGCTCGACGACTCGTTCACGAACGTCACCCACACGACCGATCGCGACACCCTCGACGGAATCAGTCTGGAGACGGC
>NZ_BADA01000193.1 GCF_000333395.1 Microbacterium sp. B19
CGACGAACAGCACCGGCATCAGGACGATCGACAGGATCGCCGCCGGAAGCACGTACCAGCGCCGCGGCAGCGTGCGGTTGCGGACGATGAACGCGACGACGGCGATCGACGCGAGCAGCTGCAGGGCGATCACGCCGTAGACGCCCGGGGAGTTCACCAGGATGACCAGCTTCGTGAGCGGGTCGAGCCCCGCGATCGCGAAGCCCGCCACCACGACGGCGCCGAGGATCGACTGCAGGAGCCCCGCCAGCCACGGCGCCCCGCGGCGGTTCGTCCGCGAGAAGAAGGAGGGAAGGATGCCATCGCACGAGAGCGCGAAGCTGTAGCGGTTGATCGCGTTGTGGAAGGCGAGCTGCCCGGCGAAGATGCTCGTCACGATCAGGACGAACATCACCGTCACTCCCCACGGGCCGACGTACTGACCCGTGGCGACGAAGAAGAAGGAGGACGGGTCGGCGGCGATGACCCCGGCGACGTCGGCGCTGCCGAACGCCTGAATGACGATCCACAGCGTCGCCGCGTAGAAGATCGCGAGGAACGCGACGGCGATGTAGGTGGCGCGCGGGATCGTCCGCTCGGGCGACCGCGCCTCGGCACGGTAGAGCACCGTGGACTCGAAGCCCATGAAGGCGGCGAAGCCGAAGCCGAGGATCGCCAGCATGTTCGGCGTGAAGACGTTCTCGGGGGCGAGGGTGCCGAGGTCGAACTGACCGCCGCGCTGAAGCACGATCGCACCCGCGAGGATGACGAGCATCACCGTCTCGAGCACGAGCAGCACGCCGAGCACCTTGGCGCCCACGTCGACGCCGAGGGCCGCGAGCCCGAACACGAGCACGACGCTGACGAGCGACGCGGCCCACCACGGCACGTCGAGGCCGAACACCGCGGCGAGCATGCCGTGGGCCATCACACCGAACAGGCCCCACAGCCCGATCTGCAGCAGGTTGTACGAGACCCAGGCGAGCAGCCCCGCGGCCAGGCCCGCAACTCGGCCGAGCCCGGCCGTCACGTAGGTGTAGAAGCCGCCCATGGGCTTGAGGTGACGGGCGGTGAACAGGAAGCCGATCGCGAAAATGGCGAGCACGACGCCGGCGATCGCGTAGACGAGCGGCGCCGAGGGGCCACCGATCAGCACGGCGAGCGGACCGATGCCGGCGAGCACGCTGAGCGGCGCTGCGGCGGAAACGACGAGGAAGACCACGCCCCACGTCCCGAGGGCCGCGGGGCGCAGCCCGTCGGTCTGGGGGTGGTCGGTGGTGCGGAGGAGCTGCTCGGTCACAGTCGGGCCTCTCGGGAGAGTGAACCCGCCTCGTCGTCGAGGCGGTCTGGTCGAAGTAGATCATGGACGAGATTTCCGCAATGCACAATCGATTGCGCATTGATTGTTCGCTCACCGAAACCTCTCCGTAAACTCGACCGGGAGAGGGGGCCGGATGAAACAGCGCGCGACCCTGCAGCAAGTGGCCGATCTGGCCCAGGTCTCCCTGGGCACGGCATCCCGCGCGCTCGCGGGCCGTGGCCGCGTCTCGGAGGCCACGCGGGCGCGCGTCCGCGAGGCGGCCGCATCGCTGTCGTTCTCGCCCAACACCGCCGCCAGCAACTTCCGCAGATCACGCGCGGGATCCGTCGGCCTCTGGCTCCCCCCGCAGGTGCGGTTCATGGACTACTACATGAACTTCACCTTCGGTCTCTCCGAAGCCCTCGGCCAGGACGAGATGTCGCTTTCGCTGATCCCGCACAGCCTGCGCCCCGACAGCGTGGACCGCCTCCACGTCGACGGGTTCGTGATGTCCGACGTCGTCGCCGGCGACCCGCTCGCCCGAGCGATCCTCGAGTCCGGCAAGCCCGTGATCACCTCCGAACTCGTCCCGGACGGGATGCCGGCCCCCACCGGCTCCGTGGTCACCGACCAGGCCGAGGCGATGCGGGACTCGCTCGACCGCCTGCGCCGCGGGGGCGCGACGTCGATCGTCCTCCTCGCCCCCGACATCGCACAGTCGTGGGTCGACGCGGCCCGGGCGGGGGCATCGGCCTGGGCGCGTGACGCGTCGGTGCGGGTCGAGGTGATCACGCTCGCCGAGGTCCCGACCGCCGCCGGCATCCACACCCTCATCGCCCGCGTGCTGTCGACGAACGAGGACGTGGATGCCATCGTCTGCGCGGTCGACGGGGTCGCCGTCGGAGTGCTCACCGCCCTCCACGAGCTCGGCGTCGTCGTCCCCGATCAGGTCCAGCTGGTGTCGCACGTCGACAGCGCGGCGATGCCCGTCGTGCTTCCGCCGATCGCCGCCGTGGATCTGCGGCCGCGCGAGGCCGGGATGCTCACCGGCCGGATGCTCCTCGCGGAACTCGACGGCGGTCTGGGGGACGACCGGGTGCAGACGCTCGCCCTGGAGTTCCACGAGCGCGCCTCCCTGCGGCCGGTGGCTGACCCCGTCTGACGACGACCGCCCCGAGCCGCAGGCGCGAGATCACGAACGGGGGACGAGTTCGATCCGCAGCGCCTCGACGCGCTTCGCTTGCCCCGTCGTACCGGCCGTCTGGCCACCTGTCACCCAGTCCCGCCAGGCGCCGTCGACGTAAGCGCTGTATCTCACCCGGTAGTGCTGAGAGATCTCGCCCTGCAGGCGCAGCTGCACAGCCTCCAGCCGCAGCCCGCGCCCCTCCGTACCAGCCGGGCCGGGCGAATCCCCCCATTCCGTCCAACCGATGTCCTGGACGTGAGCCCGAAGCGACAGCGTGCCGTCGTACTCCGAGCTCGTCAGCGATGCCTGAAGCGATTCCACCTGCAGTCCGGCACCCATCGACCCGCTGACCGATCCATCGACGACGGGCAGTGTCCACCCGATCTGAGACACGTGAGTCGAATAGGCGACGGTCGAACCCACGACCGGGACGGCCTTCTTCAGCAGACGGATCTGAACGGCCTCGACCTGCAGTCCCTGACCGGTCGTACCCGCAACGGCACCGCTTCCGACCCAGGGCATCCAGCCGATGTTCTGCACGTGCGCCCGGTACGACAGGTCGTAATCGGCAGCGAGTCGGGCCGAGAGGGCGAAACTCACGGCCTCCAACCGCAGGCCTCGTCCCGTCGTGCCGACCGTGGTGTCACCCGTCACCCATGGCATCCACCCGATGTTCTGCACGTGGCCCCGTGACTGGATCTGACCTGCCACCGCCCCACCGGTGAGCTCCACCGACAACGCTTCCAGGGGAAGCCCTCGCCCCGTCGTGCCCACGAACTGCCCTGCGGTCGCGCCGGGCTGCCACCCGATCTGCGCCGAATGGGCCGAGTAGGCGAGGACCGGCATACCCGAGGAGTACTTCGAGCCGAGGTACTCCACACGCTGCGCAACCCACTGGCGCAGGAATGCAGCTTCCTTCTGCCAGGTCGCCCCGACCGATCGGGCCCCCGAGATGATCGACGGCCGGCCGAGCACATCGGGCCACCGCGAGAAATTCGCTTCGGCCGATGCGCCGAGCGAGGAGACGTCGGTGTCCAGGCGAGCGAGGACCGAATCGATCGCGGGTCGCACGCGCTCATCGAAGATCTCGCCGGCACGCTTCGCGAACTCGGGATTGCGGAACAGCTCCTGGAACCAGGCGGTCCCGCCGGTGCGCATCGTCCGCGCATTCATCTGGTAATCCTCAGTCGGATTTCCTCCGAGCGCGGCGGCCCCGTAGAGGCCGAGGGCGATATCGAAATCCCAGGCGGGTCCGGCGTGGAGCACATCGTCGGGTCCGTCGCGCCAGAAGTACACGCTCGACGTCACGGCGTCGGGGTTCTCCGAGAACTCGAGCACGAAGTAGTACGCGAGCAAGGAGTCGACATCGATCATCGAACTGATCGTCGTCCAGTCCGGATCCGGCGCATACAGAGCGGACTCGAACGCGTCGATATACCGCTGAGCGCTCTGGTAGGACGCGGCCAGATCCCCGGGAAGAGGCGACGAGACGCTCTGCACGGCGTCCTTCAGAACGAAGGTCGTGCCGCTGGTCTTGGTGGTGAAGAAGAACTCCTCGCTCTTCCCGTAGCTGTTGTCGAGCTCGAGCAGGAGTCCGCCGGGGTTGCCGAGTTCCAGCCTGTTCTTCTTGACCTCCACCTTCTCGGTGAGGAGGTAATTGCCCAGAAACTCCCCATTGATCGTCAGGTCCACCGAGCGCGCGTCGGGAGTACCCGCGATTCCGAGCTGCGCGGCCAGATCCAGAGTCACTTTGTTGCGCAGCAGCGACGGATCGGCGTGATTCGCGAGCAGGATCCACGTCTTGGCCTTCGGCAGACCGAGCACGGACGTCGATGTGTCGAATTTGATCTGATACGGCTTCTTGTCCAGAAGCCAGGTGAAGTTCCCACGCCCCTTGATCTCTTCCAGGGACACCCCCACCAGATTGTTGGCCGGATCGACCGCGTCCGTCAGAGTCAGGACCGAGTGGGCCTCGTTCGCCGGATCGGCGGGGATCTTCGCCTTGGACGCGTTCAGCTCGGCGAGCGTCCGACCACTCGGCAGAGTGATATCGAGCAGGGGGATGCTGCCGACCGGCACACTCCTCGCTGAGCCGCTGACCGGAGCCTGCTCCTCCGGGGGGAGCTCGATCTGCGGATTCAGCGTGGGATCGAGATCCCCCGGGTCCGCATTCGCGGTGTCACCCTCCGACTCGCCCGTGCCCACAGGAAGCGTGGCCTCCTGCGACGAGGACGGGGACGGGGACGGCGTCGGGTCCGGCGCTTCGACGGCGGCGGCCGCGCCTGTGCCGTGGACCACAGCCGCGAGGACGAGAAACACGCCTAGCACACTCGACCGGAACATGGACATGACCGGCCTTTGCATTTGGTGAGGCTAACATGACCCACCCGAGACCAAGGCGACGGGTGAGACTGCGGGCGAAGCCCCCGCTCAGGTCGCGGCCCGGGACGAGGTCGGACCCGAGCCACGGTCGGCGCCCTGACGGCGATCGCGGGGAACCCGTGGCAGAACCGCCGCAATGCCCATCTGGCACGGCATGCCGTCCCGCGCCCTCACACTCCCGTCGAACGCTCCTCGCGCTTCGCGGGGCCGATGGGCCCGAGGTGCGTGTGCGACGCATCCTGCAGCTTCAGGCCGTACCCGACCGCGCGGTCCACGCCGACGTGGAAGGCCCAGCACGCTCCCGCGAGGAGCAGCCACGGCAGCGGTGTCCCCGTCGCCGCGAGGACGAGGTACGCGACGGCGACCAGCGCCGGTCCGACGTAGCTGTGGACGAGGTTGTAGGTCAGTGCCCCCAGCCGTGGGCTGCGCAGATACCCCACCGCGGAGAGGTCGAAGACGAGGAAGAGTGCGAACAACAACCACCACGGGCCGCCCGCGACGATGACCGCGACCAGGATCGCGACGGCGATGGCGGCGTTCTCGATGCGCTGGATCGCCGAAGCCCGGGCGTCGTCTGCGGATCGCATCAGTCGAGCAGCAGCGCCGGCTCTTCCAGAACGGATGCCACGTCCGCGATGAACCGCGAGATGCCGTCGCCGTCGACCACGCGGTGATCGAACGAGCCCGAGACCGTGGTCACCCAGCGGGGGCGCACCTCGCCGTCGACGACCCACGGCTTCTGCCGGATGGCACCCAGCGCGATGATGCCGGCCTCGCCGGGGTTGATGATCGGGGTACCGGCATCCACTCCGAACACGCCGATGTTGGTGATCGTGAACGTGCCGCCGGCCTGATCGGCGGGGCTCGTCCTGCCCTCGCGGGCGGTCAGCGTGAGGCTCTCGAGCGCCTTGGCGAGTTCGCGCGTGTTCATCGCCTGCGCGTCCTTGATGTTCGGCACCAGCAGGCCGCGCGGGGTCGCCGCGGCGATGCCGAGGTTGACGTAGTGGCGCATGCGGATCTGCGCGCCGTCGACGCCGTCGACCCACGTGGCGTTGATCATCGGGGTGCGGCGCAGCGCCCAGATCACGGCGCGCGCCATGATGAGCAGCGGCGAGATCTTCACGTCGGCGAAGTCCGGCGACGCCTTGAGGCGCTTGACGAGCTCCATCGTGCGCGACGCGTCGACATCGACCCACACCGACACGTGCGGGGCCGAGTACGCGCTCGACGTCATCGCGTTGGCCGTGGCCTTGCGGACGCCGCGGACCGGAATCGACTCCTCGCGCGCGTCGTCGACCGGCGCGGGCGCAACGGGGGCCGCGACCGGGATCGTCTCCTCGCGCACGGCGCCCCACTCGGGCGTCTCGATGTTGCGGAAGACGCTCGCCTGCTCGGCGTGCTTCACGACGTCCTGCCGGGTGACCTCGCCGGCGGGGCCGCTCGGCGTCACGGCCGCGAGGTCGACGCCGAGGTCGCGCGCGAGCTTGCGGATCGGGGGCTTCGCGACGACCCCGACGGATGCCTTGACCGGACGCTCCGCGGGCTTCCGCCGCCGCGACGACACGGCGCCGCCGGTGCCGTAGCCGACGAGCACCGCTCCGCCCGGGTCGCTGGGCTCGGGAACCGTGGCCGGCTGCGCGGGCGCGGGGGGCGTGGCATCCGCCGATCCGATGGTGATGATCGGCGCGCCGACCTCGACCGTCGCGCCCTCGGATGCCAGCAACTCGCCGACCGTGCCCGCGAACGGCGACGGCAGCTCGACGAGCGACTTCGCCGTCTCGATCTCGACGATCACGTCGTTCACGGCGACGGTGTCGCCCGGGGCGACGCGCCACTGGACGATCTCGGCCTCGGTGAGTCCTTCACCGACGTCGGGGAGGACGAAAGTCTGCTCGGTCACGGTGTGTCCTTTGCTCGCGAGACAGCATCTCACTGACGAGACAGCGGCGGAATGCCGCGGTCTCGTCGGCGAAGTGCAGTCTCGCGGTCCACGGGGGTGGGCGGGGGTCAGTAGGCCAGCGAGCGGTCGACGGCCTCGAGGATGCGGTCGGCGTCCGGGAGGTACGTGCCCTCGAGCTTCGCGGGCGGGAACGGCACGTCGAAGCCCGACACGCGCAGCACCGGCGCCTCGAGCGCGAAGAACGCCCGCTCGGTGACGGTCGCGGCGACCTCGGAGCCGAGCGACGTGAAGCCCGGCGCCTCCTGCGCGTAGACCATGCGACCGGTGCGGCGCACCGAGTCCAGCAGCGGACCGTAGTCGACCGGCGACAGCGAGCGCAGGTCGACGACCTCGCAGCTCGTGCCCTCGCTCTCGGCGAGCGCCGCGGCCTGCAGCAGCGTCGTCACCATCGCGCCGTGGCCGACGAGCGTGACGTCGGTGCCGCGGCGGACGATCCGGCTCGCGTGGAGCGGCAGCGCGGGGGCCTCGGTGTCGACCTCGCCCTTCTGCCAGTACTTCGCCTTGGGTTCGAGGAAGATCACGGGGTCGGGCGAGTCGATCGCCTGCTGGATCATCCAGTAGGCGTCGTTCGCCGTCGAGGGGCTCACGACCCGCAGGCCCGGGGTGTGCGTGAAGTACGCCTCGGGGCTCTCCTGGTGGTGCTCGATCGCGCCGATGTGCCCGCCGTAGGGGATGCGGATGACGACGGGCAGCTGCAGCGCGCCCTCGTGACGGTTCGTGAGCTTCGCGAGCTGCGACGTGATCTGGTCGAACGCGGGGAAGACGAACCCGTCGAACTGGATCTCGAGCACGGGGCGGAAGCCGCCCATCGCGAGACCGATCGCGGTGCCGACGATGCCGGACTCCGCGAGCGGCGAGTCGATGACGCGGCGGGGGCCGAAGTCCTTCTGCAGGCCCTCGGTGACGCGGAAGACGCCGCCGAGCGGTCCGATGTCCTCGCCCATGAGCAGGACGCGGTCGTTCGTCTCGAGCGCGCGGCGGAGGCCGGCGTTGAGGGCACGGCTGATCGGGAGGTTCTCGGTCATTCCGCTCCCCCTTCCATCGCGGCTTCGTAGTCGTCGAGCCAGCGCTGCTCCTCGGCGATCAGGGTGTGGGCCTCGGCGTAGACGCTGTCGAACATGTGCGCCCGCGGGAGCCCGCCGAGCTCGTTCGTGCGCACGCGCACGTCATCGGCGAGCGCGCGGCCCTCGGCATCCGCGTCGTCGAAGAACTGCTGCGACGCGCCGCGTGCCTCGAGGAAGGTCCGGAGGCGGGCGATCGGGTCGCGGTGCGCCCACGCCTCTTCCTCGGCGGAGGTGCGGTACTTCGTGGGGTCGTCGCTCGTGGTGTGCGCGCCGCGGCGATAGGTCATCGCCTCGATCGCGCGCGGGCCGCCGCCGGCGCGGGCCTCGTCGAGCGCGAGCTTGGACACCGCGTAGCTCGCGAGCACGTCGTTGCCGTCGACCTGGACACTCGGGATGCCATACCCCGCCGCCCGCTTGTAGAGCGGGGTGCGCGACTGGGTGGCGACCGGGACCGAGATGGCCCACTGGTTGTTCTGCAGGAAGAACACCTCGGGCGTCTGGAAGCTCGCGGCGAACACCATCGACTCGTGCACGTCGCCCTGGCTGGACGCGCCGTCGCCGTAGTAGACGATCACGGCTTCGTCGCGCTCGGGGTCTCCGGTGCCGCACTTTCCGTCGAACACGAGCCCCATGCCGAGGCCCGTGGCGTGCAGCGTCTGCGCACCGAGCACCAGCGTGTAGATGTGGGTGTTGCCGTTCTTGGGGTCGGACGGGTCCCACCCGCCGTGCGTGAGCCCGCGCATCAGCCGGATGATGTCGATCGGGTCGACACCGCGGATGCGGGTCACCACGTGTTCGCGGTACGAGGGGAAGATGTGGTCCTGCGGTCGGGCGGCGCGAGCCGAACCGACCTGCGCGGCCTCCTGCCCGAAGGACGGCGGCCACAGGGCGAGCTGCCCCTGGCGCTGCAGGTTGGTCGCTTGCACGTCGAAGGCGCGGATCGAGACCATGTCGCGGTAGAACGTCTCGAGTTCCGCGTCGGTGAGGGCCTCGATCAGGGGCAGATAGCGCTCGGCCTCAGGGGTGGGCGCGAGGGTGCCGTCGGCCGCCAGAACGCGCACGAGAGCCGGGTCGTCGAGCGGGGTCATGTACCCACGCTAACGGTCACGTCATGCCCTGTACCGCATGAGGTGCACAACGGATGCCGCGTTTCGGCATGGGTTTCCGACAAGGGGCGCTTCTCGACCGCCGCACCACCCCGGAGCGCCGCTCCCGCGTCATCAGCAGCATTCGTACGGCGTTGCCGCTGTCGGGAACCCCGGAGCGGCCCCCTCCTCCGGCTGTTCGGCCAGCCGCTCGATCAGCGCATCGAGATCCTCGGCAGGGAGGAAGTGGCCGTCGCGGACGATGGCGGTGATCGACCCCAGAGCGGCGACGTCCACCGTCGGGTCCGACGCGAGCAGCAGCAGGTCGGCATCCGCCCCCGGCGCGATGACGCCCATCGTCGCCGTCCGCCCCAGGTACCGGGCCGGGGCGGTGGTGGCCATCCGGAGGATGTCCAGGGGACGGATGCCGGCTTTCGCCAGCTCCTGGAACTCGAGCTGCAGGCGCTGGCCCGGAGCTTTGCCCTGCCCGTCGGTGGCCGCCATCATCGGCACCCCCTCGTCGTGGAGAACCTTGGTCACCCGCAGCACCGCGTCGTAGACCTCGCGGTAACTCTCGCGCGTCAGATCAGGGAGCGCCCGGAAGGTCGCCAAGACGTCGTCATAGTCGCGGCGCGTGCTTTCGGTCATGAGGGAGAGCCATGGATCCTTCTCGTACTCCACGTCGTCCATCAGGTACTGCGTGCGGAGGCGGACGAGGGTCGGTGCGTGCCACGTGTCGTTCTTCACGAAGGTCGCGGCGAGCGCACGAGCTGCTCCCTCATCGAATGCCTGCACCGCCTCGCGCTTGAAAGCCACTGCCTCCGGCGAATCGAAGGCGGCGGGGTTGATCAGCTTCTTGGCGGAGGTGGCCGTATAGATCTCTCCGACCCCGGGCAGGCCCGCGATCCACGCGGGCAGGGGCAGCCCGGTGTCGTCGGTCGCCCACAGCTCGTCACGACGGGACGATGTCTCGATCCAGATCCCGTCAGACGCACCGAGGTGTTCGATCGAATCGAATCGGGCCGCCGAGGCTTCCGACGGGAGGACGGATTCCGGGAGATGCCCGGCGATGCGCAGACCCTTCGCGTGGGCACGCTCGACCGCCGCGAAGAACACGTCGCGGTCGGTGAGCACCATTTTGATGAAGTCGGCGCCCGCGTCGTATTGCGCGTCGATCGCCTTCTGCACGGCATCCACCGACCCCGCGTTGAAGGGCGTGAGGATGTCACCCGGCATCGCGAGCAGACGCGGCGCATTCATCGACAACGGCAGCCGGTTCGCGGCGCGGTGGGCGAGCATCTCGGATGTGCCCAGCATCTGGCGCATGCCCGTGACCCCCTCGGCGAGCATGGTGGCCATCATCAGTGCCGGGTTCTGTGCCTGGAGAGCGTGCGAGTGCATGTTGTTGTAGCCGGGCACGGCGAAGCGCCCCTCGCCATCGACGGCCTGAACACCCGGAACGGATGCGAGGGATGCCACGTCCCCGACCGCGATGATCCGCCCGTCGCGGATCAGGATGGAGACGCCGTCGTCACGGCTGCCGTCGCGAGGGTCCACGACGGTGACGTGGTCGATCCGCAGGGAGCCGGGCGCCACCGGGGTCGTTCGCGGCGGGAGTGGGGTGGACGCGAGCCCCCGGATGAGCGGCATCCCCACGCCGATCGCCGCCCCCGCCGTGAGCGCACCGAGGCCCGCACCCCAGAGGAACTGGCGGCGTGTGCGTGTCGGCCGGCTGCCCGCGCGGTCGGCAGCCGCGTCCGCGGCAGGCTCGTCGGAAGAAGGTGTGTTCATCGGGGCTCCTGGGGTGACGTCGGGTCGCATGAGAAGGCGGCGAGCGGGCGATCGGAGGTCGGCCCGTCCGGGCTGACGGGTGCGGTGACGGACAGGTGGGCTTCTCCCGCTGCAAGGCGGACGCCGGTCACGGTGAGTTCGCCCGTCTCGGGCAGGGGAAATCCGGTGGAAAGCCACTCGGGAGCCCGCTCGCCGAGGAGCCTTCCCACCGCCGACGGCGGGAGAGCGAACCCCCCGACGTCGACACTCTCGGCGGCCAGTACCCAGCCGCCGTCCCGGTGGTCGGCGACGAACGTGGCGCGCGCAGGAACGGGCCTGCCCCGGAGATCGAGGTCGGTCTGAACAGTGATGCCGTCGGTGCTCGTCGCAACCTCGACGTCTTTACCGGTGCGGCATTCGAGGACGTTGGCCACCGCCGTGTCGTCAAGAGCCAGATCGATGTCAACGTGCCCGGTCGCGAGCGACCACAGCGCGAGTCCGCCGGCGAGCGAGGTGTGCACGCCCGGGAGGTCCGTGCCGAGGGAACCGAGGCGCTCATCGATGCGCGCGCGAACCGCGATCTCTCCGACGACAGCGACGGCGACCACGGAGAGGAGGACCGAGGCGAGCGAGAGGAGGACCACGCGACGGGAACGGGGGAGAGCCATGCCGCGAGTCGAGCACGGCCTGCTTCCGGCGGGGCGGCGGGGACCCTGGCGAAGCCCTGACGAATCGCTGACGACAGTCGCACTCGCGGATGCCGTCAGGAGACGGTCAGGTCCGCACCCCGGCGACCGTCAGGCCCGGCCGCTCGGATGGAAAGCGATCCCACGCTCGCTCCGGAGGACCCATGTCACTCGCTCTTCATCGCCTCGGCCATTTCATCGGCCGCCATCGTCTCGCCGTGATCGGCGTCTGGGTGGCGGTGCTGCTTCTCATCGGCGGTGTGGGCTTCGGCGCGGGAGCGGCGTTCGAAGACGACAACTCCATTCCGGGCACCGAGTCCCAGCAAGGGCAGGACGTCCTCGCGACGCGCTTCGGCTCCTCCGCGTCGGGAGCCAGTGCTCAGCTGCTGTTCCGCGCCGACGACGGTGACGTCACCGGCACGGACGACCGCGCGGTCATGCAGGCACGCCTCGATGAGATCGCCGCCGCGGACGGCGTCGCCGGGGTCAGCTCCGTCGACGACCTGACGATCGACGCCGGAGGCGACGCCGCACTCGCGACCGTCCAGTTCGACGATCGGAAACCCTCCGAGTCGGTGCTCGACGGCGTCCAGGACGCGGCCGTCCGCGACACGGACGGCGTCACCTCCACCATCGGTGGAAGCGCCTACAACGTGCAGGAAGAGCAGAGCCACTTGGGCGAGGTGATCGGCCTCGCTATCGCCCTCCTGGTTCTGATCATCGTCTTCGGATCACTGTTGGCCGCCGGGATGCCGCTCGTGGGTGCGCTCACCAGCGTGGGCACGACGCTCGGCGCGCTGTTCCTCGCCTCGCACCTGACCGCGATCTCCCCGTCGACGTCCGCGTTCTCGAGCATGCTCGGGCTCGCCGTGGCCATCGACTACTCCCTTTTCGTCCTCTCCCGCCATCGCCACGAGCTGGCCCGGGGCCAGGCGCCCCGAGAGGCCATGGCCCGGGCTCTCGGCACCGCCGGCACCGCCGTGGTCTTCGCGGGTATCACCGTCGTCATCGCGCTCGGCGGACTGCTCGTCGTCGGCATCCCGACACTCACGACGATGGCCGTCGGCGGGGCACTCGCCGTGACGATGGGGGTACTGGTCGCGCTCACGCTGCTGCCCGCCGTCGCGCTGCTCGCGGGCGCACGCCTCCGACCGCGAGACCGCAAGAGACCCGCGATACGAGCGTCGAGGCCGCCGCTCGCGCAGCGATGGGTGAAGCTCGTGACTCGTGCGCCGGCGATCACCATCGTGCTGGTGGTACTCGGGGTGGGAGTCGTCGCGGCACCGACGATGTCGATGCAGCTGGGTCTGCGAGACGCCAGCACCCAGCCGGTCGGGACCATCCCCCGGGATCACTACGACGCCGTCGCGGCATCCTTCGGCCCCGGCTGGAATGCTCCGCTCCTCATCACGGCGGACGTGCTCTCGCCGAGCAACCCGGTGGACGTGGTGGATGAGCTGCAGGATGACCTCGAGCAGCTCGACGGGGTTGCCGCCGTCCCCCTGGCGACGCCGAACGCCGCAGGCGACACCGCCCTTCTCCGGGTCATTCCCGAGGGCGGTCAGAACGACTCCCGGACGGCAGACCTCGTGGCGGAACTTCGCGCTCAGGCTCCGGCGTGGGAGGAGAAGTACGGCATCTCGGACATCCGGGTGACGGGGACGACCGCCGTGAACATCGACATCTCCGCACGCATGCAAGCCGCCCTTGTGCCGTTCACCCTCACCGTCGTCGGGCTGTCGCTCGTGCTCCTCCTCCTGGTGTTCCGTTCCATCTGGGTGCCGATCAAGGCGACGCTCGGCTTCCTCCTCTCCGTCGGAGCGTCATTCGGCGCGATCGTCGCGATCTTCCAGTGGGGATGGTTCCCCGCCCTGCTCAGCGGCGACTCCCCCGGGCCCCTCGTGAGCTTCCTGCCGATCCTCGTCATGGGTGTGCTGTTCGGGCTCGCCATGGACTACGAGATGTTCCTCGTCAGTCGGATGCGCGAGGAGTACAGCCACGTCGGCGACGCGCGAACGGCCGTTACCAGCGGATTCGCGCACTCGGCTCCGGTCGTCACCGCCGCCGCGGTGATCATGATCTCGGTGTTCGTCGCGTTCGTCCCCGGAGGCACGGACACGATCAGACCGATCGCGGTCGGTCTCGCCGTGGGGGTCTTCGTCGATGCCTTCCTGGTCAGGATGACACTGGTCCCGGCGATCATGGTGGCGCTCCACCGTCACGCCTGGTGGTTGCCGCGGTGGCTGGACCGGATCCTTCCCACGGTGGACATCGAGGGACAGGCGGTGATGCGGCAGGCGGCGGTCGACGATGCTCCCGCGGCGGCGCTCGCCCTCAGCGCCCGCGACCTTCGGGTCGATGAGGACGACGTCCCCCTGACGCTCGACATCCGACTCGGTGAGACCGTGACCATCGACGAATCGCGCAGGAACCGCCTCGCCTCCGCGCTGAGCGGGCGCGCGGACTTCGTCTCCGGCACGCTGGTCGTCGCCGGCAAAGTGCTGCCGGACAGTGGCACCGCGGTGCGTCGACTCACGGCGCTGGTCTCACCGGAGGACGTCTCCGGCTCCGATACGGCGCGTCGGTTCGCCAGGACGATGATCGCCCTGGCTGGTGGCGGACGTCGGCGGCGACGTCACCGGCTGGGGGTCATCGAGCACCTCGTTCCGGATCTCGATGTCCGGATCACCGATCTCGACCCGGCCGCGCGCCAGATGCTCTCGGCGGCGGTGGCGTACGCGTGCGGCGCTCGCATCTTGTTCCTCCGCACCCTTCCACGGGCCATTGACGTCCGCGCGCTGACCGAAGCCGGTGCGACGGTCCTCACCGTCTGCCCGACCCCCGCCGATGACTTCCCCCTCCTCCTCGAGATCGGAGCCTCCGCGTGACCCCGAACAGTGGGCGCAGGATCGCGCTCGTCAGCGCAATCGCCATCGCGCTCCCCCTCCTCGGCGCCGCCGTCGCGTTGGCCGGCCTCGCCGATCGGTTGAGTCGGTCCGACGACATCCCCATCGCCATCGTCAACAACGACCAGATCGTGACCGGCGACCGCCCCATGGCCGCGGGACGCGCCCTCACCGACGCGCTCGTCCACCCCGCCGACGACGAGCGTGTCGCGCTCGGATGGGTCGTGACCGACGAAGCGGATGCCGCCGAGGGCCTCCAGGACGGTGACTACTACGCCGTGCTGACCATCCCCGAGGAGTTCTCCGCGTCCGTGCTCTCGGCAGGGGGCGACGATCCCGTCGCGACCGAGGTCACTCTCGAGACCGACCCCGGCGCCTCCGCAGCGGCATCCGCAGCATCGCAGATCATCGCTCAGACCGCTGCCGAGACTCTGGGGCGCGAGATCACCACCGCGTTCGTCTCCCGCACCGTCACCGGCGTCGACCAGCTCTCGACCGCACTCACCGACGCCGCCACCGGCGCCGGCACTCTTGCCGACGGCACCGGGCAGGTCCGGAACGGTGCCGCGAAGGTCGCTTCGGGCGCCGGCGAGGTGGCGGACGGACTCCGGCAGGTGAACGCAGGGGCGGACGACGTCGCGACCGCGAACCACCGCGTGGCGGACGGGGCGACGAGTCTTGCGGGTGGAGCGGCCGATCTGCGCGACGGGGCCGCGACCGTCGCGACGGGGACGGCGCAGGTCCGCGAGGCCACGTCCGCGACCGCCGCCGGATCCCGGCAGCTGGCGGATGGTGTCGCCACGCTCGCCTCTTCCTGCCCGCCCACGGCGGGCGCGCAATACTGCGCCGCGGTCGCGAACGCGGCGCAGTCGGCCGGCTCGCTCGCGTCGTCAGCCGTCCAGGTGGCGGCGGGAGCGGCGACGACCGCGAGCGGAGCCGAGACGCTGTCCGCCTCATCCGGCGCCCTCGCGCAGGGCGCAGCGGATCTTTCGGCCGGCGCTCGAGACGCTGCCTCGGGCGCTGACCGGCTCGCCACTGCCACGGCGACCGCCGCCACCGGCGCGGACACTGTGTCGACAGGGGCGACCGACCTGGTCGCCGGCGCGACCGATGCGGCATCCGGGGCAGAAGAGTTGGCCACCAAGCTGAGCGACGGTGCCGCGGCAGCGCCCACCTACACCGACGATCAGATCACCCAGGTCGCCGATGTGGTGGCTCAGCCGGTGACCGTCTCGACGACGAGCACGGGATCGGCGGACGGATGGCTCCCCGCGGCGATCGCCTCCGCGGTGCTGTGGATCGGCGCCATCGCCACCCTCGCGATCCGCTTCCGGGCAGTCTCGGCGGCGGCGCTGGTCTCGCCGATGTCGAGCGGGCGTCTTGTGCTCGCGGTGCTCCGCCGGGCTCTCGCGATCGGCGCGGCGCAGGGGCTCGTGGTGACCGCGACTCTGACCATCTTCCGGATGGACCTCACGTCGGTCCTCGGGTTCGGCGCGCTCGCCGTGCTGGCGGGGCTGACCTTCGTCACGCTGATCTCGGGGCTCCGCGTCCTGCTCGGCCGGTGGTCCATCGTGGTGATCGGGCTTCTCACGCTGCTCGAGGCATCGACCCTCTCCGGAGCGCTCCCCCTCCAGACCGCACCGGCGTGGTTGGCCACCGTCACGCCTTTTCTTCCCGTCTCGACCTTCCTGCGTGCCGGCGCCCAGCTCGCCGAGGGGAACATCTCGTCCGACCTGGTCGCGCCCCTGGTGTGCCTCGCCCTCTGGTCGTTCATCGGTGCCGGGCTGGCGCTCATCGGCATCCGGCGCTCCCGATCGCTTCCCGCCACGTCTCCCTCATTCCCGCGAGGCGCTGGAAGGATGGCGACATGAACCCGCGCGTCCTGCTGGTCGACGACGACGAAGAGATCCGAGCGATGCTCGAGTCGACACTGAGCTTCAGCGGGTTCGACACCGTCCTCGCGGACGGAGCGATCGCGGCGATGGAGGCGATCTCGTCCGGTTCTCCGGATGTCGTCGTGCTCGACGTGATGATGCCGGTCCTGGACGGGTTCGAACTCGCTCGCCTCATCCGCGCGCGCGATGCCCGCATCCCGATCATCTTCCTGTCCGCTCGGGACGGCGTCGACGATCGTGTGCGCGGCCTCCGGCTCGGTGGCGACGACTACCTCGTGAAGCCGTTCAACGCGATCGAACTGATCGCGAGGATCGAAGCGATCCTTCGTCGCCGGGACCCCGGCGACAGGTCGGACGCGTCGCACGACACCCTGCAGATCGCCGATCTGCGGGTCGACGTGGACCGACACGTCGTCTCTCGAGGCGGCAGCACGATCGACCTGTCGCCGACGGAGTTCCGCCTGCTGGAACTGCTCATGCGCAACGCCGGGAGGGTGCTCTCCAAGACGGTCATCCTGCAGGAGATCTGGATGTACGACTTCGGGGGTGACGCCAATGTCGTCGAACGCTTCATCTCGAGCCTGCGGCGGAAGATCGACGGCGATCAGCCCTCGATGATCGTCACGGTGCGCGGGTTCGGTTACCGCATCGACGACCCGGGTGCGGCGTAACGAATGCGTTCCATCCGCGGCCGATTGACCCTCAGTCTCTCGCTGGTCGTCGTCGTCATCGTCCTGGGGTTCGCCGCGATCGGCGCGGTCGCGGTCCCGTCGATCCTTCTGAACCGCGACACCGACCGCCTGAGCGCGGCGGGGGATCGCGTGCTCACGAGTCTGCGCCTCAGCGGCGGCGTCACGATCGACCACGACGTGCTGCAGAACTTCGTCGCGAACGACATCGGCGTCGTCCTCCTCGACGGAGACCGAGCGGTCGCGGCATCCGGCCTTCCCCCGGAGGACGTCGCCGAGGTCGTCGCCGAGGCGGGACCCGAAGTCCGCCGCGCGTCCGGACCGTACCTCACGGAGCGGATCGACGTCGCCGGGCTGGGTCTCGTCTACGCCGACAACGGGACTTCTTCGGAAGTCACGGCGATCGTCCTGGGCATGCGCAGCGCGCCGAGGGACATCACCACCACGCTCGTCGTCACCGCCCTGGTGGTCGTCGCGCTCGCCACGACCTCGGCTCTCATCGCGGTCGCGGCTATCGTCGTCGGCCGCGGACTGCGGCCGCTGGCGGATATGGCCAACCGGGCCGAGCGGATCGCGGGGGGCGACCGCACTCTGCGCCTCCCTGTCGACGAGTCCGGCGACCCCGCGATCGCACGCATGGCGAACACGGTGAACACGGCCTTCGACGCCCAAGAGGACGCGGAGAATTCCGAATACCGCAAGCGACAGGCCGATCATCGTCGCGCTCCAGCGAAAGCGGTCCTCGCCGAAAATGACCCAGAGCGCTGCCGGCACCTGTCCTACGAGTTGCATGATAAAGAAGACAGTCATAAGTGCGGCGACGATAGTCATGCCCCGCGCCCACCGGAAGGAGCTGACTGGGTTGAAGGCTCTCAAGGGCATCGGTCGACGCTCTCCCTTATGCGACT
>NZ_BADA01000192.1 GCF_000333395.1 Microbacterium sp. B19
GAGCGGGATCATCCCGCCCCCGCGGCCGAGTTGTGGTCGCACCCCATCACGGCCACGTCGCCCGGAACCTCGATGTCGTGCGCGTTGAAGACCTGGATGATCGCCATCCCCAGGAGGTCGGTGACCGCGATGACACCGTCGAGACGGCCCGCGCGCACCTCCTCCGCCAACTCCTCGCCGGCCCGGAGACCACCGGGCGGGTCGAGGTTCTCCGTCGGGACCTCCTGCAACGTGACCCGGCCGCCCTCCTCCTCGACCGCGCGGCGCACGCCGCGACGGCGCAGGGCGACGGGCTGCAGGTAGTCCCGGCCGCCCACGAACGCCAGACGCGTGCGGCCCAGCTCGATGAGATGGCGCGCCGCCAGGTAGCCGACCTCCTCGTTGTCGATCAGCACCTGGCAGCAGTCGCCTCTGCCCGAGTCGTAGTTGAGGACCACGGTGGGTCGCCCGTGGCTCCGGATCCGCGTGACGTCGGCGCTGGCATCCTCCATCGGGGCCAACAGGATGCCGCTCACCCGGGCCTCGTCGAAGAAGTCGAGGTCGGCGCGCTGTTGATCCGTTCGGTTGTCGCTGTTGGCGACGAGGACGTTCATGCCGAGCTCGGCTGCGAAGCGCTGGGCACCGCGGGCGATGTCGACGAAGAGCGAGTTGCTGATGTCGATGACCACCAGGCCGATGCTTCTCGACCGCCCCGCCGCCAGCTGCTGGGCGTTGGAGTTGCGGACGAAACCGAGCTCCTCGATCGCGCCCTGCACCTTCGCGAGCGTCGCCGGCGACACTTTCGCGGGGTGGTTCAGGACGTTCGAGACCGTCCCGAGCGCCACGCCCGCCACGCGCGCGACGTCGGCCATGCTCGGCGTCCGCATCCCGTTCGACACCCGTGCCCCCTCCGTCCGCCTCGACCGTCTGCTTCGGATGCTAGCCGATCCGGGGACGGGGTTGATGCGTTTCAATCTCCGCCTCTGCAACTCCGCCCCGAGCCCTCCCCCGTGCGGGAACGGCTAGCCTGGGAGCGATGTCACGGGACGAGAACGCGCGAAGAAGACTCTCCCGGAGCACCCCGAACGGCGCCGTCGTCGCCGTCCTCGCCATCGCGGGGCTGTGCTCGTCCTTCATGTTCACGCTCGTCGTGCCCATCCAGGCGAAGCTGCCCGAGCTCCTGAACGCCTCGAGGGATGACACCGCCTGGGTCGTCACCTCGACGCTCCTCGCCGCGGCCGTGATCACGCCGATCGCGGGACGCCTCGGCGACATGTACGGCAAGCGCCGCATCGTCCTGGCTCTGCTCGCCGTGATGATCGCCGGGTCGGTGATCGCGGCACTCTCCCCCGGCATCATCGGGTTGATCGTGGGTCGCGCCCTGCAGGGCGCGGTGGTCGGCGTCGTTCCCCTCGGCATCTCGATCATGCGCGACGTGCTCCACGAGGATCGCGTCGACAGCGCGGTCGCCCTCATGAGCGCCACCCTCGGCGTCGGCGGCGCGGTCGGCCTTCCCATCAGCGCCCTCGTCGCCGAGACCACCGACTGGCACTGGCTGTTCTGGATCGCCGCGGCCCTGGGCGCCGTCGTCTTCGTGCTGATCCTCGTGATCGTCCCGGTGAGCGTGCTCCGCACCGCCGGTCGCTTCGACTACATCGGCGCGGCGGGACTCGCCGTCGGCCTGATCGGCGTGCTGCTCGCGGTCTCCCGCGGCAACTCGTGGGGATGGACGTCCCCCCTCACGCTCGGCCTCGCCGCCGGTGGCATCCTGATCCTGCTCGTGTGGGGCTGGTACGAACTCCGCATCGACGAGCCGCTGCTCGATCTGCGGGTCGCGGCCCGGCGTCCGGTGCTGCTCACCAACCTCGCGTCGGTCGCGATGGGCTTCGCGCTGTTCACCTCGAACGTCTCGCACCCGCAGATCCTCGAGCTGCCCACCGCCACGGGCGTGGGTCTCGGGCTGTCGCTGCTCGCCGCGAGCCTGGTCGTCATGCCGTCGGGCCTGGTGATGATGGTGCTGTCGCCGCTGTCGGGCGCGCTCGCCCGCACGATCGGCCCCCGCGTGCTGCTGGTCGCCGGCTCGGTGTCGCTGATCCTCGCCTACGGTTTCAGCCTGCTGTTCTCGACCGAGGTGTGGCACTTCGTCGTGGCGAACATCCTCATCGGCTTCGGCATCGGGTTCGGCTACGCGGCGATGCCGATGCTCATCATGCGCTCGGTCCCGCCCAGCGAGACCGGCGCCTCGAACGGCCTGAACGCCCTCGCGCGCTCCCTGGGCACGAGCACGTCGGCCGCCGTCGTCGGGGTGGTGCTCGCGACCCTGTCGACGGGCGAGGGCGAGACCCGCGTCCCCACGGCCGAGGCCTTCGACGTGTCGTTCGCGCTCGGGCTGGGTGCGGCGATCGTCGCGCTCGTTCTTGCGCTGCTCATCCCGACACGTCCGGCCTCGAGCGAGCGGCATCCCGCGCTTCCGGAGTGAGGCGATAGGAACTGCGTCGAAGCATCGACGGCGCGCCGCGCGCGAGCCGGTGCCATCATCGGCACATGTCGGCGATCGAAGGGGCCACACTCCGCGCACCTCGGCCGGGAGTGCCGCCCTGGGGCGACCAGTGGGGCGTCCTGACGGTGGTCAACTTCTTCGCCGGTGGCGCGGCACTGTGGGCGATGGCCGCGATCTGCATCGGCGCCATGATCACCGAGTACGACGGCATCGTCACGATGATCGGGATGGTCGTCGTCCCGGTCCTCCTCGCTGTGCCGTCGGCGCTCATCTCGCTCGTCGTCGGGCTGCCCGTCCGGGTGATCCCCGCGGCGCGCCGATGGTGGCTCGCCCACGGGGAGGTCACGGTGATCGGGGGAGCCGCGGGCTTCGTCGTCCTGCTGGTCGGCGTCGGCGTCATCGCCGCCACGGGGCAGGAATCGTCGGCTCCCGGCTTGCCGATCCTGCTGGTCGGGTGGGGCATCTTCTGCCTCAGTGTGATCCACTTCGTCTGGCCGCGCCGGTGGCGGCGGGCGGCATCGTTCGACGCCACGGTCTCTCCCGTCGCGACACCGCGCTCCTGACCACGCTGCGGCCCCCACGGGGCGAATCGGCCGGGTCGATGTCGTCAGCCGCCGACGACCACGCGCCCGCCGACGACGGTCAGCACCACGTCCGCAGAACCCAGGGCGCCGGGGTCGGCGGTGAGCGGGTCGACGCTCAGCACCGTCAGGTCGGCGAGCGCGCCGACCTCGAGCGTGCCGCCCTCCTCGCCGATCGTCCGGTAGGCGTCGGTCGTGAAGCCGCGCAGCGCCTCGATCGGGGTGAGTCCTTGATCCGCACCGACCGGACCCGCGTCCGGCTCGTCGTGCCGTCGCCGCAACTGGGCGTCGGCGAGGATCCCGGGGGCGTCGCTGGGGGCGACCGGCCAATCCGATCCGAGGGCGAGGGGCACCCCGGCATCCACGATGTCCCGCGTCCGGAAGGCGAGGGCGGTGCGCTCGGGGCCGAGCCGCACCGACCAGTTGTCGGTCTGATCCGACCGGAGGAAGTGCGTGCAGTGGGTCGGCTGCATGCTCGCCGTCACGCCGCCGGCGCGGAAGACCTCGAGCACGTCGTCGGTGAGCACTTCGATGTGCTCGACGCGGTGGGTCGCGTTCCGCTCGGGCACCGCGGCGATCGCGCGGGCGACGAACGCGACGCCCGCGTCGCCGATCGCGTGTGTCGTGGTCGGGACGCCGGCCGCGTCCAGCGCGGCGAGTGCGGCGGGGTACTCGTCGGGCCGGAGCCAGAGCGACGAGGTCGACTCGCCGAACGCGTCGGGGCGGTGCAGCCACGCGGTGCCGTTGTCGACGGTGCCGTCGATCATGGTCTTCACGCCCCGCACGGTCCAGTCGCGGCCGCTCCGGCCCTGCAGGTCGATGAGCCGGCTGACGTCGGCGAGGTCGGTGCCGGGCTCGAACCACGGCGACATCCGCAGCCGGATCGGGAGGTCGCGCTCCGCCTCGATCGCCTCGAGGAGGGCGATGGCATCCGGCGCGAGGTCCTGCACCTGGCCGGACGTGAAGCCCGCCTCGGCCATGTGGAGGAGGATCTCGTACAGCCGCTCGGCTCTCTGCGCGAAGTCCAGCGGCGGGATCTCCCCCTCGACGAGCGCGATCGCCTGCGCTTCCAGCAGCGCGCCGGTGAGCCGCCCGGCCCCGTCGGCGACCACCCGCGAGGAGTCGGAGAATGTCTCGTCACCGCGGACGCGGGCACGCCGCAGCGCCGACGTCGAGGCGAGCGCGCCGTGGGCGTCGAAGTAGCGGAGGAATGCGGGGCGGTCGCCGGCGACCTCGTCCAGGACGTGATTCGTCACCTCGGCACCCTCGAACGCGGCGGGCTGCAGCCCCCACCCGAGCAGCCACTCGTCGTCGCCGAGGCGTGCGCATTCCGTCTCCAGGGCCGCCCGCAGGTCATCCAGGGAGCGGCATCCGGTCAGATCAGCCCCGCGGGTCAGCCCGATGCCGAACACCGGGTGGATGTGGCAGTCGACGAACCCGGGGAGGATCGTGCCGTCGCCGACGTCGATCACGCGGGTCGTCGGACCGATCCAGCGCTCGAGCCGCTCGCGGGAGCCGCAGTCCAGGATGCGGTCGCCCACGATCGCCACGCCCCGCGCGGCGGTGTCGTCGTCGAGCATCGTGACGACGCGGCCCCCGAACACCACGAGGGCGGCCGTCATCGGATGATCTCCTGCGCCGACGTGCGGACGTTTCCG
>NZ_BADA01000191.1 GCF_000333395.1 Microbacterium sp. B19
CGGCGCGACCCGGTCGAGCGTAGCACGAGCGACCGCACCGGGAGTGGCCGTATCACCCCCAGGACCTCTATTGGTGGCGGCCCAACTACTGGCTGCGCTCCCATCGCTGAGTCTCGCGGCGTGGGAGCGCGGAGGTCGGAGCACTGCCGTCTGGTTGCGGTCGCCGCCAACTCCCACAACGGAGAAGCCCTCGTCGACACGCGGGATTCGCGACAATCGAAGCGGGAGCGTTCTGTCGCTCCGGCCTATCCCCGTCAACCCGGCTGCGGGGATCCGCCCCGAACGATTCACTGAACCCATGCCCCCACTCCCCCTGCCCGACGGACGCGTGCTCCGGCACCCGCGCGATCCCTCCTTCGTCGAGGTCGCACCGCCGCGCCTGTACGACGACCGGCTGCGCACCGTCATCGCCCCCGAGGCGAGGCTCCTCTCGCTCTACGACGGGGCGACCTGGGCGGAGGGACCGGTGTGGTGGGAGCAGCACCGCATGCTCGTGTTCAGCGATGTCGTGGGCCGCCGCACGCTCGGCTGGCGCGAGGACGGGAGCGTCGTGACGGTGGTCGATCGCTCCGCGTTCGCGAACGGCAACGCGGTGGATGCCGAGGGCCGGCTGCTGCACGCCGAACAGGGCCGCCGCGCGCTCAGCCGCACGGACGACACGGGCACGCACGTCCTCGCCGACACGTTCGAGGGCGCGCCCCTGAACTCGCCGAACGACCTCGTGGTCGACGCCACGGGAGCGGTCTGGTTCACCGACCCCCTGTACGGCATCACCAATCCGGCCGAGGGCTACCCCGCGGCATCCGCTCTCGGACATCAGAGCGTGTACCGCTGGCGGGACGTGCAACCGCTCGAGCGCATGGTCGACCTCGACGCCCGCAACGGCATCGGTTTCAGCCCGGACGAGACCATGCTCTACGTCGCCGAGTCGAATCCCGAGGGGCTCCCTCGCGTCGCCGCGTGTGCGTGGGACGGCGAGTCGCTCGGAGCCCCGTCGACCTTCGCGACCGTGGATGCCGGCATCCCGGACGGATTCGCGGTCGACCGCCGCGGGTGGCTGTGGATCAGCAGCGACGCCGGAGTGGTCGTCGTCGATGACACCGGAACCCGCCTCGGCGTGATCCCGACTCCGCACGTTGTGAGCAACTGCGCCTTCGACGCCGAGGAGCGACGCCTCTTCCTCACCGGCGAGGCGGACCTGTGGATGCTGGAGCTGCGATGAGCGACGTGGAGATGACGCGGATCCCGGGCGGGACCGTGCTGCGC
>NZ_BADA01000190.1 GCF_000333395.1 Microbacterium sp. B19
GCTTCGCGGCGTGCAAGCGGGTCGAGGTGCTGACCGACGCCGTGGAGCGGCTCTCGGCCCTGTCGCGGGCCTGACCGCACGGGGTCAGCGCGGGGTGACGCGGAAGCGCCGCAGCTCGAGCGCGGGGTTCACCCGCCGCACGCGGGCGATCGCACCGGTGTCGATTCGCGCGACCGCGACGTCCGTCGCCGTGCCGATCGTGACGAGCGCGACGCCCTGCGGGTCGACGACCATCGAGTGACCGACACCGAGGGGCGGCGGGTGATCTGCGCCCGCGACGAAGAACGTGTTCTCGATCGCCCGTGCCGTCAGGAGGGTCGTCCAGTGATGTTCTTTTAGGGGTCCGCGCACCCACTCCGCGGGGACCAGGGCGACATCGACCCCGGCGTCGGCGAGGGTGCGCGACACCTCCGGAAAGCGAAGGTCGTAACAGGTCATGAGACCGAATCGCAGGCCGTCGACCTCGAACGTCTCGGGCGGGGCGATCTCGCCGGGCGCCACCCAGTCCGACTCCCGCTGCCCGAACGCGTCGTAAAGGTGCAGCTTGCGATAAACGGCCTGGATGCCGGCTCCCCCGACGGCCACGACGGTGTTGCGGACGCGCCGCCCGTCGTCGGCCCGCTCGACCAGGCCCGCGACCAGCACGACGTCGAGTTCGGCGGCCAGAGCCTGGAGCGCGGCCGTGAAGGGGCCGTCGAGGTCCTCGGCGTTCTCAGCGAGGGACGTGTCGAACGGGTCGACGAAGTAGCTGGAGTACTCGGGGAACACGATGACCCGAGCGCCACGGGCCGCAGCCGTCCGAGCGAGGTCGGTGATGGCATCCACGTTCGCCGGCTTCGAGGCGGCCGGGGCGAACTGCGCCACCGCCACTCCCACGCTGTCGTGTGTCATCCGCGTCCCTTCTCGCCGGTCCGGCCGTCGCCGCTGGCACGGCGGAGAACGGCCGGGCCCACCACCCACAGTACGAGGATGACGACCGCGAGGACGACCACGGCGACCACGGCGGCTTCGACGCCGATCACGACGTCGAAGACGAACGCCACGACGCCGGTGAGCAGCACCGCCACTGCGGTGAGCGCGGCGATCAATGCGCGGTGACCGAACCGGACGACGACGGGCTTCACTCCGCGGTGGAAGACGGCGCGGTGGAGGGCGACGGGCGCGAGCGCGAGGATCGCCGTGAGTGCCGACAGTCCGACCAGCACGAGGTAGCCGGTGCGCTGGGGTCCGCTGAGGTCGGCGAACGCGGGCTGGAACGCCAGCGCGAGCAGAAAGCCGGTGAGGATCTGGGTGCCGGTCTGCAGCACCCGCAGCTCCTGCAGCACGTCGGCCCAGTTGCGGTCCGCACGCTGCGCGGCGCTCTCGGGACGCCCGTCCCGGAGGTCGTCCTGGGGGTCGTCGGTGGGGGTCAGCATCCCCGCATCCTGTCGCGTCGCGGGGGTCGGAAGCAACGCCGATTCGACACACGTCAAAACCCGTGCTAGGTTTATCTCTTGTGCCGCGGGGTGGAGCAGCTCGGTAGCTCGCTGGGCTCATAACCCAGAGGTCGCAGGTTCAAATCCTGTCCCCGCAACAAATGAAGGCCCCGAATCTCCGGATTCGGGGCCTTCGCCTTTCACTCCTGAGTTGGATGTCGGGGTGTCGTCCCGCGTTGCCGGGTTCTCGACCGGTCGCGACATCGTCACCGAACAGGCTCCCGCTCCCTGCATAATGCGCGCATGCCGTCGACACCCACGCTTTCTTCCAGTGAATGCATTTCGGAGACCTGTCACACGGACGCTCCCGACATGACCGTCATCAGCGCCGATGACTAGCGGCCAGGATGTCGTGTCCCTCATCCGCGGCACCCCCAACCCCCTCACCGGTACCGGGGTGGACGAGGCGATGATCGCCGACGCGGAAGCAGGCGTCGGCACGCTTCCTCACGACTACCGCCGGTTCCTGCGCGACGTCGGGTGGGCCATGCTGGGAGGCACTGCCGTATGGGGGTTGGGCGACGGATTCCCGTATGACGAGTCTTTCGTCGAGCTGACGCTCAGCGAGCGAGAGAGGTACGGGTTGCCCAGCCACCTGATCGCCTTCTCCAACAATGGGGCCGGCGACATGCTGTGCTTTGCCCGCCAAGACGACGGCGCGACGGATGAGCGCGTATTCGTCCACCTGCACGAAACCCGTCGGACGGTCGCGGAGGCCGGTTCCTTCCTGGAGTGGCTCGCCCGCCGCGCTTCGGTCGAGCGAGTCATCCGAAGGTGATGCGCAGTTCGTCCAGTCCAGCATCGGCTCAGGCACGTGTCCGCAGGCCCATCGAGCCGCTCACGCTCCGGGAGCGACTGACACGACCCGACGGAGCGATTCCCTGGAAATTCGGCCGCATGTTCCCCTGTGCGTGCTGCGGATACCTCATGTTCAAGCAAGAGCCGGGAAGCCACGAGATCTGCACGATTTGTTACTGGCAGGACGAT
>NZ_BADA01000189.1 GCF_000333395.1 Microbacterium sp. B19
CTGGATGACTTCCACCACGCGAATCGAGGTCAGCGACAAGGAACGCGCCAGGTCGCGCGCCAGATTGACGATCTGGCTGCCCTTCACCCCGGTGGCCGGCTCGATCTCGTAGCGGGTGATCACCGGGCCAGGATAGGCCGCCACCACCTTGACCTCGACGCCAAAGTCGGCCAGCTTCTTTTCGATCAGGCGGCTGGTGAATTCCAGGGTTTCCACCGACACCGTCTGCTGGGCCGGCGGGGCCTCATCCAGCAGCGACAGCGGCGGCAGTTCGCTGTTCAAGTCATCGAACAGGCTGGTCTGCTTTTCCTTCTGCACGCGGTCGGACTTTTGCACTTCCACGATCTGCGGCTCGATGCGGATCGGCGGGGCTTCCACGATCTTGGCGCGTTCCTGCACCACGGTTTCCTCGCGCTTGACCGCGGCTTCCTGGCCAGCACGGCGGTCGGCGCGGGCGGCGAAGAAGTCGCGCACCGCAAACAGGCCATCTTCGATCAGACCGCCAATGCGCTCCACCGCGGCCAGCCACGACACCTGGAACAGCAGCGAAAAACCCAGTCCGAACAGCAGCAACAGCAACAGCGTGGAGCCGGTAAAGCC
>NZ_BADA01000188.1 GCF_000333395.1 Microbacterium sp. B19
GCCAACTACCGCTTCGGCGCCGGCGCGCTGGAAGGCTTCAAGGTCGGCGCCGGCGTGCGCACGGTGGGTTCGAG
>NZ_BADA01000187.1 GCF_000333395.1 Microbacterium sp. B19
TCGGGTCGAGGCGATCACGGTGACGACCCGGGCAAGTCAACGCCACCGCGGCCGTGGCGGCGAAGGTCGTCCCGAGCGTCGTCACGATCAGTGCGAGCGCCGGTTCCTCCGGCGGCACCGGCTCCGGTGTCATCCTGAGCGCCGACGGCTACGTGCTGACCAACACGCACGTGGTCACCCTGGACGGGCAGACCGGCGACGCGTCGCTGTCGGTCACGACCTCCGACGGCCGCGTGTACAAGGCGAAGGTCGTCGGCACCGACCCGACGTATGACCTCGCGGTCATCAAGCTCGAGAACGCCTCCAACCTCACGCCCATCGAGTGGGCGGACTCGTCGAAGCTCAACGTCGGCGACCCCACCGTCGCGATCGGCGCGCCCCTCGGCCTCCCGAACACCGTGACCACGGGCATCGTCAGCGCGCTCAACCGCTCGATCGAGGTCGCCTCGTCGGCCGCGCCGAGCGACGGCTCCGACTCGAGCGAGGGCGGCAGCCGCGGCGGCCAGGGCGGCCAGCAGGGCGGCGAGAGCCCGTTCTTCTTCGACTTCGGCCAGGGCCAGCAGGGCTCGGGACAGGCGACCCAGACGATCAAGATCGCCGTCATCCAGACGGATGCCGCCATCAACCCGGGCAACTCCGGTGGCGCGCTCGTCGACGACGAGGGCAAGGTCATCGGCATCAACGTCGCTATCGCGAGCGCCGGCGGCTCCTCGTCGGGCGGCCAGTCGGGCAACATCGGCGTCGGCTTCTCGATCCCGTCCGACATCGCCCAGCGCGTGTCGAAGGAGATCATCGACAACGGATCCGCCTCGCACGGCCTGCTGGGCGCCAGCGTCCAGGATGCCGCCTCCGTCCAGGGCTCGACCACGACTGGTGCCTACGTCGCCGACGTGATCTCCGGGGGAGCGGCGCAGGCCGGCGGCCTGCAGAAGGGCGACGTCATCACCGAGTTCAACGGCATCCCCGTCACGAACTCCGTCGACCTGACCGCACAGGTACGCGCGCTCGCCGCGGGTTCGCAGGCGAAGGTGACCTACCTCCGCGGCGGCAAGCAGAACACCGCCGAGGTGACGCTGGGCTCGATGCCCCAGAGCTGACCTCCCCATGAAACGACGCCGCCCCGCGAGATGTTCGCGGGGCGGCGTCGTTTCGTCGTGGGCTCGGCAGCGTCAGTCCGGGAGCGGAGCCAGCCGACCGATCGCGGCGAGCGGGATGCCGATCCAGTCCGGCCGGTTGCGCGTCTCGTAGATCGCCTCGTAGACGGCCTTGTCGAGCTCGCAGGCCGCCAGCAGCGCGTCGGGAGCCGTCTGCTCGGGACCGACGGTCTCGGCGTAGCCGCCGAGGAACGCCTGCTGCGCGGCGATGACCCACGCGCGGACCGCCGCGCCGTCGTCGTCGGCCACGGCGCCGGAGACGTAGTCGAACGAACGCAGCATGCCCGCGACGTCCCGCACGGCAAGATCGGGGCTGCGGCGCTCGGAGATCGGGCGCAGCGGTTCGCCCTCGAAGTCCAGCAGCACCCAGCCGTTCGAGGGCGTGTACAGCACCTGACCGAGGTGCAGATCGCCGTGGACGCGCTGCAGCGGCGGCCACGGCGCGGCGACGGCCTCGGCGTAGACCTGATGGATGCGATCGACGTACGGCGCGAGCGCCGGGACCTCCGCGACGGCGATGCCCAGGCGCCGCTCCCACGCGGCGGCCACGGCCGAGCGCACCGCGGCGTCGGGGGCGACGGTGGGGAACGTCTGCGCGAGGGCGACGTGCATGCGGGCGACGCTCTCGCCCAGGGCACGCGCGGGCTCGGAGAAGTCGTCGGCGGCGGTGGCGGCCTGCAGGGCGACGCGCCAGGCATCCTCGACGCCCTCAAAGAACTCCTGCGCGAACGCGAGCGACCCGGTCACCGGCTCGCCCGACGCCGCGGTCCAGGTGCCGCGCACCTCGCCGATCGCCGCGGGCACGAACGTCGCACCGCCCGCCGCCAGGGCGGATTGCAGCTCCACATCGGGGTTCACCCCGGCGTTGACCTGGCGGAAGAGCTTGCAGATCACCGGCTCCGCACCCTCGGGGCGGAAGATGATCGAGGTGTTCGACTGCTCACCGCTCAGCACCCGCGCGGGGATGTCCGACGGTGCCGTCGCCGGCGCGGACGACAGTGCGAGGCCGACGAATCCGCTCTCCGTCTCCGAGCCCGCCCCGCCGACCGACACCAGACGGAACAGGAGGTCGGTGAAGGTCGGGTCGGTGACGGCATCCGACCACACCAGACCGTCGCCCGCGGGGCCGATGAGGCTCCCGGGGAGCACCGCGTCCGGTTCCCGCTGCGAGACGGGGACCTGGTACAGGGCGGCTGGGGTGACCGCTTCGTCGCGCACGAGCAGGACCCGGGTCCGGGGCGCGATCAGTTCCCAATCGGCGACGAGGGTCAGACGCGGGTCGCGGCCCTTCGTGCCGTACCAGCGCTGTCGCGGCATCCACACGGTCAGGAGATCGAGGAGGTCACCCATGCGGCGAGGCTAACGCGAACGCCCGCGGAGCGCTCGGGTCTTGCGCGGGCGCTCCGTCGATGAGAAGGCGTCAGGATGCCTCGGACTCCGGCTCCGGGTCGTCGCGGTCCTTGCGGCGGGGGAGCGCCTTGCGGGCGACGGACCCCGTGCGGCGGCCGGCCGCGCCCACGGCTCCGGCGATGGCGCCGCCGATGCGCTGGACGCCGCCGGCGGCACGATGCTCGAGGCGCGAGGCTCCTTCGCGTGGCTCGACGTCCTTCGGCAGGATGAGCGGCGGCGGACCGAACGCCCGCCGCGAGGTCACGAGCACCCGGCGGCCGAGGATGTTGTTCCCGGCGCCGCCGACGACCGCACCGACGCCGAACGGCAGCGCCTTCCCGATCCAGGAAGCCCCACCGCGCGTGGCGAACTGGCGGACGAAGGTCGTCTTGAGGCGGTCGACGAGGGGACCAACCGCCGCGCGGGGGAGCGTCTTGGTGACGAGTTCGCCCCAGTAGGTCGAGCGGCTGGCGCCGCGTCCCGATGCCTGGGCCGCGAGCTGCGACACCAGGTCGATGCCCTCCTTGCCGAGCATGAGCGTCAGGACGAGCGCTCGCGCGCGGTCGGGGTCGTCGACCGCGACCCCGTGGACCTCGGCGACCGACTGCGCGTACAGCGCCGTCGCCTCCAGGAAGCCCACCGTCTCGACCCCGCTCAGGGCGAGCGTGACGCCGGTGCCGATTCCCGGCACGACCGCGGTCGCGCCGACGGCGGCGCCCCCGGTGGTGACGGCCGCGAGGTAACGGCGCTCGAGGATCCGCAGGATCTCTGCGGAGTGCTCC
>NZ_BADA01000186.1 GCF_000333395.1 Microbacterium sp. B19
TATGTTCTCGGCAGTGTGAGCGCTAACAATGCGCCGACGGGTCCGCAGCATCGTCGCTGCGGAGTCGCACCGGCACCTTAGCCGCGAGCACCGCCCGCCCCCCGCACCCGAACGGAGCGTCAACGATGCGCGTCCCCCGTCTGCTCGCCGCCACGGCCATCACGGCCGTCGCGGCGTCGGCGCTGGTCACGACCCCCGCGGCTTTCGCCGCCCCCGTGCCCGCGCCCGACCTGAACTACACGTTCGACACCCTGAGCGGCACGCTCGCCGCCGGGGCAGCGATCCCCGATACCGGTGTGCGCACCCCGCGCGCCGACGGTGTCGTGCGCAACGGCGGGGTGACCGTCGTCCCCGGCGTCACGGGTGCCGCGGACGACAAGGCCATCCACCTCACCGGCGGACGCAACGACGCCGATGCCGTCGCCTCGTACATCGAACTCCCGGACGACATCGTCTCGTCCACCGACACCGCCGTGACGGTCAGCGTGTGGACGAAGTGGGGGGGCGCCGACAACGGCAACTGCCAGCTCGTGTTCGGTCTCGGCCGCTCCACGACGAAGAACCTGCTGTCGTCCACCAGCTGCAACGGCACGTACGGCGCCGTCTCCGACGCGCCGAACGGCGAGCGTCGCGTCGGCGACGGCGGTGCGGCGCTGCCGGTGAACCACTGGGCGAACGTGACGCTCGTGTTCCAGCCCGGGCAGAAGGTGTCGTACTACGTCAACGGCCAGCTCGACGGCGGGAACGCCGAGGCGACCGGCATCGGTCACACCATCGACGCGGCCCTCGGGCAGAACGGTGTGGGCGGCTACCTCGGCCGTTCGTTCTGGGACGACCCGTACTACGCCGGCGCCCTCGACGACGTCCGCATCTGGACCACCGCCCTCTCCGCCGACGAGATCCGCACCGCCGGTGCCGACCAGTACGCCGCGCTCCTGGCATCCGAGTCCGTGTCTCTCGGCGACACGTCGCACGTCGACCGCGACCTCACGCTGCCGATGACCGCCGACGGCGGATCCACCGTCACGTGGGCCACGAGCGACGCGAGCGTCGTCGCCGCGGACGGAACCGTGACGCGTCCCTCCGCTTCGGACGGGGATGCCACGGTCCAGCTGACGCCCACCTTCGCGCTCGGTGGTCGGACGCGCACCGGTGCGCCGATCGACGTCACCGTCGTCGCGCTGTCGGGAACCGCGCAGGAGGAGGCCGTCCAGGGCCGAGAGCCGCTCCACGGCGTCGGTCAGCACCTCGACCCGCTTGCACGCCGCGAAGCGCACGAGCGTCGCGTAGTCCCCGCGGTGTGCGGGAGAGGCGAAGGCGGTGAGAGGGATGCCGACGACACCCGCGCGCGACGGCAGCTCGCGACAGAACGCGTCGGCGTCGGTGGCGCCGAGCGGAGCGGCATCCACGACCGTGAAATACGACCCGCCCGGGGTGCTGACGTCGAATCCGGCGGAACGGAGGCCCGTGCCGAGCAGCTCGGCCTTGGCCTTCATCTCGGCGGCGACCGAGGCGAAGAACGCGTCGGGGAGCCGGAGGCCCGTGGCGATCGCCGGTTGGAAGGGCGAGCCGCCGACGTAGGTGAGGAACTGCTTCACGGCGAGGACCGCCGAGACCAGTTCGGCCGGGCCGGTCACCCAGCCGGTCTTCCACCCGGTGAGCGAGAAGGTCTTCCCGGCGGAAGAGATCGACACCGTGCGCTCGGCGGCGCCCGGGAGGGTCGCGATCGGCACGTGCGGGCCGTCGAAGACGAGGTGCTCGTACACCTCGTCGGTGACGATGATCGCGTCGTGCCGGTGCGCGAGCCGCACGACCTCGTCGAGCACCTCACGCGTGAACACCGAACCGGTCGGGTTGTGCGGATCGTTGACGAGGATCACGCGCGTCCGGTCGGAGACCGCGGATGCCAGGACCTCGAGGTCGGGCTGGAAGTCGGGCCACCGCAGGGGCACCGGAACCAACCGCGCACCCGCGAGCGCCACGCACGCGGCATAGGAGTCGTAGTACGGCTCGAACACCACGACCTCGTCGTCGGGGCCGTCGATCAGGGCGAGGAGCGTCGCGGCGAGGGCCTCCGTAGCGCCGACGGTCACGAGCACCTCGCGCGCGGGATCGAGCTCGATCCCGTAGAACCGCCGCTGGTGCTCGGCGATCGCCTGGAGCAGATCGGGGAAACCGCGACCCGGGGCGTACTGGTTGACGCCGTCGGCGATGGCGCGGCGGGCGGCCTCCAGGACGGCCTCGGGGCCGTCCTCGTCGGGGAAGCCCTGCCCGAGGTTGAGCGCGCCCGTGGAGGCGGCGAGCGCGGTCATCTCGGCGAAGATCGTGGGAACCGACGTGCCGTCGGGGGCGATGAGTCCCGCGCCGAGGGCGGTGCGGCGCCAGGCGCCGGGGAGGTCGTGCATGAGGGATGCCTTCGGGAAGACGGGGCGCGACGCGCCGGGCCGAAACCCTCCCACCGTAGCGGAGCGGGGGCACGGAGAGGCCGACGATGACCTCGCGGGACGTTCCTCCGACACTGATAGAGGTGGCTCATGCGCGTCATAGGAAGCCCACAGCATCCGGGGTCATGGTTGATCTCGCCAGGAAAGAGGAGCATCCCATGAGCGACACCACGGACGACCGTCCCGAGGGTACCGAGCCCCGCCCCACCTCCGACGCGGCCGCGCAGGGCGCGGTCCCCACGTCGCACGAGACCACCACGCCCGCCGCCGCACCGGCCGCGGAGTCCACGCCGGCGGTGCCGCCGGTGCCGACCCGCTCGCCCGCCGACGCCGCCGCGGCATGGCCGCCGCCCGCCGCGCCGCAGGCCCCCGCCGCCGCGCCGCAGGCCCCCGAGGCCGCACAGACCGGCGCCCCGCAGGCTCCCGCCGCTGCGCAGGGCGCCGCGCCCGCGCCGCAGCAGCCGGCCGCGTCGCACTACGGCACGCCGCAGTACCCGGCGCCGCACGCCCACGGATACGCCTCCGCTCCGAGCGGCGCCACCGCCCCGACGGGGCAGGCGTTCGGTCCGGCGGCCGGCGGCACGTACGGCACCCACCCGACGCTGACCCTTCCGGAGTCCGAGGCCACGAAGCCCCGCAAGAAGGGCTCGGGCAGCAAGATCGCCGCGCTGCTCGTCGCGGCCGCGCTCGTCGGCGGCGGCGCAGGCCTCGGTGGAACCTACGCGGGGCTCGCCCTGTGGGGCGGGTCGACCGGCGCCACCGCCTCGGGTCCGACGGCGATCACGGTGAACGACCCGGGCAACGTC
>NZ_BADA01000185.1 GCF_000333395.1 Microbacterium sp. B19
AACCGATCACGCCGCCGAACAGGCCGGTGACGATACGCGCCAGCAGCAGGCTCTCGAAACTCTGCGCCAGGCCGCACCACACCGTCCCCAGCACGAAGCCGCCATAGAAAAACAGCAGCAGCTGCTTGCGGTCGAAGCGATCTGCAAAGCCGGCCGTGAGCAAGCCCGAAGCCCCGGCGCTGAAGGCATAG
>NZ_BADA01000184.1 GCF_000333395.1 Microbacterium sp. B19
GGCGTGCGCAACGCCGCGTACGCGATGCGGATGTCGCCGGTGATCGGCCCGAGACGCGTCCGGCGGGCGGCGGCCACCCCGTTCACGATCGACGAGTCGGTCGCGGTGTCGCTCGCGCAGGCCGATCCCGCCGCGCGGCGCGTCGGCTTCTGGGTGACCGGCGTCGGGATCTGGGTCGGCTGGAACGTCACGACGCTCGCCGGCGCCCTCCTCGGCGACGTCCTCGGCGACCCCCGCACGTGGGGATTGGATGCCGCTGCCGCCGCGGCCTTCCTCGCCTTGCTCTGGCCGCGGCTTCGGGGCCGTCAGCCGCTCGCCGTCGCGATCGGCGCGGCGGCGGTCGCCGCGCTGCTGACGCCGTGGGTCCTGCCCGGCATCCCGGTGATCGCCGCGGCCGGCGTCGCGCTCGCCCTCGGCTGGTTCGACCCCCGCCCGATGCGCGCGGCGGACGACGAGGGGCGGATGCCATGACCGTATGGACCGCCGTGATCGCGGCATCCGTCCTCTGTCTGGCGCTCAAGGCGGTGGGCTACGTCCTGCCGCAGAGCTGGCTCGACGCTCCCCGGCCGGCGCGGATCGCCGACTTGTTGACCGTCGCGCTCCTCTCCGCGCTCGTCGTCGTGCAGGCGCTGGCCTCGGGTCCGGCGATCGTCGTGGACGCGCGGCTCCCCGCGGTCGGGGTCGCGGCGGTCCTGCTGTGGGCGCGGGCACCGTTCCTCGTCGTCGTCGCGGCGGGAGCCGTGACCGCCGCGCTCTTGCGGACGTTCGGCTGGGCCACATGAACCCGCACCTAGACTGACCGCGTGATTTCCGGCATCGTGCGCGTCATCGGTTGGGTCGTCGCTTTCCTCGTGGGCGCCGTCTACGGCACGGCGGCGACCGTGGGGCACGCCTTCCGCCTCGGCGTCATCCCGGTCGGATTGATCCTCGCGACGATCGGTTGCGCGGGGCTCCTCATCGCGCTCCGCACGCTGACGCAGGATCGGGTCAACGCGATCGCCGGGGGCCTCGGCATCATCGCGGC
>NZ_BADA01000183.1 GCF_000333395.1 Microbacterium sp. B19
CTCCATCAGGTCGATGACCTCGCCGCCGTCGTCATCGGCATCCTGTTCTCCGAAGGTGGCGGCCGTGTCGATGGCGTCGCCCTGCTCGAGCTTGGCGTCGATGAGCGTGCGCAGCTCGCGCTGATACTCGTCGCCGAACTCGTCGGGGTCGAAGTCCTTCGAGAAGCTCTCGACGAGGGAGGCCGACATCTCCAGCTCCTTCGCCGAGATGCGGACGTCCTCGTCGAGCGAGGGGAACTCCGCCGCGCGCACCTCGTCGGCCCACAGCAGCGTCTGCAGCACGAGCACGTCACCGCGGGTGCGGAGCGCCGCAAGTCGCGTCTTCTGCCGCAGCGAGAACCGCACGATCGCGGTGCGGTCGGTCTGCTCGAGCGTCTTCCGCAGCAGCACGTAGGCCTTCGGCGACGTCGAGTCGGGTTCGAGGTAGTACGCCTTGTCGAGCGTGAGCAGGTCGACCTGGTCGCTCGGGACGAACTCGACCACCTCGATCTCGCGGCTGCGCTCGCTCGGGAGCGACGCGAGGTCGTCCTTGGTCAGCACGACCGTCTGCTCTCCGTCGTCGTAGGCGCGGTCGATGTCCTGATACGGGACGACCTCGCCGTCGACCTCGCAGATGCGCTGGTAGCGGATGCGCCCGCCGTCCTTGTTGTGCACCTGGTGCAGCGGGACGTCGTGGTCCTCGGTCGCCGAGTACACCTTGACGGGCACGTTGACCAGACCGAAGGTCAGTGCGCCTTTCCAGATCGATCGCATGCGTCCAGTGAACACCCCCGGCACCTCGGATGCCGAGACCCTTGCGCTCGTGGAGGCGCACAACTCCTGCACGGATGGGCTCATCGGACGGAGACAGGCCGACCGGCGGAGTTGTGCAGGAGTCGTGCGCGCAACCCCGCGGCATCCGTCGGCTCCGCCGCTCTACGCTGGGGCGATGGCGGAGCAGACGGTGCGGATCGACGGCCGTCGGCTGCGCCTGTCCAACCTCGACAAGGTGCTGTACCCCGAGACGGGGACCACCAAGGGCGAGGTCATCGACTACTACAGCCGCATCGCTCCGCGGCTGCTCCCCCACGTCCGCGGGCGTCCCGTGACGCGGAAGCGCTGGCCCGACGGGGTGGGGACCGCGGCGGAGCCGGGCGAACCCTTCTTCGCGAAAGCGCTCGAGCCCGGAGCTCCGGCCTGGATGCCACGGCATCCGATCGACCATTCGTCGGGCGTCAAGGACTACCCGCTCGTCGAGGACGTCCCGGCGCTGGGTACCTCGCGCAGGTCG
>NZ_BADA01000182.1 GCF_000333395.1 Microbacterium sp. B19
GCGCGCCAGAGTCGCGGTAGGCCGCGGCATCCGCGAATCGCATCCCCAGGCGTGCCGCTGTGGGCCCCAGCACGTGCCGTACCGCGTCGACGGGTGGCATCCCCGGAGGAAGGTCGAGCGGAAGACCGCCGTCGACGAGCACCACGGCGGCGGCGCGATCGGGGTGACGGTCGGCGAACACGGCAGACACGAACGCTCCCATCGAATGCCCGACGATCAGCGCGCGCTCGACACCCGTGGCATCCAGGACCGCCGCGAGATCGTCGGCGTGGGCCGCCATCCCGAACGGCCCCGGCAGGTCGGCGCTGCGGCCGCGACCGCGCAGGTCCGGCGCCAGCAGCCGCACGTCCGAAGCCTCGCGAGCCACCCACGACCACGCGAGATGCGAGGCCGTGACCCCGTGCACGAGCAGCCACGGCGAGCCCTCGGCATCCGGATGCCACTCCCCCACGTGCAGTGAGCCGCCGGCGACCGTGACGGCGTGCGTGCGATCGCTCACCGCTCGCCCCGCACCGCGATCTCGAGTTCGTCCCACAGCTGCTCGAAGCGCGCGTTCCACGGCGTGGCGAAAACGCCCGCCTCCCAGCGCCGACGCACCTCGTCGAGGTCGACCCACTCCGCCTCGAGGACCTCTTCGGGGTCGACGACCACCGCGGGCTCACCCGCGACGTGAACGGACCACAGATCGAACAGCGCGCGCTCCTCTACGACCCGCCCCACGAGCACGAGATCATCCGGAAGGACGGAAATCCCCACTTCTTCATCGAGCTCGCGGATCGCCCCGCGCCGACTCGACTCCCCGCGCAGCGCGCTGCCCGCCGGGAACTCCCATGCCAGCGGGTAGTCCTTGCCCTCGGCCCTGCGGCTCACGAGGACCCGACCCGTGGATGCCACCACGCACACGGACGCCACGATGTGGAACGACCCGACGGGCACCGGCCCGTCGCCCCTCCGGTGAAGAGTGCCGGTGGGGGTTCCCTGGACGTCGGTGACGTCCCACATCTCGTCGTCGGCCATGCCGCCATCCTGCCGTCGTCGCGGCGGCAGCGCGAGGGCCGACACCCGCGCGAAAACGAAAGAGGCCCCCACCCGTGAGGGTGAGGGCCCGGTGGTGCACCCCCTGGGACTCGAACCCAGAACCCACTGATTAAGAGTCAGTTGCTCTGCCGATTGAGCTAGAGGTGCGTTCCGTTCGGCCCGGAAAACGCGTTCCGAACCGAGGGATTACGTTACCAGGCGTGACCTGGCCGCGCCAAATCGGCCCGGCGTCGCCGTCTATCCTGGACGCGTGTCCCCCATCGATGAGACCCTCGCGACCGCGCACCCCGGACCGTCCCTGAGCGACGACCTCGCGCTGGCCCTGCGCCTGGCCGACGCGGCCGACGCGGTTGCGATGGCCCGCTTCGACGCCGCCGACCTGCGCATCGACACCAAGCCCGACCGCACCCACGTCACCGAAGCAGACCTGGCGACCGAGCGCGCGATTCGGGAGATCCTGGATGCCGAGCGGCCCGACGACGCGATCCTGGGCGAGGAGTACGGGACGACGGGCGACACCGCACGCCGGTGGGTCATCGACCCCATCGACGGCACGCACAACTACATGCGCGGCATCCCGGTCTGGGCGACACTCATCGCGCTCACCGTCGACGGAGTGCCGCAGGTCGGTGTCGTCAGCCAGCCGGCGCTCGGCCGGCGCTGGTGGGCCGCCACCGGGCACGGCGCGTGGACGAACGGCCGCGACGGCGAGGCCCGTGGCATCCATGTGTCCGGCGTCGATGAGATCGCGCACGCGAGCATCAGCTTCCAGAGCATCGAGCAGTGGGACGACGTCGACCTCGTGCCGACGCTCGAGCGCCTCGCGCGCGCCGTGTGGCGCGACCGCGGTTACGGCGATGCCCTCCCCTACATGTGGCTTGCGGAAGGGCGCCTCGAGCTCGTGGCGGAGTTCGGCGTGAAGGAGTACGACATCGCGGCGATCGCCCCCATCGTGCGGGAGGCCGGCGGCCGGTTCTCGGCGTTCGACGGATCCGACCGCCTCGACGCGGAGTCGTCCCTGGCGACCAACGGCGTGCTGCACGACGCGTTCCTCGCGTTCCTCCACGCGGAGGACACTCCGTGATGCGGCGCACCCTCGCGGCGGCATCGGCTGCGCTCCTGACCGCGCTGGTGTTGACCGCGTGCACTCCGACGGCCGCGGCCCCGGCGACTCCCTCGGCGGCACCCACGGACGACTCGGCCGCAACCCCGGCCGCGACGCCCACGGATACCCCCGATGCCGAAGCCGCCGACCCGACGTGCGAGACGATCATCCTCTCCTCGACAGCCGCCGACTTCCGCAGCATCGGGTGGAAGGCGCAGAGCGAGCCGTTCCGCGTCGGCGCGACCGAGGTGCCCGACGGCATCCTGTGCAAGTGGAGCGACGGCTCCGCGACGGCGGCGGGCGTCCAGATGTTCGGGTGGGCGCCGATCGACGCCACCGCCGCCGACAAGGCGGAGCGCGACCTCGTGGCATCCGGGTGGAAGCGCGAGGATGCCAGCAACGGCGACGTCTACGTGACCGAGAACCCCGACTGGCTCGGCGGCCGCGGCGTCGACGGATACGGCATCACCTACCTGTTCGGCGACGGCTTCGTGAAGGTCGCCGACACGAAGCAGAGCCTCGTCCTGATCGACTGGCCGCCGAGTCAGCGGTAGGGGTTCACGGCATCCACGGATCCGGATGCCGCGTGCCCCTCGTCCCACGCGTCGCCCCGCGCTTCGCGCTCGCGCCAGATCGTGTCGATCTGCAGCACGCGCTGCGCCAGCGCCACCCAGTCGCTCCACGATCCCGCGGGCAGCGAGGTACCGTCGGACGCCACGGCCTGCCAGGCCTGGAGCTCGGCATCCGGATCAAGCTGGAACGGGCCGACGTCGATGCGCTGCGAGCGGGGATCGGGCATGCTCCGACGCTAGGTCGCGAGCGCGGTGCCCGGCAAGCCGGTCGCGTAGGCTCGATCGTCGTGGCTATCGGCGCGACCATTCACACGTTCACGGTGCAGCTCTCGGACGTCGACCGCGGCGTGTACGACGAACTGCAGCTCCGGGTCGCTCGGCATCCGTCCGAGACCGACCCGTACATGCTCACGCGCGTGCTCGCGTACTGCCTCGAGTACGAAGAGGGCATCGCGTTCAGCGAGGGCGTCTCGGCGACCGACGAGCCCGCCGTCATGGTGCGCGACCTCACCGGGGCACTCGTGGCCTGGATCGAAGTGGGAGCCCCGGACGCCGCCCGCCTCCACACCGGCAGCATGAAGGCCGAGCGGGTTGCCGTCTACACCCACCGCGACCCCGAGAAGGTCGCCGCACCGTGGGCCGGCAAGCGCATCCACCGGGCAGAGGACGTGCTGCTCCACTCGTTCGACCCGGGGTTCGTCGAGCGGATGGCCGGCGCAATCGAGCGCCGCAACACCGCGACACTGACCCGCACCGAGAGCCGCGTGTACCTCGAGCTCAACGACCTGTCCGGCGAGAGCGACGTGCACACGCGGTCCGCCGCATAGAAAAACCCCCGTCCGCGACGTGCGGGCGAGGGTTTCTCCGGTGACGATGGTTCGTGGAGCTGGGGGGAATCGAACCCCCGTCCAACGCTGGGTCTCCGCGTTTTCTCCGGGCGCAGTCTGTGCAGACGTTCTGCTCGGCCCCGACCTTTGTCACAGACACCTAAGTCGACAGGCCCAGTCCGGGAAGAGTCCCGCGTGACGTCCGGACGCCGTCACACAGCAAGACCCCTAAATGACGCCAGGATCCGTGGCGGGGTCACACACGGTCTGACGGACTATCGGGCTCGCTTAGGCAGCGAGGGCGAAGTCAGTGCGCTTAGCATTGGCACTTATTGTTTTGCAGGGAGCGTTTACGAGATAACCCCACATCCTCGGCCCGCTTCTCGCGGATTCGCAGGCGCTGTCGAAACCGATCAGCCCCGGGAACTCCGTGCAGGAGCGACCATCGTCACACTGTGGAATTGCCAACCTCGGATGCCGAAACACCCGAGCATCACAGTCTACAACGCCGAGGACCCCCGCGCATTCCCCCGCGCTCTCGCAACGTGTCGATCACGACGCTCCCCGCCTCGGCGTGTTGAACGAGCCTTCGCCCTAGCGTGGACGAGTGACCCCCTCCCGCCGCCTCCTGGCCCCCACGCTCCTGATCGCCACCGCTCTCCTCCTCACCGCGTGCGTGAGTGAACCGACCACTCCGGGTGCGCCGACCTCGGGTACGGTCAGCCCCTCGGCGACGGCGAGCGGGACCACCGCCTCGCCGACGAGCAGCGGAGCGTCACCGTCCCCCACCTCGACCACGAGCGCGGCATTCGCCTCCTGTGACGACATGATCACTCCGGAGTTCCGCGCCCAAGTCACCCAGAACGGGTGGGTGGGCTGGAACATGGCGGGCGACACCACGGGGCACAGCCCGTTCGATCAGTTCCCCGACGGAGCGCCGAAGGGCCAGCTCAGCTGCCGGTTCGGCGCCGGGCCCGACGTTCCCACCGACAACGTGCTCGACCTCGCGTGGGCGCCGATCGACTCCGCCGCGTCGCGTGCGGCGCAGGACGCTCTCGAGACCCGCGGGTTCCAACGGATCGAGGTCCCCGCGGGCGTGGAGTGGGCCCTCCGCGGCGACGAGGGATGGGCGGACGACGAAGGCTGGGGACAGACCTTCCTCTTCACCGGCACCGACGTTCGATGGGCCATGATCCGCAACCAGTTGGACTACATCAAGCCTGCTGCGTGATCGCGGGGTCCTCTAGGCTCGCCGCATGAGTCAGGTCACCATCACCGTCCGGGGCGAGAGCGAGACGCGCGTCCGCGCCGAGGAGGCCGCCGTTCGGGTCACCGTGTCCACCGACGGTCCCGCGCGTGGTCCTGTGGTGGAGCGCGCCCAGGAGCGGGCGGCATCCGTTCAGGACGGTCTGGTGGCGCACCTGCGCTCGGGCGAGGTGTCCGAGTGGTCGAGCGCGCGGGTCTCGGTGTGGTCGGATCGGCCGTGGAACAGCGAGGGCGTGCAACTGCCCCTCGTGCACCACGCCAGCGTCGAGCTGTCGGCCACCTTCACCGATGCCGGCGCGCTGTCGTGGTGGCTCGGCGACGTCGCCGAGTCCGACGACGTACAGGTCACGGCCGTGGACTGGCGCCTCGCGCGCGACACGCGCGTGGGTGTCGAGCGGAAGGTGGCCGCCGCGGCCGTGCAGGTCGCCGTGGAGCGCGCCGCCGCCTATGCCGAGGCACTGGGGCTGGCATCCGTCACCGCGGTCGAGATCGCGGATGCCGGGCTGCTCGAGTCGCGACCGGATGCCGCGGCCCCGCGCATGATGTTCGCGAAGGCCGACACCGGCCCGTCGTTCAGCCTGCAGCCGCCCGAGCTCGTCGTGAGCGCCACCGTCGAGGGGCGCTTCGTCGCTGAGTGAGGGTCACTCCCCCAGGCGGTTCTTGGTGCGCATGGCGCGCTCGGCTTCGCGCTTGTCCTCGCGCTCGCGGATCGTCTGGCGCTTCTCGAACTCGCGCTTTCCCTTCGCCACCGCGATCTCGACCTTGGCGCGACCGTCGAGGAAGTACAGCCGGAGCGGCACGAGCGTGTAGCCACCGGCGGCGACCGCGTGCGACAGCTTCACGATCTCGTCCTTGTGCAGCAGCAGCTTGCGCGTGCGCTTGGCCGAGTGGTTGGTCCAGTGCCCCTGCGAGTACTCCGGGATGTGAACGGCATCCAGGTACGCCTGACCGCCGTCGATGTAGGCATAGCCGTCGGTGAGGTTCGCCCGCCCCTGGCGGAGCGACTTCACCTCGGTGCCCGTGAGCACCAGACCGGCTTCGTACGTCTTCTCGATCGCGTAGTCGTGACGCGCCTTCTTGTTCGACGCGATGAGCTTTTCACCCTGCTCACGAGGCATGGTGCCACCTCCTCATGATTCCGGGCACACAGAGCCCCTCAGTCTACGCGATCAGGCACGCAACCAGCGGCGGATCGCGAAGCTCGCGCTCAGCGCCGCCAACAGCACGCCGATCACGATGATCACCGGCACCACGATGGCGACATCACCGAAACCCACCCACGATGTGATGAAGCTGATGCGGTCACGGAGGTACTGATTCACCCCGACCCCGACGATCGCCCACACGGCGACGCTCGCGAGGGCCGAGCCGATGAGCGCGGCGAGCACGCCCTCCAGCACGAACGGCGTCTGGATGAAGCGGTTCGAGGCGCCGACGAGTCGCATGATGCCGAGCTCGCGCCGCCGCGCGAACGCGGAGAGTCGGATGGTCGTGGCGATCAGCAGCACCGCGGCGATGAGCATGAGCGCTGCGATGCCGACGGCGACGTAGGTCGCGACGGTGAGTGTCTGGAACAGCGGCTCCAGGTACTGCATCTGGTCGGTGACGCTCTCGACACCGGCTTGACCCGTGAAGGCCTCGGCGATCACGTCCGACTGGCTCTGGTCGACGAGGTTGATGTTGAAGGTGGCGTTGAACTGGTCGGCCGAGACGACCCCGATGATGTCTTCGGGCAGCTGCGACTTGGCATCCTCGAAGACCTGCTCGCTCGTCGAGTACGTGTAGTTGCGGATCAGCGGAGCCAGAGCCGGGCCGTCGAGAGTGGCCGTGACCTTGTCGATCTCGTCCTGCGACGCGGCTTGACCGGCGACGCACGGATCCTTGTCCGACACCGTCGAGCACATGAAGACGGCGACCTGGGCGCGGTCGGCCCAGTACGACTGCATCTTGCCGATCTGCATCTGCATGAGCATCGCGGCACCGACGAAGGTCAGCGAGACGAACGTCACGAGGATCACCGAGATGACCATCGAGGCGTTGCGGCGGAGACCGGTGAAGGCCTCCGAGAGGATGAGCCCGAACCTCATGACGTGGGTCCCACTTCGTCGTCGCGGTCGTTCTTGTCGGCGAGTCCGAGACGGTCGGCGAGGCCGAGCGCATCGACGTCGGGCGTCGTCACGGGCACGGAGCGCGTGTGCGTGCTCGGCTCCTCGACGGGCGCCGCGGCCGCGGCAGTCCGCTCCGCCTCCGCGCGCTTCGCGTCCTCGAGGTTCAGCGGCTCCACGGAACCGGTGATGTGCGCGACCTCGCGCTGCACCTCGAGCACCGCGGTGAGGGCGGCGACCGCGGCCGCGCCCTTCTCGACCTCGGGGGCGAGGCGCGGCAGGCCGGACGTGTCGCCGTAGCCGCCGCGCCGCTCGTCGCGCACCATCTCGCCGTTGCGGAGCTCGATCACGCGGCGCTGCATCTGGTCGACGAAGCCGGCCTCGTGCGTGGCCATGACCACCGTCGTGCCGCCGGCGTTGATGCGGGCGAGCAGCTGCATGATGTCGATCGAGGTGCCGGGGTCGAGGTTTCCGGTCGGCTCGTCGGCCAGGAGCACCTGGGGGCGGTTCACGAGGGCGCGCGCGATCGCGACGCGCTGCTGCTCACCACCGGAGAGCTCGTGCGGCAGACGCTTCTCCTTGCCGTCGAGACCGACGAGCGCGAGCACCTCCGGCACCGCCTGCTGGATGAACCCGCGCGAGGCGCCCGTGACCTGCAGCGTGAACGCGACGTTCTGGTGCACGGTCTTGTTCGGGAGCAGCCGGAAATCCTGGAAGACCGACCCGATGTGGCGCCGGAAGTACGGCACCTTCCGGTTCGACAGCGTGCGCAGGTCGCGTCCGAGGACGACGACCCTCCCCTCGCTCGGCGTCTCCGCCCGCAGGATGAGCTGCAGGCACGACGACTTGCCGGAGCCCGAAGCCCCGACGAGGAAGACGAACTCTCCGCGCTGCACCTCGAAGTCGACGGCGTTCAACGCCGGTCTCGTGGTGCCGCGATACCGCTTGGTGACGTTCTCGAACCGGATCATGGCTCGACGAGCCTAAGCGCGCGACTCCCCCAGCCCGACAGGACGCGCCGGTTCACGAAACCGGGAGAGTCCTATGGATGCCACACCCGTGGCATCCATCGATCAGTCGTCGTCGTCCTTGCGCTTGCGCCAGCGGATGCCGGCCGCGATGAGACCGTCGAGATCGCCGTCGAAGACGACCGCGGGGTTTCCGACCTCGTATCCGGTGCGGAGGTCTTTCACGAGCTGCTGACCGTAGAGGAAGTACGACCGCATCTGGTCGCCCCAGCTCGCGGTGATCGTGCCCGCGAGCTCCTTCTTCTTGGCCGCTTCCTCTTCGCGCTTGAGCAGCAGGAGGCGCGTCTGCAGCACGCGCATGGCGGCCGCACGGTTCTGGATCTGCGACTTCTCGTTCTGCATCGAGACGACGAGGCCCGTCGGGATGTGCGTGATGCGCACGGCGGAGTCGGTCGTGTTGACCGACTGTCCACCGGGGCCCGAGGAACGGAACACGTCGACGCGGATGTCGCCTTCCGGCACCTCGACCTCGACGGCCTCCTCCATCACCGGAATGACCTCGACTGCGGCGAAGCTCGTCTGGCGCTTGTCGGCGCCGCCGAAGGGGCTGATGCGCGCGAGGCGGTGCGTGCCGGCCTCGACGGACAGCGTGCCGTAGGCGTACGGGACGTCGACCTCGAAGGTCGCGGACTTGATGCCCGCGCCTTCGGCGTAGGACGTGTCCATGACCTTCACCGGGTACTTGTGGCGCTCGGCCCAGCGCAGGTACATGCGGAGCAGCATCTCGGCGAAGTCGGTGGCGTCGTCGCCGCCGGCGCCGGAGCGGATCGTCACGACGGCCGAGCGCGCGTCGTACTCCCCGTCGAGGAGCGTCTGCACCTCGAGCTGGTTGATGACCTCGCGCAGCGACGCGAGCTCTTTGCGCGCCTCATCGGCGGAGTCCTCGTCCTCCATCTCGTTCGCCAGTTCGACGAGCACCTCGAGGTCGTCGAGGCGCTGGCCGATCTCGGTGATGCGCTTGAGTTCGGCCTGACGGTGGCTGAGACGGCTGGTGACCTTCTGGGCGTTGTCGACGTCGTCCCAGAGGTCGGGTGCGCCCGCCTCCTCGTTCAGACGTTCGATGTCGGCGGTGAGTGCGTCGACGTCGACCACGGCCTGAATATCGGCGAAGGTCGAGCGCAGCGCCTGGATGTCGGCGGCAAGGTCCAGTTCGAGCATGACACTCCAGCCTATCGTGGAGACGATGACGAGCGACTCCCCCCGCGATGTGCTCTTCCGCTTCGCGCCCATGATCTACGGCCCGACGCTGCTGTTCGCGCTCGGCGAGGGCGCCGTGATCCCGCTCATCCCGGTGATCGCGAACCGGCTCGGCGCCGACGTCGCGTTGGCCGCCCTCATCGCCTCGGCGCTCGTCGTGGGGACGCTGTGCGGCAACATCCCGGCGGGATGGGCGGTCGCCCGGTTCGGGGAACGCCTCACGATGGGCGTGGCGGGCATCGTCATCCTGGGCGGGCTCGTGGGCGTCGTGTTCGCGAATTCGCTCGCGGTGTTCGCGGCGGCGGTGTTTCTGATCGGGTTCTGCGCGGCATCCTTCGCCCTCGCCCGGCACTCGTTCATGACCACGCGCGTGCCGCTGCACTTCCGGGCGCGGGCGCTGTCGCTGCTCGGCGGGACGTTCCGGCTCGGCATGTTCGTCGGCCCGTTCATCTCGGCCGCGCTCCTCGGGATCTTCGGCGACGAGTCCGCGTCGATCGCGTTCTTCGCGGTCTGCCAGGTCGCGACGATCCTGCTCGTGTTCCTCGGCCCCGACCCGGAGCGCCTGGTCCCCGCGGCCTCCGCCTCGCGCGTCGAGGAGCCCGCGCGCGCCGGCTCGAGCCTGGACGAGGAGGACACCGGCGAGCCGGTGACCGGCGCGATCCCCACCGCGGAGCGGGCCGGGGTCTTCCGCACGATGTGGCGGTACCGCGGCGTGCTGTCACGGCTCGGGCTCGCGGCCGCGTCGCTCTCGGCGGTCCGGTCGGCGCGGCAGGTGGTGCTCCCCCTGTGGGGTGTCTCGCTCGGGCTGGATGCCTCGACGATCGCGGTGGTCGTGGGCGTCTCGGGCGCGATCGACTTCGCGTTGTTCTACGCCAGCGGCCAGGTGATGGACCGGTTCGGGCGGCTCTGGGCCGCGCTCCCCGCCATGGTCCTGATGGGCGCGGGCTTCTTCGCGCTGTCCCTGACGCACGGGTCGGGCAGCTCGGCGCTCTGGTACGGGATGTTCGCGGCGGTCCTCGGCGTCGGGAACGGGCTCTCCAGTGGCATCCTGCTCACCCTCGGCGCCGACCTCGCCCCACCCGACGAGCCGGCCGCCTTCCTCGGCTCGTGGCGCACGCTCACCGACGGCGGCGGGGCGGTCGCCCCGGTCCTCGTCTCGGCGCTGACCGCGGCGATCTCGCTCCCGGTCGCCGTCGCGGCGATGGGAGTGGTCGCGGTCGCCGGGGCCGTGGGGTTCGTGCGCTGGGTCCCGCGTTACGTGCCGCGATCCCGGTGATTTGCCCGGACTCGCCGCGGCGCACCACGATGAGGGGGAACCCGACCCGGATGCCGTGACCGAAGGAGCCGCATGAAGGACGTCGACCGCGGCTCGCTCGCCGTCTCGGCGGTGCTCGCCTCCGTCGCCGGGTTCGTCGACGCGATCGGTTTCCTCGACACCGGCGGGCTGTTCGTCTCCTTCATGAGCGGGAACTCGACCCAGGCCGCGGTTGACCTGTTCGGTCCCGGGACGCTCGTGGCCGCGGCATCCGCGGGCATCATCGCCGCCTTCGTCCTCGGCGTGGCGGTCGGCGGTGTCGTGAACGCGCGGTTGGCGGGACACCGCCCCTGGATCGTGGGCGGAGCCGCGGCCCTCGTCGGCGCCGCCGCGGCCCTGGCTCTGGCGGGCGACGCAACACTGTGGAGAGCCGGGCTCCTCGCGGCCGCGATGGGCGCGCTGAACACGCTGTTCCTCGCGGACGGACGCGCGCGCGTCGCCATCACCTACTCGACCGGGACGCTCGTGAGTCTCGGTCTGGCACTGGCCACACTGGTCACCGGCGGCTCACGCACCGCGTGGCAACGGCCCCTGCTGCTGTGGGCGTCGCTCTTCGGGGGCGCCGTCGTCGGTGCGCTCGCCCACCGCGCAGGATCGCCGCTCGCCCTGACCCTCGCGACGGCCGTGCTCGCGATCTGCGCGGCCGTGCTCGGTCGGCGCCCCCGGCCGGTGGCGTAGGGGCTCAGTCGCCGACGCGGATCAGCACCTTTCCGGTCGCACCCGCCTCGACCGCGTCGTGCGCCGCCGCGGTCTCCTCGAGCGGGAACCAGGTCAACCGGAGTCCGGCTTCCTCTCCGACCGGCAGCGCGCCGTCGGCCACCGCGGCCGACACGTCCTCGGCGGCAGCCTCGAGAGCCTCCTCGCCGACCGTGTAGAGCAGCAGCCCCTGCCAGCGCACGTTCTTCGCGAAGCTCGCACGGACCGCGGCCGTGAATTCGTCGCCGCCGTTGTCGGCGTAGTACCCGATCGAGCCGTGGTTGGCGATGACCTCGACGTCGAGCCCGGCGTTCTCGGCGATGGCGACCTCGACGATGTGGTCGACGCCGTCGGGAGCGATCTCGCGGATGCCATCGGCCAGCCCCGCATCCGGATACCGCAGCACGTGGTGGGCGCCCGCCGCGCGCGCGAGCGTCTCCTTCTCGCGACTGCTCACGGTCGCGATGACGGTCGCTCCGGCCCAGACGGCGAGCTGGATCGCGGCGTGTCCGACGGCGCCGGCGCCGCCCTGGACGAGCACGGTCCGCCCGTCCAACGCACCGGGCGACAGGCGTGACGGGCCGAACTCGTGCACGGTGAGCGCGCGGTGCGCCGTCATCGCCGGGACGCCGAGGCTCGCGCCGAGCGCGAACGACGCGTCATCCGCCAGCGGCACGGCGCGGGCGGCGGGCACGACGGAGTACTCCGCCGCGGTGCCGCTGGCGCGCTGGTGCGCCGCGAGGTAGATCCACACCCGGTCTCCGACGGAGACGTCGTCGACCCCCGGGCCGATGGCATCCACCGTTCCGGCTCCGTCCTGGTTCGGCGTCACCTCGTCGGCCACGAGCTCGCGCCCGACGGACGCGCGGGCCTTCCAGTCGGTCGGGTTGACGCCCGAGACGGCAATGCGCACGCGCACCTCGCCCGGGCCGGGTTCGGGGAGCTCCCGCTCCACGAGCGAGAGGACGGAGGAGTCACCGGGAGTCGCATAGACGATGGCCTTCATACGGATGCCAAGACTCAGGGGCACGCGGGCATTCCCGCGACACGCCTTTCGCCCTCGATCCCGGTCGCACGTTGACGGCCTCTTCACATGGAGCGGGCTCCGCGCGGCCCTACAATGAGGTCACTCGCGGGAGTGGTGAAACCGGCAGACACGCAGGATTTAGGTTCCTGTGCCTTCGGGCGTGGGGGTTCAAGTCCCCCCTTCCGCACGGATGTCCCTTCCGCGACACCGATTCCCCTGACCCGACGGGACCGATGTGATCCACTCCGCAGGCCTGCTCCCCTGGCTGGACCCGGCCGCCATCATCACCAACTCGCAGCCGTGGGCCCTTCTGGTGGTGTGCTTCATCATCTTCGCCGAGACGGGCCTGCTGATCGGCTTCCTGCTGCCCGGCGACACCCTGCTGATCATGGCGGGGCTGCTGTCGCACTCGACGGCTGCGGCGCCGAACGGCGTGTTCGGCATCAACGCCTGGTGGGTCGCCCTGGCAATCGGCGTCGCGGCGTTCATCGGTGGCGAGGTGGGGTACTTCATCGGCCACAAGGCGGGGCCGTCGATCTTCGAACGCAAGGATTCCGGCATCTTCAGCCGGAAGAACGTCGAACGCACGAACGCGTTCTTCGAGCGCTTCGGCGGCATCACGGTGATCCTCGCCCGCTTCGTCCCGGTCGTGCGCACGTTCGCCCCGATCGCGGCCGGCGTCGGCCACATGCCGTGGCGCAAGTACTCGCTCTACAACCTCATCGGCGCGATCCTGTGGGGCGTCGGCCTGACCATGCTGGGCTACGCCGTGGGCTACATCCCGTTCGTGCGCGACATCGTCACCGAGTACATCGACGTCATCCTGCTCGCCGCCGTCGCCGGCACCGGGATCTTCATCGCCGTGCACTACTTCCGCGAGCGCGCGGCAACGAAACGCGAAGCGGCGGCCGGCACGACACCGAATCGGGCTCCCTCGTGCTGGACCCCA
>NZ_BADA01000181.1 GCF_000333395.1 Microbacterium sp. B19
GGGGCCCGCGACGGCTGCGTCAGCCGCGCGTGACGCGGCGCACCAGCACGTTGCGCAACTGCGCCGGCGCGGGGGTCTGCACCTCGCGGCACCAGTACGCCACCTCGCGCGCCGGCCCGAGGCCGCAGTACGTGAGCTGCAGGGCGGATGCCGTCGCCTCGAGCCCCAGCGCCTGCTGCTCGTCGTCGGCGAGCATCGAGGAGCCGAACCACACCGTCTCCCACGCGACCGCGACACCGTTCAGGCGTTCCGCCAGGTCGAAGACCGGGAGCGACGGGTCGATATCCGCCTCGAGCGTGGCCGCCGAGCGCGTGTCGGTGACGGGGATGACGTCGTCGGCCATCACGTACGGGTGGCCGTCGGCGCTCCACACCTTCCGCGTGCGCAGGACGCGGGTGCCGATCGGCAGATCGTGGAACTGCTCGGGACCGTCCGGGGATCTCTCCACCACGCCGAACGACGCGGAGACCACACTGACACTCGGCTCGTACCCCGCGCGCGCGATAGCGTCGAGGTGGTCGCGCTGCTGATCGACGCGGGTGCCGAGCTGGTCCAGGTGCGAGTGGATGACGGTGCGCGCACCGTGCGACCGGTGGATGTACCCGCGCTCCTCGAGCCGAATCAGGGCTTCGCGAACCGACGTGCGGCTGGCCCCGGTCAGCGCCGCGAGCTGCGGCTCGGACGGCATCGGGCGGCGCTCCTGATCGACGCTCTTCCAGATACCGATGAGGACGTCGACGAGATGCTCGGCATCGGAACGCCCTCTCGCCATCCACACATCCTCACCGCTCGGGGACCCAGACCCGCACAGCCTACTCGCACGCCCCCGCGACTCCCCCGTCGGACCGGTGCTCGCACGATGAAGACGCCGGACTCCCGGAGCCCACGAGGTGAGCGCCCTGCCGCCGGCATGATGTCGGCGTCAGGGCGCTCATCTCGGATCGGGTACCGCGCTCAGCCGCGAGCCCGGCGGCGGCGCAGGATCAGCGCAGTCACGATGCCGCCGACCAGCAGGACGACGCCGATCCCGATCGCTCGGGCCACGGGCGGGGCACCGGTGCGAGCGAGGCCGGACCCGGATGCCGTCGACCCCGGCGAGGACGCGCTGGGCACCGGGGTCGCCGATGCGGACGCGGTCGGACCGGGCGTCGGCGCGACCGTCGGCGTCGGGGACGGGTCCGGCGTCGGAGTCGGAGTCGGAGTCGGAGTCGGAGTCGGCGCGACCGTGGGCGTTGAGGACGGGTCCGGCGTCGGAGTCGGAGTCGGAGTCGGAGTCGTTGAGGACGGGTCCGGAGTCGGAGTCGGGGTCGGAGTGGGCGTGGGCGTGGGCGTCGGGGTCACCGTCGGCGTCGGCGTCGGGTCCGGCACCGCGAACAGCGTCCGCACCGCATCCGCCGCCTCGTCGCGGGCGAAGGCCATACCCGCGGCGTTGGGGTGCAGTGCCCCGCGCTGAATGCCCCCGAGCGGGAGCCCGCTCACCGGGATGCTGTCGGGCGAGAGCGTGAGCGTGATGCCGTTCACATACGCGTCGGACGGATTGCAGGGGCTGTGGGCCACGGATCCCGGCAGCAACGAGACGTACGTCGCGCCCGCCGCGGTCGTGGCGGCGGCCATCGCCTGGTCCATGTACACCTGCGTGTCGCGGAGCAGCGCGACATCGGTGTCCAGGTACGGGAAGGCGTTCGTGCGGAAGCCGAAGAATCCCTGGAACAACGACGCGTAGCAGCCGCCGCTCGGCGTGTGCGCGGTATCCGGAGCGAGAGCCGGGTATCCGACGACGATGATCTTCGCGTTCGGCGCCTTCGTGTGGATCGTCTGGAGCGCGGCGGTCAGCGCGGGTGCCACCGTCTGGTCGATCTTTGTCTCGAGCGTGTTCACGGGACCCGCGGGCGTGTTCACGACGAACTGTTCCCGACACGTCTGATGCGTCTGCCCGTCGACGCTCCCGAGGACGGGACCGGTGGGCGCCAGCGCGACACACATCTGTCCGATGTTCCAGAAGCCGAGGTCGTTGCCGCCGATCGTCAGGGTGACGAGGTCAGTCGTGGCATCCAGCGAATCGACCTGGACCGGGGCCGTACCGCTGACGGTCTGCGGGGTGTCGACGACGTTGGCGATGACCGCACCGCCACATGTGCGGTCGTCGAGCGCGAATCCGAACTGCGCGGCGAGGAGGTGCGGGTAGTTCTGGTCGGACTGGTCGCAGCCCTGCGCGGGCTGGGTGGATGCCAGCGGCAGACCCCACCCGGCCGCGTACGAATCACCGAGCGCGACATAGCGGCGGCCGGTGAGATCGGGGACGGCGGCGGAGGCGGCGGACCCCGCGGCCGCGATCACCGCGGCGGCGAGAACGGCCAGTGCGGCCCC
>NZ_BADA01000180.1 GCF_000333395.1 Microbacterium sp. B19
TGGCCGTGATGGTCACCGGGTTCTCGATGATGGGCCTGCCGTACTACATCCAGGACTTCGGGAAGGGCCTCGTGCTGCTCGTGGCCCTGCTGTTCAGCTTCACGTTCCGCCGTCGCAAGACCACCATCGTCGCCGGGAGCACCACCGCATCATGACCGTCCTCACCGACCAGCTGACCGTCGACACGGTCCCCGCGTACCTCGCCGCACGCCCGCACCTGTCGGGGCCGGTGGACCCGGCATCCATCGTGTCCCGCTCCCGCGCGAGCCGCACGATCTGCTCCGCCGCGGTCTCCTCGACGATCGTGCCGGGCGGCTCGTCGGTGGATGCCATCCCTCCGATGCCGTCCTCCCCGTGGACGGTGGCGGCGTAGTGGACGTCCTGGTTCCAGGGTTCCGCCTCGCCGCGCGCCACGGGCACGTCCTGCAGCCCGAGCACACTGAGTAGTTGGCGGGCGTTCCGCGCGGCCTGCGCGGCGGAGGTGTTGCCGTGGACCGTCCCGACCGCGACGATCTCGGCGCGGCCCGACGCCGCGAGGTAGAGGGTCGCCATCGAATCGTCGATGCCGAAGTCCATGTCGAGGATCAGGGGCACGCGGGGTGGTGTCGGCATGTGTCGGTCTGCTCTCTCGAAGCGGCGGATGACGGAATGCGGAAGCGGCGGGGAGGGGCCGGGGCCACCTCACCGCCGCTTCACCTCACTTGCTGGTGATCGAGGGGTCGATGAACTGGTCGTCGAAGATGTCGTCCGGCGTGAGGGCGGGGTCGATCTTCACTCCCGTCGCGCCGAGGAGCGACGTCACCTGATCGAAGCTGCTCTTCGCGCGGGCCGGGGCGAAGTCGCCGATCGGGACGGAGGGGTCGGTTCCGGCCATCAGGTGGAGGTTCTTCAGGATGCCCGCGCCGGCCTCGGCCACGCCGGGCGAGTAGACCCATCCGGTGTTGTACTCCTCGACCAGCTTGACGATGAGCGCGTTCGTCGGCGCCGGATCGGCGAGATACGCCAGGGCGGAACGCTGGAGGATCGGCACGAGCTTGGTGAGGCAGGGCGAGAGCTTCTCGAGATCCGCCGAGCGGATCGAGAGCGCGTCCGGGTAGACGTCGTACCCGGCGTCCTTCACCAGCTGGTACTTGACCGGCTTGTCCCACTGCGAGATCTCGTGCTCGTAGATGTACGGCTCGGAGGTCGCGAAACCGTTCTGGGCGATGCTCGGGTCACTGACGAAGCGCGCCGGGCTGCCGTCGTACGAGTCGGAGAGCTGTGACTGCTTCAGCACGCCCTTGGCGACGAGCGCCTGGGCGTACAGACCGCCCTTCGGCACGACGACTGTGGCATCCGTCTTCCCGATGTCCGCGATCGACGTCCAGTCGGGGTGCGTCGCCGGATCCCACATGATCATCTGGGGGCTCTGCTGGCGCGTCGCGAAGACGCCGATGGTCGGCTGCGAGGCGGCACCCGCGACGCGGTCCTCGGTCGGCACGCTGCCGAGGGTGATCGAGGTGTCCGTGTACATCTGCGAGGCCACGGGCTGGTAGCCGATGGCGGAGCCGCCCGAGCGGACCTCGATCTGCACGCCGGTGCTCTTGCCCTGGTCGACGAGCGTGCCCGTGACGCTCTTCTTGTCGGCGTCGATGACGGCGTCGGGTCCCACCAGTCCGTAGAACGGGCCGTGGTCGACCTCGGGTTCCCACGTGGCCTGGACGACGACCGTCGCCGGGCACACGTCGGTGAGGATGCTCGCGTCGTCGGCGAGAGGAATGGTGGATGCCGGTGCGGCCGGCGCTGCGGCCGAAGCACAGCCGGAGAGCACGGCGCCGGCCACAGCG
>NZ_BADA01000179.1 GCF_000333395.1 Microbacterium sp. B19
CGACTAGCACGCGTCCTCGCCTTAGCGCGGGCGCCACCGCCCGTCGCACCCGAAAAGTCGAGGCATCCGAGGTATCGACGTCCAGCCGCAGGCGCTCCGCCAGTGCGGTGCGGAGGAACTCGGCGGCATCCGGAACGTCCGACGTCCCGGCCCACGCGACGAGCCGCCGCCTCCCGTCCGGCAGTGGAAAGGACTCGACGACACCCCCGCGCTCGAGGTGCACGAGCGCGGTCGCATCGCCGGGCACCTCACGAGCACGTGCTCGCGCTGCACCGAGCTGGCGGGGTCGAGCTCGACGATCTTGATGACGTTGATGAGCTTGTTCAGCTGCTTCGTCACCTGCTCGAGGGGCAGACCCTCGACGTCGACGACCACCGTGATGCGGGACAGACCCGGCACCTCGGTGACGCCCACGGCGAGCGATTCGATGTTGAAGCCGCGACGGGCGAACAGGCCCGCGACGCGGGTGAGCAGACCGGGCTTGTCCTCGACGAGGAGACTCAGAACGTGACGAGACATCTCAGTCCTCCTGTTCGGCGAAGGCGGGCGAGTGATCGCGGGCGTACTGGACGTAGCTGTTGCTGACGCCCTGCGGGACCATCGGCCACACCATGGCATCCGCGCTCACGACGAAGTCGATCACGACGGGACGGTCGTTGGTGTCGAGCGCGAGCTGGATGGCCGCGTCGATCTCGTCCTCCTTCTCGACCCGGATCGCGAGGCATCCGTACGCCTCGGCCAGCTTCACGAAGTCCGGGATGCGACGCGTCCCGTGCCCCGTGTTGAGGTCGGTGTTGGAGTGGCGACCGTCGAAGAACAGTGTCTGCCACTGGCGCACCATACCCAGCGACGAGTTGTTGATGATCGCGACCTTGATCGGGATGTCGTTGATCACGCAGGTCGCGAGCTCTTGGTTGGTCATCTGGAAGCAGCCGTCACCGTCGATCGCCCACACCACGCGGTCGGGCTCGGCGACCTTGGCACCCATGGCGGCGGGAACCGAGTAGCCCATGGTGCCGGCGCCGCCGGAGTTCAGCCACGCGTTGGGGCGCTCGTACTTGATGAACTGCGCCGCCCACATCTGGTGCTGGCCGACCCCCGCGGCGTAGATCGCCTCGGGACCGGTCATCTCGCCGATGCGCTGGATCACGTGTTGCGGCGACAGCAGGCCGTCGGTGGTGGGCGTGTAGCCGAGGGGGAACTCCTCGCGGAGCCCGTTGAGGAACGTCCACCACTCCGAATAGTCGACCTCGGTCTCGGATGCCGCCTGGCGGAAGGCGGCATCCAGGTCGACGAGGACCTCCTTGAGGTCTCCCACGATCGGAACGTCCGCGGTGCGGATCTTGGAGATCTCGGCCGGGTCGATGTCGACGTGCACGACCTGCGCGTTCGGGGCGAAGAGCGAGGCCTTGCCCGTCACGCGGTCGTCGAAGCGCGCGCCCAGCGACACGATGAGGTCGCTGTCCTGGAGCGCCAGGACGGCGGGCACCGTTCCGTGCATGCCGGGCATGCCGAGGTGCTGGTCGTGCGAGTCGGGGAACGCCCCGCGCGCCATGAGCGTCGTCACCAGCGGAGCGCCGGTCGCCTCGGCGAACGTCTTGAGCTCGGCCGACGCCTGCGCGCGGATGACACCGCCGCCCACGTACAGCACCGGCTTCTTCGCGTGGGCGATGAGCTGCGCCGCGGCCTGAATCTGCTTGCCGTGGGCCTTCGTCACGGGACGGTAGCCGGGCAGGTCGATCTTCGGCGGCCAGACGAACGGCGCCGAGTTCTGCTGCGCGTCCTTGGTGATGTCCACGAGCACGGGGCCGGGGCGACCGGTGGACGCGATCTCGAACGCGGCAGCGATCGCGCCGGGGATCTCCTCGGCGGACTTCACCAGGAAGGAGTGCTTCGTGATCGGCATCGTGATGCCGACGATGTCGGCCTCCTGGAAGGCATCCGTTCCCATGAGGGTCGAGAAGACCTGACCGGTGATGCACACGAGCGGCACCGAGTCCATGTAGGCGTCGGCGATCGCGGTGACGAGGTTCGTGGCGCCGGGGCCGGACGTCGCGATCGCGACTCCGACACGACCCGACGCCGCGGCGTAGCCCTCGGCCGCGTGGCCGGCGCCCTGCTCGTGGCGCACGAGGATGTGACGGACGTTCTCGTCGTCCATGAGCGGGTCGTAGACGGGCATGATCGCGCCGCCCGGCAGACCGAACACGTCGGTGACGCCGAGCAGGTCGAGCGAACGGACGACCGCCTGAGCGCCCGTGAGCACGGGCGCCGGAGCGGTGCGAGCGGGGGGCCGGGGAACGGCCGTGGCGGATTCGGCGGACATGGTGGTACCTCGGAACCAGGTGGGGGTAAAAGGGGGACGGCCGTCAGCCCGTAACCGCGCCCTCCGCAGCGGAGTGCACGAGCTTCGAGTACTTGGCCAGAACGCCACGGGTATAGTGCGGGGGAAGCGGTTCCCAGCCTTCGCGGCGGGAACTCAGCTCGGCGTCATCGACGATCAAGTCGAGAGTGCGAGCGGCGATATCGACCCGTATCAGATCACCATCGCGCACGAAGGCGATAGGACCTGCGTCCACCGCTTCGGGAGCTATGTGGCCGATGCAGAGGCCGGTTGTGCCGCCTGAGAATCGACCGTCCGTCAAGAGTAGTACATCTTTTCCGAGCCCCGCGCCCTTGATGGCGGCGGTGATCGCCAGCATCTCGCGCATGCCCGGGCCGCCCTTGGGGCCCTCGTACCGGATGACGATGACGTCGCCGGCGTTGATGTCTCCGGCCTCGAGGGCGTCCATGGCCGCACGCTCGCGTTCGAACACGCGGGCAGGGCCCTCGAACACCGAGGCGTCGAAGCCCGCGGTCTTCACGACCGCACCCTCCGGAGCGAGCGACCCGTGCAGGATCGTGATGCCGCCGGTGGCGTGGATCGGGTCGTCGAAGCGGTGGATGACGTTGCCGTCCACCGGGTCGGGGTTCAGGTCGGCGAGGTTCTCGGCCAGGGTCTTGCCCGTGACGGTGAGCGCGTCGCCGTGCAGAAGGCCCTCGTCGAGCATCGCCTTCATGATGACCGGGATGCCGCCGTGACGGTCGACGTCGTTCATGACGTACTTGCCGAAGGGCTTCATGTCGGCGACGTGGGGAACCTTGTCGCCGATCCGGTTGAAGTCGTGCAGCGACAACTCGACCTCGGCCTCGTTCGCGATCGCGAGGAGGTGCAGGACGACGTTCGTCGAGCCACCGAGCGCCATGGCCAGGGCGATGGCGTTCTCGAACGCCTCCTTGGTGAGGATGTCGCGCGTCGTGATGCCCTGACGCAGCAGGTTCACCACGGCCTCGCCCGAGCGGTGGGCGAAGTAGTCGCGACGGCGGTCGGCCGACGGCGGGGCGGCGGAGCCGGGCAGGCTGAGGCCGAGGGCCTCGGCGACCGACGCCATCGTGTTGGCGGTGTACATGCCACCGCACGCGCCCTCACCCGGCGCGATGGCGCACTCGATGCGCTTGAGGTCGGCCTCACTCATCTTGCCCGCCAGGCACGCACCCACGGCCTCGAACGAGTCGATGATCGTGACGTCCTTCTCGGTGCCGTCGCTGAGCTTGACCCAGCCCGGCGCGATCGAGCCGGCGTAGAGGAAGACGCTCGAGAGGTCGAGACGAGCGGATGCCATGAGCATGCCCGGGATCGACTTGTCGCAGCCGGCGAGGAGCACGGATCCGTCGAGGCGCTCGGCCATCATGACGGTCTCGACCGAGTCCGCGATGACCTCGCGCGAGACCAGCGAGAAGTGCATGCCCTCGTGGCCCATCGAGATGCCGTCCGAGACGGAGATGGTGCCGAACTGCAGCGGGTAGCCGCCGCCGGCGTGCACGCCCTCCTTCGCGCCCTGCGCGAGACGGTCGAGGCTCAGGTTGCAGGGCGTGATCTCGTTCCAGCTCGACGCGATGCCGATCTGGGGCTTGTCCCAGTCCTCGTCGCCCATGCCGACGGCACGGAGCATTCCTCGGGACGTGGTGGCTTCGATGCCATCCGTGACGACGCGGCTGCGGGGCTTGATATCGAACTCACCGGTGTTCGGATTCTGCGGTGCGGGCATTCTCGCAGTCTATTGCGCGTGGGCGACACGCTGACGCGCCACGGCCTCCAGCACGTCGACCAATCCGTCGATGTCGGCGACCTTGAGGACCGCGGCCGTGTCGCCGGTCCCGACATGGATGCCGAGGTCCCCCGGCCCCAGGGTGCGGAGAGCGTCCTCGTCGGTGACGTCGTCGCCCGCGAAGATGACGGCGGTCGCCCCCGTGCGCTCCCGCAGGTGCTGCACGGCGGAGTCCTTGCCCTCCTGCCGGAACGCGAACTCGAGGATGTCGTGGCCCGTGCGACGCCGCCATTCCGGCGCGCGATCGGCGACCAGACGATCCGCGATCTCGCGCGCTTCGCGAGCGGTCTCGGCATCCGCTCTCCGGGTGTGCACCCCGACGCCGAACTCCTTCGGCTCGATCCAGACGCCGTCGAGGTGGGCGAGGCCATCCGTGATCTCGTCGTGCAGGCGGTCGCGCAGCGCGAGGTCGTCGGCGTCGTCGGGAGCGGCCTCCTCCCCCGCGCCCGGCACCCAGAACTGCGCGCCGTGCGAGGCGGCGAGCCACACCGGCGACTGGTCGTCGTGCTCGGCGATCTCGCGCAGGTGGCCGAGTGACCGGCCGGAGACGAGGGCGACCACCGTGTCCGGCAGCGCGGCGAGGGCATCGACGATCTCGCGCGCACGCGGGGTCATCCGTGCCTTCATCGGCTCGTCGACGAGCGGCGCCAGCGTTCCGTCGAAATCGAGCGCGACCAGCAGGACGGGCGTCGTCGAGACGGCCTCGAGGGCGGCGTCGGCGGCGGTCACGCGGCATCCCCCGGCTCGTCCACGGCCGCCTCGACCTCGGCGGCGGCCGCAGCGCTCGAAGCGCGGTCGTGGAACGCCGACAGCGCGTCGAGGAACTCGCGCGACCAGTCCTCGACGTCGTGGTCGCGCACACGCTTGCGCAGCGCCCGCATACGGCGGCCCTGCTCGGCCGCGGGCATGTCGAGCGCGCGGACGATCGTGTCCTTGAGGCCGTCGATGTCGTGCGGGTTGATGAGCAGCGCGCTGCCCATCTCGTCGGCCGCGCCGGCGAACTCGCTGAGCACCAGCACCCCGCGGTTGTCGATTCGGCTCGCGACGTACTCCTTCGCGACGAGGTTCATGCCGTCGCGGAGGGCCGTGACGAGCATCACGTCGGCAGCGAGGAAGAGCGCCACCATCTCCTCACGCGGGTACGACTGGTGCAGGTAGCGGATCGCCGTGTGGGTCGTGGTGTCGTGGTCGCCGTTGATGCGTCCGACCGTCATCTCGATCTCGTCGCGCAGTTGCACGTAGGCGTCGACGCGCTCGCGGCTCGGGCTCGCGACCTGGACCAGGGTGGCATCCTCCACCGTCGCCCGACCGTCCTCGAGCAGCTCGCCCCACGCCTTCAGCCGATGGCGGATGCCCTTGGTGTAGTCGAGGCGGTCGACGCCGAGCAGGATCTTGCGCGGGTTCCCAAGACCCTCGCGGATCTCCTGCGCGCGCTGCTGGATCTCGGGGCGCTGGGCGAGCTCGATGTAGGAGTCGGCGTCGATCGAGATCGGGAAGGCCTTCGCGAGGGCCACGCGCGACCCGCCCTGGCCGTCGGGAACCGAGATGCCGCTCGCCTTCGTCTCGTAGCGCAGCTGACGACGGACGGCCCGCGCGAAGTTGCCGGCATCCGCTACACGCTGGAACCCGATGACATCGGCCCCGAGGAGTCCCTCGAGCACCTGCTTGCGCCAGGGGAGCTGCGAGTAGAGGCCGTAGGCGGGGAACGGGATGTGGTGGAAGTAGCCGATCGTGAGGTCGGGCCGCAGCTCCCGCAGCATCTTGGGCACGAGCTGCAACTGGTAGTCCTGCACCCACACGATGGCTTTGTCCGCGGCGACCTCGGCGGCCGCCTCGGCGAACCGGCGGTTCACGCGGACGTACGCGTCCCACCACGCGCGCTTGTACGTGGGCTCCGCGATCACATCGTGGTACAGCGGCCAGATCGTGTCGTTCGAGAAGCCCTCGTAGTAGTGCTGGACGTCGGCCGCCGACAGCTCCACGGGCACGAGGTGCGTGCCCTCGAAGTCGAACGGATCGACACTCACATCGGGCTGCCCGGCCCAGCCCACCCACGCGCCCTCGGCGCGACGCATCACGGGTTCGAGGGCGGTGACGAGACCGCCGGGCGAACGACGCCACCCCTCCCCGTCGGGGGTGCGATCCACCGGTAGACGATTGGCGACGACGACGAAATCGGCCTGGGACACAGGTCCTCCTCGGTAGCTTCCTCCCAGGCTAACAGCGGGGTGAAGGCGTTCCGCGGGGCGGCCGGAATGCGCTAAACGCGCATTCCCTGGAGACATGCTGTGCCGCAGCATGTCTCGAGAGGAATGGCGTTTATCGCGGGCGGGGCTCGCGATGTCAAGGCGGCGCGACGCCGGAGGCGCGGGTCGCTAGGTTGGGGGGCATGCGCCAGTACATCTTCGGAACCGGACTCCTCAGCGCCATCACCGGCGGCGTGACGCTGCTGCGCGGACTGCGCAACCACGAGCCGTTCACGTGGCGCACCGCCCTCGCGTGGCTGAGCTGGGGCATCACCCTCGCGCTCGCCGTCGGCGCGGTCGTCGACACCCGCCGGGCGCGCCGCGGCCACATGATCGCCGGGGACTCCCCCGTCGCGAAGAAGCAGCAGAAGCTCCTCAAGAAGCGCCTGTCCCGCTGAACCGGAACGACGGATGCCGAGCCCCGAGGCCCGGCATCCGTCGTTCGTGTGAGGGTCAGCGCGTGAGGATCAGCGCGTCTCCCTGACCACCTCCGCCGCACAACGCCACGGCAGCCGTGCCGCTCCCCCGGCGCACGAGTTCGTGCACCGCGTGCACGACGAGCCGGTTGCCGGACGCCCCGATCGGGTGACCGATCGCGATGCCGCCGCCGTGCGGATTCACGACGTCGTCGGACAGCCCCAGTTCGGCCTGCGACCGCGCGACGACGGCACCGAACGCCTCGTTGATCTCGACGTGATCGAGGTCGGATGCCACGATCCCCTGCTTCTCCAGGGCTCGGGCGATCGCGTGGGCGGGCTGGGCGTGCAGCGAGTTGTCGGGGCCGGCGACCTGGCCGGACGCGCCGACCGTCGCGAGCACGTCCCACCCGCGCTCCTCGGCGACGGCCCGCGTCGTGAGGACGACCGCCGAGGCGCCGTCGGAGATCGGCGAGGCGTTGCCCGCCGTGATCGAGCCGCCCTCGGCGAAGGCCGGGCGCAGCTTCCCCAGGATCTCGACCGTCGTCTCCGGGCGGATGCCCTCGTCCGCGGTGACGACGACCGGCTCGCCCTTGCGCTGCGGAATCGACACGGGCACGATCTCGGCGTCGAACAGTCCGGCCTCCCGCGCCGCGGCGGCGCGCTGGTGCGACCGGGCGGCCACGGCATCCTGAGCCTCCCGTGTCACCTCGTACCGCGCGTTCGCGCGCTCGGTCGACGCGCCCATGCTCTCGCGGTCGTACGCGTCGGTGAGGCCGTCGTACGCCATGTGGTCGAGCACCTCGACGGAGCCGTACGCGTAGCCGTCGCGGGAATTCATGAGCAGGTGCGGGGCGCGGGTCATGGACTCCATGCCGGCGGCCACGACGACGGTCGCGTCGCCGAGGCGCAGCATGCGGGACGCGTCGATGATCGCGGTGAGCCCCGAGAGGCACACCTTGTTGACGGTCGCGGCGTGGACGTCCCAGCCGATCCCCGCGGCGATCGCCGCCTGGCGCGCGGCGTTCTGCCCGACACCGGCCTGCAACACCTGCCCGACGAGCACGGCGTCGACGGCGTCGGCGGGGATGCCACCGCGCTCGAGGGCGCCGGAGATCGCGGCGGCGCCGAGCTGCACCGCGGTGAGTGGCGCGAGCTGTCCCTTGAGGCGGCCCTGGGGCGTGCGGGCGGCGGCGACGATGACGACATCGGTGGGGGCGGTCATGCGATCTGCTCCTCGGGGATGCGGACGGTGAGCGGCGGTTCGGTCGCAGCGACCACGTCGTCGACGGAGACGCCCGGGGCGACCTCGACGAGCACGAGCCCGTCGGGCGTGACATCGATCACGGCGAGGTCGGTGATGATGCGGTCGACGACGCCGCGGCCGGTGAGCGGCAGCGAGCACGCGTCGACGATCTTCGGCGAGCCGTCGCGCGCGACGTGCTCCATCAGGACGATGACGCGGGCGGCGCCGTGGACCAGATCCATCGCCCCGCCGGGGCCCTTCACCATCTTCCCGGGGATCATCCAGTTCGCCAGGTCGCCCGTGGCCGAGACCTGCATCGCGCCGAGGATCGCAGCGTCGATCTTGCCGCCCCGGATCATGCCGAAGCTCGTGGCGGAGTCGAAGAACGCCGCACCCGGGAGCGTGGTCACGGTCTCCTTTCCGGCGTTGATGAGGTCGGCATCCACCGCGTCCTCCGTCGGGTAGGGACCGACGCCCAGGATGCCGTTCTCGGACTGCAGCACGACGGTGACGCCGTCGGGCACGTGGTTGGGCACGAGCGTCGGCAGTCCGATGCCGAGGTTGACGTACGAACCGTCGGCGAGTTCGCGGGCCGCGCGCGCGGCCATCTCGATGCGGGTGAGGGCCATGTCAGCGGGCTCCTTCGGTGACGGTGCGCTTCTCGATGCGCTTCTCGATGTCGGGACCGACCTCGACGAGACGGTGGACGAAGACGCCGGGCAGGTGCACGTCGTCGGGATCGATCTCGCCGGGCTCGACGAGGTGCTCGACCTGCGCGATGCACACGCGACCGGCCATCGCGGCGAGCGGGTTGAAGCTCCGCGCCGCCTTGCGGAACACGAGGTTGCCGTGGCGGTCGCCCTTCCACGCGTGCACGAGCGAGAAGTCGGTGGTGATCGCCTCTTCGAGCACGAACTCGCGCGGCTGCCCGGCGACGTCGAACGTGCGGACGTCCTTCGCGGGGGATGCCACGGCGACACCGCCGGCGCCGTCGTACCGCTGCGGCAGACCGCCCTCGGCGACCTGCGTCCCCACACCGGTCTGCGTGTAGAACGCGGCGATGCCCGAGCCGCCGGCGCGGAGCTTCTCGGCGAGGGTGCCCTGGGGAGTGAGCTCGAGCTCGAGTTCGCCGGAGAGGAACTGCCGCTCGAACTCCTTGTTCTCGCCGACATACGACGACGTCATCTTTCGGATGCGTCCGGCCCCGAGCAGGATGCCGAGCCCCCAGTCGTCCACGCCGCAGTTGTTGGAGACGACGGAGAGGTCGCGCGTGCCCTGCGCGAGCAGCGCCTCGATGAGGGCGATGGGGTTGCCGGAGAGGCCGAAGCCGCCGACCGCGAGCGATGCTCCGTCGGGGATGTCGGCGACGGCGTCACTCGCCGACGGCCAGGTCTTGTCGATCACGCGGACTCCTTCGTGCTGGATCGGTTGTTTCATCCTGCGCTCGCGTCCTCGCCCGCGGCGCGCCGCTTCTTGCGATGTGGATGCCAGCCCGCGTAGCGTCCACATCGTGGACACACCGCCGCTCCCCTCCGCCCGCACGAGCGTGCCCGGCACGCAGGCGATCGCGCGGGCCGCGCATCTCCTGCGCCTGGTCACGGCCGCGGGCGCGGACGGCGCCGCGGTGGGCGAGCTCGCCGCGCGCGCGGACCTCACCCGACCCACGGCCCACCGCCTGCTGTCCGCCCTGCGGCAGGAGGGGCTGGTCGACCGCGACGAGGCCACCGGACGGTGGCTGCCGGGACCGGAGCTGTATCTCATGGGTACGGTCGCGGCATCCCGGTTCGACATCACGGCCCTCGCGCGCGACATCGTGCGCTCCCTCGCCGTGCGCACCGAGGAGAGCGCGTTCCTGTCGGTGAGACGCGGCGACGAGACGGTCTGCCTCGTGCGCGAGGACGGCAGCTTCCCGATCCGGTCGTTCGTGCTGTCGGAGGGCGTGCGGTTCCCCCTCGGCGTGGCATCCGCGGGTCTGGCGATCCTCGCGTTCCTGCCCCCGGACGAGGTGGATGCCTACCTCGAGCGTCACGACGAGCTCACGGATCGCTGGGGAACGGCGCACTCCCCCGCCCGGCTGCGCGCGAGGGTCGCCGACACGAAGGCCCGCGGGTACGCGGTCAATCCCGGGCTCATCGTGGAGGGCAGCTGGGGCCTGGGTGCCGCGGTGTTCACGCGGACCGGCGAGCCGCAGTGGGCGCTGAGTCTGACCGGGGTCGAGTTCCGCTTCGCCGGCGACCGCCTGGCGGAGCTCGGCCGCATCCTCCTGGCGCACGCACATCAGCTCTCCACGCGGATCGCCGGACGATGATGCATAGCCACGTTATATAACAGGGGTATACTCAGGGGAATGACCCGCGACGATGATCTCCAGAGACTGATCCTCGCGGTGCACGCCCTCACGCGCACCGCCGCCATCGACACCAAGAACGACACCCCCAGTGCGCAGTGGCGCACGCTCACCCTGCTGCGCGACCACGGCCCGCAGCGCCTCGGCGACCTCGCCACGCTCAGCCGCATCTCGCAGCCCGGCATGACCCGACTCGTGCACCAGCTGGAGGATGCCGGCCTCGTGGCCCGTGGCATCCACCCGGACGACTCGCGCGTGAGCGTCGTGTCCGTCACGGACGAGGGGCTGCAGGAGCTCGATCGCTGGTTCGACGTGCTCAGCGCCGCGCTCACCCCGCACGTCGCCCACCTGACGGATGCCGACTGGGATGCCGTCCGGGTGACGGCCGACGCCCTCGGCTCCCGCGTCCGCCCCGAGCCGGAGCTCGCCCGATGAGCGCCGCCCCGAGTGTCTGGAAGCAGCCCGCCCAGGTGTGGGCCGTCGCGTTCGCCTGCGTGGTGGCGTTCATGGGCATCGGCCTGGTCGATCCCATCCTCCCCGCGATCGCCGAGTCGCTGAAGGCGACCCCCGTCGAGACCGAACTGCTGTTCACCAGCTACCTCGTGGTCACCGGACTCGCGATGCTCGTGACGAGCTGGATCTCGAGCCGCATCGGCGCCAAGGCGACGCTCCTCGTCGGCCTCGGCCTCATCGTCGTGTTCGCCCTCTTCTGCGCGCTGAGCGGAAGCGTCGACGCCGTCATCGGCTTCCGCGCCGGCTGGGGCCTCGGCAACGCGCTGTTCATCTCCACGGCGCTCGCGACGATCGTCGGCGCAGCGTCCGGCGGTAGCTCCGCGGCGATCGTGCTGTACGAGGCGGCGCTCGGCCTCGGCATCGCCGTGGGACCGCTGCTCGGCGGCATCCTGGGCGAGGCCAGCTGGCGCGGACCTTTCTTCGGTGTCGTCGCGCTCATGGCGATCGCGTTCGTGGCCGTCGCGGTGCTGCTGCGCGGGCCGTCGCCCGCCCGCACGCCGATCCCGTTCAGCGCCCCGTTCCGCGCTCTCGGGCGCCCGGCGCTCGCGATCCTCGCGGCGACCGCGCTGTTCTACAACATCGGGTTCTTCACGCTGCTGGCGTTCTCGCCGTTCCCGCTCGGCTTCGGCGCCATGGGCATCGGCCTGACGTTCTTCGGCTGGGGCGTCGCCCTCGCCATCACGAGCGTGTGGGTCGCTCCGCTCCTGCTGCGACGGATGCGACTGACCAGTGTCCTGCTGCTGGCGCTGCCACTGCTGGCCGTCGTCCTGCTCGTCGCGGCCTTCGTCGTCGACTCGCCGGCGGGCCTGGTCGCGTGCATCATCGTCGGCGGACTCGTGCTCGGCGTGATCAACACCGCGCTCACCGAAGCCGTGATGGAGGCGACCGACCTTCCGCGCTCGGTCGCGTCGTCGGCGTACTCCGCCGTCCGGTTCCTCGGCGGCGCCGTCGCCCCGCCACTCGCCGCGTTCCTGTGGCACGCCGCGACCACGGGCACGCCGTACATCATGGCCACCGTCTCGGTCGTGATCGCCACCGGCTTCGTGCTGTTCGGCCGCCGCGCGCTCTCCCACATCGACGCCGCGCACCCGACCGTGGCCGACGAGGGCGCCGCCGTCCTGGTGGGCGACGCCGCGTAACCCGGAAAGCGCCCGGCCGCCGACACCCCGTCGGTCGCCGGGCGCTTTCGCGTGGGACGGGCGGCCGAACCCCGCGTCAGTCCGCGGCGGAGCCGGAGTGCACGGGAAGGCTCGTGAAGCGCCGTGGCTCGCTCGCACGCCGCAGGCTCTCGGCCACGGCATCCTCGGGGGTCTTCGCGAAGCTCAGCGCGACCGTGCGCCGTTCGTCCAGCCACCGCCCCTCGTGCAGGACCGACCGGATGCGATCGGCCCAGCCACCGCTTCCCTCGACGGCGACGACCGGGGTGCCGAAGTCGTACGCGATCGTCAGTTCGTTGAGGGTGCCCGCTCCCCCGCCGATCATCACGACCGCATCGCAGACCCGCGGCGTCAGCAGGTTGCGGATCGTCCCCATGCCGGTCGGGAACGCGATGTCGACGAATTCACTGGCGCGGGAGCGGTCGGCGTCCGGCAGGAAGCCGATGGTCAACCCGCCCGCCTCCCGAGCGCCCCGCGACGCCGCGGCCATGACCCCCGTGGTGCCGCCGCTCACGAGCACAGCCCCCGCGGTCGCCGCGGCCGCGCCGACCCGCGCCGCGACGTCGAGGATGTCGACCACGCTTCCCGGCGCGGTGTCGCCCGCACTCCCGATGACACCGATCACGAGTCTGGTCACACGTCCTCCACTCCGGCCGCGATGACGTCACGGCGTAGGTCATAGTCCTCGCGCGCGACGCGAGCGAGATCGAGCGGACTGCGTGCGGCGGTGGCGAAGGATGCCGCGACGGCGCCCGCCACCACGGCGGAGAACAGATCGCCGGTGTCGGCCATCACCGCCGCGCACGCGCCGCCGAAGACGTCGCCGGCTCCCGTGGGGTCGCACGCGTCGGGGTCGCGGAACACCGGCACCCCCCACCGACGGCCGCTTTGCGAGAGCACGGCCCCGCGCGACCCGCACTTCAGCACGACGGCATCCGCGCCCCAGGCGTGGAACAGCGCCGGCAGATCGTGCTCGGCGACATCCGGCAGGAACATCGCGGCATCCGAGGTGCTCGGCAGGAACACGTCGACGCCCGGCAGCACGTCCCTCAGCGCGCCGTTGCCGCTCTGCGCGAGCTCTCGCCGGTCGGGGCAGTCCAACAGCGTCCATCCGTGGCCCCGGACCGCGTCGACCGTCTCCCGCAACCGGGAAGCCGGAAGCAAACCCAGGTACCACGCGTCCGCCGATGCGCCCGCGAGGTCGGTTCCCGCGGGCAGGGTCGCGTGCAGCAGATCCGCCCGGTCCGTGGTGTCGAGGAACCGCGCGCGGTCCGCGAGCGGCACGTGCACGATCGCGGCCGGGTCGGCCGGGTGGGCGCGGGATTCATCCGGGGCGTACGAGAAGCTCACGCGGAGATTCGGAATGTCGGACCGCCGATGGATGCCATCGACTCCGACGCCGCACTCACTCAGACGGTCGAGTGCGGCCAGGGGGAAGTCCGCCCCGACCACGCCGTGGACGGCGACGGCACCTCCGGCCAGCGCGGCGCCCATCGCGGCCCAGAAGCCGTTCCCGCCGGGGCGGTCGACGTCGTATGAGCCGTCGGCGAGCGCGACGGCATCCACGGTGAATCCGCCGACGATTCGCGTGAGGCCGCTCATCCGCGGTGGCGCTCGAACGCCACGTGGACGAACTCCTCCACCACCGACCGCCGGGCGCGCACCGCAATTCGGGCCGCCGGGCGCACCGAGGACTCCGGTGCGGGCCGGAGATCCACGCTGGTCATGCCCCGGGTGAGCGTTCCGTCCAGCTCGACCCGCACCGGAGCCTCGAGATAGTCGGCGACGTGCGGATCGAGCGCGACGACCGCCGCCGTCGGGTCGTGCAACGGGAATCCGGGG
>NZ_BADA01000178.1 GCF_000333395.1 Microbacterium sp. B19
CTCGCGCACGGGATGTCGAGGAGATCGAGAACTCGAGCGAAGGCGTCGTGGCCGCGCATCTGCGGTCCTCGCAGAACACCGGCTCCCCGCTCGATGTCACGATCCTCGCCGTGTCGAGGCTGGCCCAGAACGGGAACGACGCGGCATCGGCGAGTCTGCGTCGCGTGCGCGAGCTCTGGGAGGACAGCCTCCGCCCCCACACGCGCGACGAGACGGCACTGCAGATGGTGCTGCTCGTGAGCGACGGCCTGTACTTCAACGCGGTGCTGGACCTGAACGCGCTGCCCGGGCCCACCCTCGAGGGATCAGAGCTGGACGCGCTCATCGCGGCGGTCGTCGCCGCGACGACCTGACGTCAGCGCGCGGGGCGACGGCCGATCCGGACGATTCCGGATGCCTCGAGCGCGACGCCCAGCAGGAGCGCGCCCGCACCCGCCACCTCGGGGAGCGCCCACTCCTGACCGCGCGCGGCATCGGCGACGCCGACGAGGAGCAGGGACGATCCCGCCGCGACCAGCGCGAGGCGAGCGACGAGCGATGAGGTCATGGTTCGATCGTGGGGAGACAATCGCCTCGCGTCGGCGTATCGAGACCGATTCCACCATCCGCCGCACGTTCTTCACCCGAACGCGCGGACCAACGGAAGGAGGGGGCCGCCTCCGCGACCCCCTCCCCCGCACGTAGCCGGACTCGTCAGCTCTCGACGATCTCGATCTGACGGAACAGGTCGGCGTTCACGGCCTGACGCATGGCATCCAGGATCTCGTCGGGCACGGGCGAGTCGACCGTGAGACCGAGAGCGCGCGGCCCGTGGCATCCGGCCGCGCGACCTGGAGACCGGCGATGTTGATCCCCGCGTCACCGAGCTTCTGACCGTAGATCGCGACGATGCCGGGGCGGTCGGCGTAGCGCATGACGATGTGGTGGCTCTCGATCGGGACTTCGATCTCGTAGCCGTTGATCCCGACGACCTTGGGCACCATGCGGGTGCCGGCGAGGGTTCCGGCGACCTCGAGGGTCGAACCGTCCGCGAGGGTGCCGCGGAGGATCGTGATGTTCCGGTACAGCGGGCTGTCGGACTCGACGATGAGGCGCGTCTCGACGCCGCGCTGCTCGGCGAACAGCGGCGCGTTGACGTACGACACCGTCTCGCTGACGATGCGGCTGAAGATGCCCTTGAGCGCGGCGAGGCGGTAGACGCTCACGTCGTACTCGGCGAGCTCGCCACGGACCTCGATGTCGAGGCTCGACAGCGCGCTGTCGGCGAGGCCGCTGAAGAACTGGCCGAGCATCTCGACGAGCGCGATGCCGGGGCGGACGAACGGGTCGATCGCGCCGCCGGCGACGTTCACGGCATCCGGGACCAGGTCGCCCTCGAGCGCGAGCTTGACCGAGCGGGCGACGGAGACGCCCGCCTTCTCCTGCGCCTCGTCGGTGCTCGCGCCGAGGTGCGGCGTGACGACGACGTTCGGGAGGTCGAGGAGCTTGCGGGCCGGGCCGTCCTGGGCCGGGGGCTCGGTCGAGAAGACGTCGAGACCCGCCCCGGCGATCTCGCCCGAGGTGAGCGCGTCGTACAGCGCCTCCTCGTTGATGAGGCCGCCGCGCGCGACGTTGATCACGTACGCGGTCTTCTTCATGCGGCGGAGCTGCTCCGTGCCGATCATGCCCGTGGTCTCGGGCGTCTTCGGCATGTGGATCGTGACGAAGTCGCTCTGCTCGAGCAGCTCGTCGAGCGACACGAGCTGGACGCCGAGCTGCTGCGCGCGCGTGGCCGTGACGTAGGGGTCGTACGCGATGACGCGCATGTCGAACGCCTGCAAGCGGGCCGCGATCAGCGCGCCGATGCGGCCGAGGCCGATGATGCCGATGGTCTTCTCGAAGAGCTCGGTACCCGTGAACGAGCTGCGCTTCCACAGGCCCTGCGCGAGCGACGCGTGCGCCGCGGGGATGTGGCGCGCGAGGCTCAGGACGTGCCCGACCGTGAGCTCGGCCGCCGAGATGATGTTCGACGTCGGCGCGTTGACGACCATGACACCGGCCGCGGTCGCCGACTTGATGTCGACGTTGTCGAGGCCGACACCCGCACGCGCCACAACCTTCAGGACCGGAGCCGCCGAGATGGCCTCGGCGTCGATCTTGGTGGCCGATCGCACGAGGACCGCGTGCGCCGCGGCCAGGGCCGAGAGCAGCGCGGGGCGGTCGGTTCCGTCGACGTGGCGTACGTCGAAGTCGGGACCGAGCGCGTCGATGGTGGCGGGTGAGAGTTCTTCGGCGATGAGCACGACGGGCTTCGTCACGGATGCGTCCTTCGAAACGGTGCTGGGGAGCAGCGCGCACCGCCGCGCATCGCCGGCGCGAACCGGGCGCGCGACCCGTGCGGGCCGTCTGCCAGCCTAGCGCTGCGCGTCGCGCGCGCCGGACCGTGTGACGGTGCGGCAGCGGCTCGCGGCTCGCGCTCAGCCTCCGTAGAGCCCGTAGGAGGTCGCGCCGTAGCCGACGATCGCGAGCCAGAACGCCGCCGAGAGCGTGAGCCCGGCCAACAGTGCGAGGGCGAACTCCCCCGCGCGGCGGCGGGCGCCGATCGCGAACGCGATCCCGAACGCCACGAGCGGGAACACGATCGGCAGGATGTACACGAACCATCCGAGGCCGTTGAGTCCGAGGGCGCCGTTCGCCTGCTGGATGAGCAGCGCGACCGAACTCCACACGACGAAGGCGTAGAACAGGCCGAAGATCCCGGCGATCGTGACGACCAGCCACGTCGGCAGGGCGCGGGTGCGCGCGACGGTGCTCATGCGGAGACCCCCAACGACAGGAAGGGCCACGGGACGAGCAACAGGATGCCGAGGACCAGCAGCAGGAACCTCTGCCACGTCCGCCAGCCGCGGGTCAGGGCGAGCACCGCGACGAACCAGACCAGGGGCGCCAGCGCCGCGCCGATCGTGAGCGCGAGGACCGTGACGTCGGGAATCGGGAGGCCGAGACCGCGCAGACGGAAGCCGGCGATCAGCCAGCCGACCGCGAAGAGCACGAACGTCGCCGCCACCATGCCGATGCCTACGAGGCCCACGTTGCCGAGCGGCGCCGAGTGGATGGCATCCGCCTCCGGCTCGGGCGCCACCGGACGGGCCTCGGACTTCGGCGCTGGCGTCAGGGCCGGAGTGGCCTCTCGGGCCGGCGCCTCGGCGGAAGGCTCGCGCTCGACAGAGCGCTTCTCACCGACGTCGAGCGTCGGATCGTCGTCACCGCCCCAGGAGAGGGCGTCGTCGTCGCGCGGTGTGCTCACGCATCCACGGTAGCGTCGCCCGCCGACACCGCGGCGATGCCCCGCCGGAACGGCGAACGCCCCGGGACCGAGACGGTTCCGGGGCGTTCGCGACGGGGATCAGCGCGCGGCAGAACCCTCGACGTAGTCGGCATCCTGCTGCTTCCAGGCGAACAGGCCGCGGAGCTCCTTGCCGGTGGCCTCGATCGGGTGACCCTGCTCCTTCTCGCGGAGCGCGAGGAACTCGGGGGCGCCGTTGTCCTGGTCGGCGATGAAGCGCTGCGCGAACGCACCCGACTGGATGTCGGCGAGAACGGCCTTCATGTTCTCCTTGACCTCGGGCGAGATGACGCGGGGGCCGGAGACGTAGTCGCCGTACTCGGCGGTGTCGGAGATCGACCAGCGCTGCTTGGCGATGCCGCCCTCCCACATGAGGTCGACGATGAGCTTGAGCTCGTGCAGCACCTCGAAGTACGCGATCTCGGGCTGGTAGCCGGCCTCGGTCAGCGTCTCGAAGCCGTACTGGACGAGGTGGCTCATGCCACCGCACAGCACCGACTGCTCACCGAACAGGTCGGTCTCGGTCTCTTCGGTGAAGGTCGTCTTGATGACGCCCGCGCGGGTGCCGCCGATGGCCTTCGCGTACGACAGGGCGGTGTCCCAGGCCGAGCCCGAGGCGTCGCGCTCGACGGCGATGATGTCCGGGATGCCACGGCCGGCGACGTACTCGCGACGGACGGTGTGACCCGGCGCCTTGGGGGCGACGAGGATCACGTCGACACCCTCGGGGGCGTCGATGTAGCCGAAGCGGATGTTGAAGCCGTGCGCGAAGGCGAGCGTCTTGCCCTCGGTGAGCTTGTCCTTGATGGAGTCGGCGTAGATCGAACGCTGGTGCTGGTCGGGCGCCAGGATCATGATCAGGTCGGCCCACTCGGTCGCGTCGGCGACGTTCTTGACCTCGAAGCCATCCTCCTGCGCCTTGGCGGTGGACTTGGAGCCGTCCTTGAGGGCGATGACGACCTCGACGCCCGAGTCGCGGAGGTTCTGCGCGTGCGCGTGACCCTGCGAGCCGTAGCCGACGATCGCGACCTTCTTGCCCTGGATGATCGAGAGGTCGGCGTCGTCGTCGTAGAAGATCTCTGCCATGGGGATGCTTTCTCCTTGAATACAGGTCCCGCGACGGGACCGGGGGTGTGTGGAAAAGGGTGGGAGGTTTCAGCCGCGCAGGACGCGCTCGGTGATGCTCTTGCCGCCGCGGCCGACGGCCAGGAGGCCCGACTGCGCGAGCTCCTTCACGCCGAACGGCTCGATGGCCTTGAGGAAGGCGCCGACCTTGCCCGAGTCACCGGTGATCTCCCGCAACCCGCGGGCGCTGTTCTTCACCGTGGCGTTCCCGGTGCTGATGTTCTTCATCATCGGCTACCAGATGCTCGACACCCCGCTGACCGAGACCCCGGTGGCATCCGGGGGAGTGTCGGTGGCCGCGTACATCATGGTCTCGATGGCGATGTACGGAGCGATGATGTCGGCGACCCAGAC
>NZ_BADA01000177.1 GCF_000333395.1 Microbacterium sp. B19
CCGCTCGGCGAGAGGAGATGAGTCCGATGATCAGACCCGGCACGGCGGGCGCGGGCGCTCTCTGCGCGGATGTCAACGATTCGGCCGCACCCGGTTCCCCCGATCCTTCCCGACCATCGGTGGGGGAGGGGGACGCGGTCGGAACCCCGGGGGACGGCGATGCGGTCGGAACCGCCGGGGAGGGGGATGCCGGCGCGAGCTGCGCGGACTCCTCCGCCGGCTCGACATCCCGAGGTTCGGGCGCGACGTCCTGCGGCACCTCGCCGTCCGTGCCGCGGTACGTCGTTGTCCCGCCTTCCGGGCGGAAATACTGCACGGTGGTTCCGGGGGGTCGGGTCGACTCGAAATGGGCGGTTCCCACGGGGGCCTCGGGACGCACGGTCGGCACCTCGGTCGGCACCGGCTCCGTCGGAATCGGGTCGAAGGTCCCTTCGGGTACCTGGGGCGGAGTGAAGGGGGTCACGCCAGGAGGCGGAGCCGGCTGATCGATGACGTCGCCGGAGGGCGCCGGTGCAGGTACGGTCTCAGCCTGGGCAGCGCCGGCGGTCGAGATGACCGACGCGATGACGGCGACAGTGAGGATTCCGCACGCGCGGGCTCGAACGAACACACCTACCTCCTATTGCTCCCTGCCGGCTTCCGACGGAGGAGCTCGGGCTCGCAGGTGATGCTCAGCTTATCCGGAGGGACGTTTCCGAGAAGTGACGCTGAAGGACCGATCGGGAACGCCCGGTGTCGCCGGTTTCCTCGGGTCCGCCTCACACCGGATCGACGGGCTTCGCGGGCAGGCGCACCTCGAACGTGGTGTCGCCGGGGGTGCTGCGGACGGCGATCGTGCCGCCGTGAGCCTCCACGATCGCCTTGGCGATCGACAGGCCGAGGCCGGTGCCGCCGGTCTTGCGGTCGCGGGAACGGTCGGCGCGCGCGAAGCGCTCGAACAGCTGCGCGGCGACCGACGGATCGATGCCGGGGCCGTCGTCGTGCACACGCAGAACGGCCTCGTCGCCCTCGCGCGTCACGGAGACCGTGACCTCCGTGCCGGCCGGCGTGTGCGTGCGGGCGTTCGCCAGCAGGTTGGCGACCACCTGATTCAGCCGTGAGACGTCGCCGGCGAGCTCGACCGGTTCGGCGTCGACGTCGATGGTCCACGAGTGGTCGGGACCCGCGGGGCGCGCGTCGCCGACGGCTTCGACCGCGAGCCGGGTCAGGTCGACCGTCCCGTAGACGAGTTCCTGTCCCTCGTCGAGACGCGCGAGCAGCAGCAGGTCCTCCACGAGGGTCGTCATCCGCAGCGACTGCGCCTGGATGCGCTCCAGCGACTGCTCGGTCGTTTCGACGGCCATCGCGATGCGCTGACGGCTCTCGTCGTCCTGCGCCTGCCGCATGGCCCGGAGCGAGAGCTCGGAGAACCCTCGAATGGATGCCAGTGGCGTGCGCAGTTCGTGACTGGCATCCGCCACGAACCGGCGCATGAGGTCCTCGTTCCGCTGCCGGGCGCTCAGCGAAGCGTCGACGCGATCGAGCAGAGTGTTCAGCGCGGCGCCGACCTGACCGATCTCGGTGTGCTCGTCGACCTGGTCCTCGGGCACGCGTTCCTCGATCGAGACGTCGCCCTGGTCCATGCGGAGGGACGCGACCCGGGTGGCGGTGTCGGCGACGGAACGGAGCGGGCGGAGTCCGAGCCTGATGATGATCGCGATGACGACCGCGAGCAGCAGCAGACCGCCCGCCGTCACGAGAGCGACGGTGGTGAGGATGGCGCCGATCGTGCCGGTGACCTGCGACAGAGGAAGGCCGACGAAGAAGTAGCTGTCGCTCCCGGGCGCGGGGAAGGCGCGGACGAGGTACTCGCCCAGATTGGGGAGGTCAACGGTGCGGACGGACGGGTCCGCCCCGCGCAGGCTGTCGGCGATGCGGGACAGGTCGGCGTTGCTGAGGGCGCGCGCCCCGGCGTCCTCGACCACGGCGCCCGTGACGCCGATCGCGGGCGAGCTCATGACGAGGAGCGTGCCGGAGTCGAATCGACCGGAGTTCAGGACGTCGTTGGCGGAGTTCTGGAAGACGATGCGGGGCTGGATCGAGGATGCTGCGTCGGTCACGGCGGCATCCAGGTTCGTGATAAGCACCTGGCTGAGGATCGCGCTCGTGGAGATGCCGATCATCACGAGGATGAACGCCACCATGCCGATGACGGCCGTCATCAGGCGCGCCTGGAGCGTCCAGGGTCGCTTCAGACGAAACCGCAGGCCGTCGCGCTGCGACGCGGGAGAAGGGTCGGTGGGGGAGGCGCTCACTGAGGGGCTTTGATCATGTAGCCGACGCCGCGCACGGTGTGGATGAGCGGCTCGTGGCCGGCGTCGATCTTCTTGCGGAGGTACGAGATGTACAGCTCGACGACGCTGGAGCGCCCACCGAAGTCGTAGTTCCACACGCGGTCGAGGATCTGCGCCTTCGACACGACACGGCGCTGGTTGCGCATGAGGAAGCGGAGCAGCTCGAACTCGGTCGCGGTGAGCTCGATCTCGACGCCGCCGCGGATCACCTCGTGGCTGTCCTCGTTCA
>NZ_BADA01000176.1 GCF_000333395.1 Microbacterium sp. B19
CGTCGCGCCGAGCGACATCCACGACGCGCTCGACCGCTTCCGGCTCGACCCGCACCGCATCCAGGTGATCGCCGCGCATCGCGGCGTGACGTGGGTCGACGACTCCAAGGCCACCAATCCGCACGCCGCGGGTTCGTCGCTCGCGGCGTACCCCGGGTGGGCTGGTGCTCGCGCAGGGTCTCGAGGCGCTCGGCGGAGCGGGAGCCGAACGAACCGGTGAGGTGCAGCTCCGGCAGGCTGCCGTTCTCGAGCATCCACGGCATCGGCTGGTCGACGGTCGTGAGCGGCACCGTGATCCCGGCGTCGCGCGTGACCCGCACGAGCTCGCGCAAGTAGTCCTTGTCGGACCCGTAGGCGCCGTACTCGTTCTCGATCTGGACCAGCACGACGTTGCCGCCGCGGTCGATCTGCCGCGGGACGACGATCTCGTACACGCGCTCCAGGTACTCGGTGACGGCCGCGAGGTACTGCGGCTCCGAGCGGCGCAGGCCGATGCCCGGCGTCGACGTGAGCCACACGGGCAGACCGCCGTTGTGCCATTCGGCGCAGATGTAGGGGCCGGGACGCACGATCACGTGCAGACCCTCGGCGGCGACGAGGTCGAGGAAGCGTCCGAGGTCGTTCCAGCCCGTGGCATCCCATTCCCCGCGCACCGGCTCGTGCGCGTTCCACGCGACGTACGTCTCGATGGTGTTGAGCCCCATCGCCTTGGCCGTGCGGATGCGGTCGGCCCAGTGCTCGGGGTGGATGCGGAAGTAGTGCAGCGTTCCGG
>NZ_BADA01000175.1 GCF_000333395.1 Microbacterium sp. B19
GAGGATCCCGTCCCGACCAGCCCAGGCGCCGCAGGCGGTCGAACAGGTAGCCGAGGAAGATGACCTCCTCGGTGAGGCCCGCGCGCAGCGCCGCGAGGACCAGCAGAGCGATCACCCACCACGACGAGTCGAGCGGGGCGGGCACGATCGTGATGCTCTGCCCCAGGAGGCGCCCGACGGCGTACACGCCGATGCCCGGCACGCCGATCAGTGCGACGAGGGCCACGCCCCGCAGCACGTCGGAGCCGAAGCGCCGGAAGTCCAGGCCGATGCGGCGCAACGCGTTGTCGGCCGGCTCCCACAGCAGGTACACGGCGAGGGCGACGAGCGCGAGGGAGAAGAAGATCCCGAGGAACTGGTACAGGGCGTCCCAGAAAGGCTCATCGCTCCGAGAGGGATTCAGCTGCGTCTGCTGCTGGGCGATCGGGGCGCGCGTCGCGGCCCGGACGAACGCGACGACCGAGTAGATCGCGGACTGCCCGACGCTCACGAGCAGGACGAGCACGACCTCCCAGGGGAGCCTCCGACGACGGAAGCCGTCTTGTTCGATTCCGGGATCGTTGAAGCCCACAGTGCGCGGCATGTTGTCAGATTGCCACACGAAGCGCCCCTCGAATTAAAGGTATGTAACGGTTTCCCCAGGAGTTTTGACCAACGCAGAGCGTTTACCTATCGTTTCCGTATCCACGGCCCCCCAACCGTCATGTGCTTTTTCGACGGTCGGGGGTGCCCGTCAAACCTTGCACAGGAGGCAAAGTGTCTGAAAAGACTCGGCGCACGCGCGCCCTGGCGGCGGGAGCAGGTGTCGCCGTCGCGGCGCTCGCGCTCGCCGGCTGCACCACCACTGCCACGCCCGACGCGGGCGCCAGCAGCGGCGGCACCATCACCATCGCCACGACGAACGCGTTCACCTCGTTCAACGGCGACACCCCCGAGGCGAACCTCGACACCAACGGCATGGTGGGCTACCTCACCGGTGTCAGCGGCGGCCTCGGCCTCGGTGGTTTCCAGCGCCTCGACAAGGACTTCAGCGTCCTCGAC
>NZ_BADA01000174.1 GCF_000333395.1 Microbacterium sp. B19
CTCGCGGGCATCGTGTCCGTCGGTATCCTGCTGGCGATCATCGGCGTGGTCGTGCAGTTCGTCGGTCTCGGGTGGGTCGACAAGGTCATGCCGCCGGTGGTCGCCGGCGCGATCGTCGCGCTCATCGGCTTCAACCTCGCGCCCGTCGCGTGGTCCAACTTCCAGAAGCAGCCGCTCCCCGGCACGATCACGCTCGTCGCGGTGATCCTGTTCAGCGTGCTGTTCCGCGGATTCCTCGGCCGCATCTCGATCTTCCTCGGCGTGATCGTCGGGTACGTCGCGACCGTGCTGATCCAGGCCGCGTCGGGCGAGACGCTCATCGACTTCGCGCCGGTCGAGGCCGCGCCCTGGGTCGGCCTGCCCGAGTTCCACCTCGCGAACTTCGCCACCCCGCAGACCTGGTCGGTCATCGCGATGTTCCTCCCCGTCGTGCTGGTGCTGGTGGCCGAGAACGTCGGGCACGTGCGGGGTGTCGCGGCGATGACGGATGCCACGGCCAACCGCTCCACCGGACGCGCGCTCATCGCCGACGGTGTCGCGACGACGCTCGCGGGCACGTTCGGCGGCTCGGGCACCACGACGTACGGCGAGAACATCGGCGTGATGGCCGCGACCCGCGTGTACTCGACGGCGGTGTACTGGGTCGCGGGCCTCACGGCCATCGTGCTGAGCCTGTCGCCGAAGGTCGGGGCGGTGTTCAACACGATCCCCGCCGGCGTGCTCGGCGGTGTCACCACCGCGCTGTACGGCCTCATCGGGATCATCGGAATCAAGATCTGGGTCGACAACCGCGTCGACTTCTCGCGCCCGGTCAACCAGTACACGGGTGCCGTCGCGCTGGTGCTCGCGATCGCCGGTTTCACGATGCAGTGGGGCGACTTCCAGCTCGGCGCGATCGTGCTCGGCGCGGTCGCGGCCCTGCTGATCTACCACCTCGGCAACGCGATCGCCCGCGCTCGCAAGACCGGCGCCGACGACGGCGGCCCGATCCCCGCGGTCGGCCCGCTGGGCGGCGACCCGTCCTGAACCCCGGCGGGGTGGCATCCCGCCACCGTCTGCCCGGGCGCCCGGGCCGCAACGCGCGAGCGCCCACGATCGGGCCGAGCGCCCACGTCCCGGGCGGCTCGAGCGTGAGCGCTCGACCGGATTGTGAGCGCTCGGCGTCCAGGTTGCCC
>NZ_BADA01000173.1 GCF_000333395.1 Microbacterium sp. B19
CAGCATCGCGCATCAGATTGCCAGCGGCCCCAAGGCCGTGGCACGTATTGCTTCGGCGATGGGACCGGCGAACGGCACTTCGCAGACTGCGGTGACGATCAACCTGCAAAAGATCTTCTGAAGAAAAAACGCGCCCTGCGGCAAGCAGGGCGCGTCAATGAAAAGCAGCACTCAATTGGCAGGAAGCACGCAGTGTTGACTGCCGCATTCCCTAGGGCCTGTTCAGACCCGCAAGAGATGGCGTGCCAGGATTCAGCGTGCCACGCCTCGCGTCTGCG
>NZ_BADA01000172.1 GCF_000333395.1 Microbacterium sp. B19
GGGGCTTGTTGGCGAGGTTTCCGCCCTCTTCCCGCGGCCGGTGTTCCAGGCACCCTCTTCGGAGTCCACGGAGTAGAAGCTGGCGTTCTGCTTCACCTCGTAGCGGACGTCGTCGAAGATGTAGAACTCGGCCTCGGGAGCGAAGAACGCGGTGTCGGCGATGCCGGTGGAGGCGAGGTACTTCTCGGCCTTCTTGGCGACCTGACGCGGGTCCTTCGAGTAGATCTCGCCGTTACGCGGGTTGTAGATGTCGAAGACCATGATGAGCGTCTTCGCCTCGCGGAACGGGTCGAGGTACGCCGTCGTCACGTCGGGGATGAGCTGCATGTCCGACTCGTGGATGTTCGCGAACCCGCGGATCGACGAGCCATCGAACAGCTGTCCGACGGTGAAGAACTCCTCGTCGACGGTCGACGCGGGGATGTTGAAGTGCTGCTGCACGCCAGGAAGGTCCGTGAAACGGATGTCGAGGAACTTGACGTCCTCGTCCTGGATGAACTTGAGCACCTCGGACGAATCTTTGAACATGAAGACTCCAGAGGTAGAACATTCGGGATCGGTAGGCCTCGGCCAGCCTCCCCGACCCTATCCAGAACCGGTGTCTCTGCGATATCTCGGATGTTTCGGGCGTGTTACACGAGCCCGATTACGCTGAGGATTGTGACCGCCGCCGCAGAGAACACCTACCCGGGCCAGCGACTCGGCCTTCCCCGCGAGGGCCGAGGCTCGATCGCCCGCCCCGGCCGCCGGATCGCAGCCCTCCTCGTGGACGTCGCGTGCGCCGGCCTCATCGGCTACGCGTTCTTCTCCTCGCCCGATCCGGTGACCGGCGTGCCGTTCGCGAACCCGATCGCGACGAACCTCATCTTCTTTCTCGTGCAGATCGTCTTCATCCCGCTCATCGGGGGAAGTCCAGGGCACCGACTGCTCGGCATGCGTCTCGAACTGGCATCCGGGGGATGGGTCGGGGTGTGGCGGCCGGTCGTCCGCACCCTGCTGCTGGGCCTGATCATCCCCGCCGTCGTGTGGGATGCCGATCAGCGCGGGCTGCACGACAAGGCCGTCGGAACGGTTCTCGTCCGGCGCTGAAACGAGAACGACCCCGCCGGAGCGGGGTCGTTCGTCGAGGATCAGCGGGGGCGCGGCGCGCGCATCTTGGTCGGGTCGACGCCCTTCGGGATCGGCAGCGACGACAGCCCCGGAGAGACGGATGCCACACGCTTGATGACCGCGGCCTGCGTCGTGCGGTCCACCTTCTTCGGCAGAGCCTTGATGGCCGACGCGAGGTTCTTGATCTCCACGTCGCCCTCGCCGTGTCCGACGTAGAGAACGGTGACCGGAACGCCTGCGGCCACGCGCTGGACACGTGCGCGCTCCTCGTTCACGAGACGGGTCAGACGCGCGCGGGAGCCCTCGCCCACCAGCACGACACCGCCCCGGCCGATCGCGCGGTAGACGGCATCCTGCGTCCGCGGGTTCACACCGATCGGCGTCTCCGAGGCCTGCCAATTGCGTCCGAGCGACGAGGTGAGCACGTGGCCGGTGGCACCGGGCATGCCGTCGATCTGCCGGTACATGGCCTTCGTCGACAGGCGCGTCATGGTGATCATCCCGGCCAGGATGCCGGCGAGCAGACCCGTGACACCCCACAGGATGATGCTCCATGCCGCGGGCTGCGGAAGCAGGAACCCGACGAGCACGCCGAGGCCGATGCCCACGAGCACGATTCCGGCCAGCGCGAAGGGGAGCCAGCGGTACTCCTTCTGCGTGAAGGTGTACAGGGTGCGCAGCTGGGAGAAGAATCCCGGGCGCTTCTCGGGGGTGGAGGTGCGAGCGGCCATGCGTTCGATTCTATCTTCGCCCTCGGCACCGCTCCTCCCCACCCGAGCTGATCTCGGATTCCTCCACGGAACCGTCGTTCTACCCCGACAGCGTGGTCCCCGGTCGGCGAG
>NZ_BADA01000171.1 GCF_000333395.1 Microbacterium sp. B19
AGGACGTGTGGCCCGAGCTCGTGCGGGAAGACGCTTTCCCATTCACCGGCACCGCCGAAGGCCGTGAACATGACGGGGTCCCCGGTGATCGACGGCGGGAAGCTGAACCACGCCGGCGCCCCCTGCGCCGCGCCCGCGCCCGGATCGAGGACGGCGTCGTGCATGTGCACGCCCCACAGCTCCTGCGCGGACTCCCACGCCTCACGCGTCACACCCTCGAGCGAGGTCGTCGCGCTCATGCCGCGTCCGCCACGTGGATCCAGGCGAGGTAGGAGTCCGGGAAGGTGACGAGGGATGCCAGGCCCCCGAGGCCCTCCTCCGGCTCGTCGACCGCACGGAGCGGGGTCAGCCGCGACCCCCACACGTCGGCGTCGATCCGCCACCACCGCTCGCCGGTGCGCACCGCGAAGGCGCCGTCCGTGCCGAGGGGACGGCCGCCCGTCGGGGGCTGCGTCCAGGCTCCGCCGAGGCCCGCGAAGCCGCCGACCGCGCAGACGTACCCGCGCTGCTCGGCTCGGCCCGGCCACCAGAACCGGTCGCGGCGCTGGTGCTCGAGGAAGGGCTCGAGGTCCGTGGCATCCATCCCCAGGGCGGCGGCGATCGCGTCCGCGGCCGCGGGCATCGCCGCGGCGATCCGCGACAGCGCGTCCTCGCGGAGCCCCAGGACTCCCGCCCGCCAGCCGGCGATACCCGCGAGATGCACCGGGTCGAGGGCGGTGGATCCAGCCGCCGCCTGCCCCGCCCCGAACGCGGCGCGGAACCGGTTCGCAGAGCCTCCGGCCGCGGCGACGTTCCGGGCGGCGAGGTCGAGATCGAGTCCGTCCACGGGCGCCGGCGTTCCGACCGGGACCGTGCGGTCCGCGAGGTGTCCGGGGCGGCGGATCATGGCCGCCGCTCGACCCAGCGGACGTACGCGGTGTACCGCTGGTGCAGGTACTTCAGCGCCATGAGGTCGTCGAAGTCGCGCCCGTAGAGCTTGCCGGTGCCCGCCATCGTCCGCAGCAGCGACTCGATGGCCGTGATGCGACGCCCGGCTTCGAGCGCGGTCACGCCGTCGAGTCCGGCATCCGCCTGCGCGAGGAGCGCGCCCACCGGGTCGTCGCTCCCGCGTCCGAGGGCGTCGTACTGTCGGCACGACTCGGCGAACAGGTCGGTGAGCCAGCTCAGCACGTCGGTGCTCAGCTCGCGCTCGGCACCCACGTCAAAGCGCGGGTGCGTGGGGTTCGGCAAGAGTTTCCCGCGCAGGACGAAGGGCAGGACGGCCGCGACGTCGGCGACCGACACCGCCTCCCGGCCGCGGAACCACGCGATCGCCTTGGCGTAGACGACGAGTGTCTGCAGCGCGCGCACCGACAGGCCGTTGAGCGTCTGCGCCCCGGGGTCGCTCATGAGGTCGGCACCCGAGTTCGCCTCGATGGCCTCGGCGACCCGACCCCCGCCCGTGGTCACGGTGTCCTTCGTCCGGTACTCGAACCGGCGACCGCCGCCCTGCACGAACTCGAAGTGGCTGAGGAAGAACTCCAGCCGCCGCCGCACGTCGGCGGGAACGGGGATCGCGCGGATCGCCGCGCGCATCGCGGTCTGCTCCTCGGCCGGGAACACCAGTTCCGCCGGTACGTGCTCCTCGGGCTTCTCGCCCGCCTCCACGCGAGCGACGAGCTCGTCGAAGAAGCGGCTGTTGAAGCCGGCGGCCGGCACCGTGACGTCCATGCGGTCGCGCAGTGCCTGGATCACGGGGAACGTGCCGCCGCCCGCGTCATCGTTCGCGGTGAAGAACCAGCTCTCCACGCCGCTCGCGGGTGCGGTGCGGCGCATCTGGTCGTGGCTCTCGACGTAGCCCTCCGCGACCATCGTCAGCAGCGCCGACTGCGTCTTGGTCGGGATGCGGTTGTACTCGTCGACGATCTTCACCGGCCGCGTGAGCCACTCGCGCCACGCGATGCCGATGTCCGAGAGCCGCTCGGCGCTCATGAGGTCGCGCGGGAGCGGGATGCCGACGAGGTCGCTGATCGTGAGCTGCGGCTGGCCCTGCTGCACACCGCGGCGCACCTCGTCGGGGCTCGACCCCGCGAGCACCCCCATGAGCACGGCGACGGTGGTCTTCCCTCGTCCCGGTCCGCCGATGAGGAGGCATTTGCCGCCGACGGCGAAGGTCAGCAGCGGCAGCAGCACGTTCGACGAGTACGACGGCTCGCTCGGCAGGGTCAGCTCGGCCCCGGCATCCCCCAGCGTGAACGACAGCGCCGGGCCGGACGAGAACTCGACGTCGTAGTAGGGCGAGATGACGGCCCGGTTGACGATCCAGTAGTAGGTCTGGCGCAGCTTCTCGTCGAGCGGGAGCGCGGCGTCGTCAGCCTGGGCCCGGAACAGGTCGGTCGCGGTGAGCGGGGCGACCCCGTCCTCCGGATGCGGCGTGGTGGGGGCTTCCGAGAGCTTGTGCCAGCGGTCCGACATCGCGCCAGCCTAACCCGCGGCCCGGCGCCGGAGAGCCTCTTGCTCGGCGAGGGGCCGACCCTCTAGGGGAGCCTCGAACGCGGTCCAGCGGGCGACGGCCGCGCGCACCGCGGGCAGCGCGGCGGCGAGCCTCTCCGCCACCGACCCCCGCACCTCGAGCCACGGCACCGGCTGCGCGGCGAGCACCGCGCGGAAGCGCTCCTGCATGTCGGCGCGGATGTGCTCGCCGTCGCGCATGCCGTCCTGCACGAAGGGGATCTCGTCGCCGGTCAGCACGTAGAGGGCCGGGCGGTGCGCGGCCGCGCGCGCATGAATGCGGTCGGCGACCGGC
>NZ_BADA01000170.1 GCF_000333395.1 Microbacterium sp. B19
CTCCCGCGGCGGCGCGCACATGCTCGTCCCGCTGGCGCAGCACCTCGGCGAAGAGCTCCTCCTTGGACGCGAAATGGTGCAGCAGCCCCGCGGGGGTGAGCCCCACCCGCTTCGCGACCTCACGCAGCGAACCGCTCGTCACCCCGGACCGCCCGAAGACGAGCACCGCTTCGTCGACGATCCGTTGGCGTCGCTGCTGGCCCTTCGGATAGCTGCCGCGCGTGGCGCGTGGCATCCCTTCGTCCGTCATCCGTTCCCTCCCGCGTGCACCGATGCCCGGTCCCGCGAGGGTACCGGGCATCGGTCGGGCAGAACGGTCAGTGGCGGCGCGTGCCCCACGACGAGCCGAACACCTGCTGCTCCATCGCCGGGCGCAGTCGCTGTTCCATCTCGTCGTCGACGAAGTAGTCCTTGAGGGTGTCGCCGGTCAGGGCATTGCCGATCGCGGCCATGATCATGGACTGATCGAGCGACAGGTACCGCTTCGCGACGGTGTCGCTCTTGACCGCGACGGCGTCGTAGAAGCCGCCGGGGCCGTAGGCGCCGAGCTTCTTCTCGATGCCACGGAGGTTCTTCAGCACGCCCGGGCGGTCGTACGGCAGGGCGAGGAAGGCCGCGTGCGGGGTCACGACGCCGTCGCCGAAGGTCGGGTCGGGGTTGGTCCCGGTGGTGCAGCCGGGACGGTCGATGTCGACGTCGGTCTTCTCGGCATCCGAGGTGTATCCATCCGAGCGGATGCCGGCGATGTCGACGCCGTACTCGCTGTAGCCGCCGAACGGGTTGCTGGCGGGCGAGAAGCCCCAGTAGCCGTAGCCCGCCTCCTCGAGGCCGTGACGCTTCTGGATCTGCACCGTGATCGGGTGGTTCAGCGCCCAGGACCGGGGCCCCCACTGCGTCTCGGGGACGAGGAGGTCGGGCATGAGCGACTCGAACATGCTGCCTCCCCAGCTCGGCACGAACGACATCCCGTCGTAGGAGTAGACGCCTTCGTACACGTCGACGCCGTCGTACGAGCGCGTTTCGCCGGTGGGCAGTTGCTCCTGCCACGCCCAGTCGCACCCGGCGGGCATGGTGCGGTGCGTGCCGTAGAGCGCGGTCGCCGGGATGCCACCCTGCGCGATGCCGAGGTAGGTGGCGATGCGGCTCTCGCTCACGGTCGTGTCGTAGTGGTGGCACGTGTAGAACGCCTGCTCGCCGCTGCCGTTGTACATGGGAGCCTCGACGGCGCACCCGTCTCCGGGCGGCTCCTCCCAGAAGCCACCGCGGTTGGTTCCGGCGGGGAGTCCGGGGGCGCCGGCGGCGTCGAAGAACGCCGAGAAATCCATCGACTCGTACAACGCGTCGGCGCGGTCGGCGAGCGTGGGCTCGGCCTCGCGCACGATCCTCAGGGCGGCGGCGAGCCAGCCGTTGTCGACGGTACTGAGGAACGGGTGGATGACATCGCCCGACGTCGGGGAGATCTCCAGCTTCGCGCCGGTCGCGGGCGAGTACCAGTTGTAGTACATGCCGCTGCCGTCGTTGCGCTCCATGTGCTCGAGGGTCGAGACGGTCGCGGTCAGTCGCTCGCGGGCCTCGTCGGCGCCGATGATGCCGAGGTCGCGCGCGGTCACGGTCGACCACAGATAGCCGCCGATGTTCGTCGGAGAGGTGTATCCGGATGCCGTGGTGGCATCCAGGTCTCCCCCGATGTTGTCGTCGGGGAGTCCGGTGTCGGCGTGCGCCATCGCGACCATCGATGTCCAGGTGTCCTGGGCGTAGCGGAGCAGTTCGCGCGCGCCGGGGCCGCTCCCGACGCCGACCGGTGCCTCGGCGTGCGGCGGCGGTCCGGGCGGGGCGGCGGCCGCGGGCGCGGCGGCGACGAGACCGCCCACGACGAGTCCCACGATCGCGGTGGATGCCAAGCGGGTGTGCTTCATGACGTGCTCTCCTCATCGAAAGCGCTCCGGGGGGACGGAGCTCGGTTCCAGAAACCTTACAGATGTGAGGTTTTTTCGCAACCGCCGTCGCCTCCAGCACGCCCGCGCACGCCGAGCGCTCACGATCGAGCCGAGCGCCCACGCAATGGGCGACCGAAACGTGGGCGCTCGACCGGATCGTGCGATCTCGATGCGCGACACCGGCCCTCACTTCGGGGCGTGGGCCTCCAGGAACTCGTACACCTCGGTCGTGTCGACGCCGGGGAACGCCCCCGTCGGCAGCGTCGCGAGCAGCGTGCGCGGCGTGCGGACGTTGGGCCAGGCGTTGTCGCGCCACGACGCCTCGAGGTCGGCGGGCGGACGGCGGCAGCACACCTCGACCGCGTGCCGAGAGACACCGCGGTTGGGGGTGTCACGCCCGCGGAACCACTTCGTGTCGTCGAACCGCACGCCCACGCTCACCGAATGCGCGCCCTCGCTCGACTGCTCGACGCGGGCGGTGCACCAGTACGTGCCGTTGCCGGTGTCGGTGTACTGGTAGTAGGGGTTGAAGCGGTCGTCCTCGTCGAAGACGACGCGGCTCGTCCAGCGGCGGCAGCACATCTGCCCCTCGATCGACCCCAACCGATCCGTCGGGAAATTCACGTCGTCGTTCTCATACGCCTTCGTGATCGTCCCCGACTCGTGCACCTTCAGGAAGTGCACCGGGATGCCGAGATGCACCGTCGCGAGATTCGTGAAACGGTGCGCGGCCGTCTCGTACGACACCGAGTACGTGTCCCGGAGGTCCTCGATGCTGAGGATGCGGCGGGCCTTGGCCTCCGTGAGCGCGGCCACCGCGTGCGCCTCGGGGATGAGGAGGGCACCGGTGAGGTAGTTCGTCTCAACGCGCTGGCGGAGGAACTCGCCGTAGCTCTTGGGCTCGGTGTGCCCGAGCATGCGGCTCGACAGGGCCTGCAGCACCGACGCCCGAGGGTCGCCCTTCGCCACCCGCGTCGACAGGTAGAGCCGGCCGTTCTTCACGTCGGCGATGCTGCGCGTGGTCTGCGGCAGGTCGGGCACGTAGTGCAGCGAGAAGCCCAGGTACGCGGCGATGTCGCTCGCGGCGCGCTGCGTGAGCGGACCGTCCGGGTGGTCGACGGCAGCGCGGATCTCGGATGCCGTGCGCTCGAGCTCCGGGAAGTGGTTGTCCTGCGTGCGCATGAGGCGGCGGAGCGCGACGTTCGCCCGGCGCGCCTCCTCGGGGGTGGCGGACCGCTCGTCGCGGAGGCGCTCGATCTCGGCCTGCAGCGCGAGCATCGCGGCGAGCGCCTCATCGGGCACGGTCTTTCCGACGCGGAACGGCGTGATGCCGAGGGCCTGGAACGTCGACCCGCGCATGGCGCGCTCGACGGCGACCTCGAGGGAGGCGCGCGCGTCGAGGGGCTCGGCATCCAGGAGCGCGTCCAGACCCGTGCCGAGCGCGCGGGCGATCGCCTGCAGGAGCGTGAGCTTCGCCTCGCGGCGCCCGGTCTCGATCATCGACATCTGGCTGGGCGCGCGACCGACCGCGGCGGCGAGTTCGTCGAGCGTCATACCGCGCGCCGTGCGCAGCTGCCGGATGCGTTTGCCGATCGTGAGCGTGTCCACGCCCTCATCGTCGGATGCCGCAGCAGGGGCGGTGAGGGAGACTCCGGTGTCCATGTCGGGATGATCTCACCAAAACGGAAGAACGGCCAAACTTCACAGCAGGTTTCTTGGTTGGAGCGGTGATTCTTCGCCGACAGTGGTCTCCACGGGCACCGATGCCCGGCACCCGAAGGAGGACGACATGACGATCCAGGCCACCCCCGCCCAGCCGCCCCTGCGCCCCGGCGACCAGACCGAGACCGCCGATGAGATCCGCGCCGCGTGGGAGAACGACCCGCGGTGGGACGGCATCGAGCGCACCTACACGGCCGAGGACGTCGTCCGGCTCCGCGGCAGCGTCCGCGAGGAGTCCACGCTCGCCCGCCGCGGTGCGGAGAACCTCTGGAACCTCCTCCACACCGAGGAATACATCCGGGCCCTCGGTGCCTACACCGGTGGTCAGGCCGTGCAGCAGGTGCGCGCGGGACTCAAGGCCATCTACCTCTCCGGCTGGCAGGTCGCCGCGGACGGCAACCTCGCGGGCCAGACCTACCCCGACCAGAGCCTGTACCCGGCGAACTCCGTGCCCGCCGTGGTCCGCCGCATCAACAACGCGCTGCTCCGGCAGGACCAGATCGAGCGCGCCGAGGGCGAGATCACGCAGGACTGGCTCGCGCCGATCGTCGCCGACGCGGAGGCCGGCTTCGGCGGCCCGCTCAACGCCTACGAACTGGCCCAGTCGCTCATCCAGGCGGGGGCCGCCGGCATCCACTGGGAGGACCAGCTCGCGAGCGAGAAGAAGTGCGGCCACCTCGGCGGCAAGGTGCTCGTGCCGACGCAGCAGCACATCCGGACCCTCAACGCCGCCCGGCTCGCGGCCGACGTCGCGGGCGTTCCCACCGTGATCATCGCGCGCACTGACGCCCTCGCCGCCGACCTGCTCACGAGCGACGTCGACCCCCGCGACGCGGAGTTCCTCACCGGCGAGCGCACCAGCGAAGGGTTCTACCGGGTGCGTCCGGGACTGGATGCCGTCATCTCACGCGGCCTCGCGTTCGCCCCGTACGCCGACCTGATCTGGGTCGAGACGGGAGAACCCGACATCGAGCTCGCCCGCGCCTTCGCCGAGGCGATCCACGCCCGCTACCCGGGCAAGCTCCTCGCCTACAACTGCTCGCCGAGCTTCAACTGGAAGCGTCACCTCGACGACGCGCAGATCGCCACGTTCCAGGCCGACCTGGCCGCCATGGGCTACGCGTTCCAGTTCATCACCCTCGCGGGCTTCCACGCCGTGAACCACTCGATGTTCGACCTCGCCCGCGGCTACGCCGAACGCGCCATGAGCGCGTACGTCGAGCTGCAGGAGGCCGAGTTCGCCGCCGAAGCGAACGGGTACACCGCGACGCGCCACCAGCGCGAAGCGGGCACCGGATACTTCGACGTCGTCTCGACCGCGCTCAACCCCGACAGCGCCACGCTCGCCCTCGCCGGCTCCACCGAGACCGCGCAGTTCCACTGACATCCCCTTTTCCAAAGTCCAAGACACGCCGTATCTGCCGTACCGCATGCGGCGTGTCTTGGACACTCGGCCTCCGATGGCGCCACGCGCCGCCCGCCGACTCAGGACGAAAGCCACGATCATGACCCTCATCGAACCCCCGCCCACCACCGACCGACGCGGCCCCGAGGCCGCGGCATCCACCCCCTCCCCGCACCTGCGGATCGAGCGTCCGCTCGAGGGCCGCGACCGGGAGATCCTCACCCCCGCCGCGCTCGCCTTCCTCACCGAGCTGCACGACCGCTTCGGCCGTCGCCGTCACGACCGCCTCGCCGCGCGGCTGCGCGGACGCTTCGAGATCGGCAACGGCGACGACCCGCACTTCCGGTCCGAGACGGCGCACATCCGCGAAGACCCGTCATGGCGTGTGGCCGGCGCCGGTCCCGGCCTCGAGGACCGCCGCGTCGAGATCACGGGTCCGACCGACCCGAAGATGACGATCAACGCGCTGAACTCCGGCGCGCGAGTGTGGCTGGCCGACCAGGAGGATGCCACCTCCCCCACGTGGCGCAACGTCATCGGCGGCCAGCTCTCGCTGTTCGACGCGATCCGCGGGCAGCTGAGCTACACCAGCCCCGAGGGCAAGGAGTACCGCGTCACCGCCGAGCGCACGCCCACGATCGTGATGCGCCCCCGCGGCTGGCACCTGCCCGAGAAGCACATCACCGTCATCGATCGCGCGGGCCGCGAGCTGCCGGCATCCGGTTCTCTCGTGGACTACGGGCTGTACGTCTTCCACAACGCGCACGCGCTCATCGCGGCGGGGCGCGGGCCGTACTTCTACCTGCCGAAGATCGAGTCCGCCGACGAGGCGCGACTGTGGGACGACGTGTTCTCGTTCACCGAAGAGCGCCTCGGCCTCCCGCACGGCACGATCCGTGCCACGGTGCTCATCGAGACGCTCCCCGCGGCCTTCGAGATGGAGGAGATCCTCTTCGCCCTCCGCGACCACTGCGCGGGTCTCAACGCCGGCCGCTGGGACTACATCTTCTCGATCATCAAGACCTACCGCGGGCGCGGGGCGCGATTCGTGCTCCCCGACCGGAGCGAGGTCACGATGACCGTGCCGTTCATGCGGGCCTACACCGAACTGCTCGTGCGCACGTGCCACAAGCGCGGCGCGTACGCGATCGGCGGCATGAGCGCCTTCATCCCCAACCGCCGCAAGCCCGAGGTGACCGAGGCCGCGTTCGAGAAGGTCGCCGCCGACAAGCGACGCGAGGCCGGTGACGGCTTCGACGGCACGTGGGTGGCCCACCCCGACCTGATCCCGGTGGCCCGCGCGGAGTTCGACGCCGTGCTCGGCGACCGCGAGAACCAGATCGACCGGCTGCGCGAGGACGTCGAGGTGCGCCCCGAGCAGCTGCTCGACCTGCGGATCGGTCTCCCGATCACCGCCGGCGGAGTGCGCGGGAACGTCTCGGTGGCGATCCGCTACATCGAGGCGTGGCTGCGCGGCCTCGGGGCCGTCGCGATCGACGACCTCATGGAGGACGCCGCGACCGCCGAGATCTCCCGCTCGCAGATCTGGCAGTGGATCCACCAGGACCGCTCCACCGCCGACGGCACGCGCATCACGCGCGAGTACGTCGAGGGGCTGCTCGGCGACGTGCTCGCCGAGGCGACCCGCTTCGAGGGCGACCGTTTCGACGACGCCGCCGAGGTGTTCCGCGAGGTGGCGCTGCGCGAGGAGTTCCCCGCGTTCCTCACTCTGCCGGCGTACGCGAAGTACGTCGACTGACCCACCGACACGAAGGGCCGGGGCCGTGGCGCCCCGGCCCTTCGTTCGTGTCCGGACTCAGTCGTCGGCGGTCCACAGCTCGACGCCCAGTTCTGCGATCGCGTCCGCGACGCCGTCGGGGAGGCCGCGGTCGCTCACGATCACGTCGAGCGCATCGAGCGGGACGACTCGGAACCGCTCTGCCGTGCCGTACTTCGTGCTGTCCGCGACGAGCGCGCACGACCCGCTGGCATCCATCACCGCGCGCTTGAGTACGACCTTGTCGAGTTCGGGCGTGGTGAGGCCGTGCGCGACGTCCCACGTGCCGGTGCTGAGAAGAGCGAGGTCGAGGGTCATCGCCGCCACGGTCGCGGCCGCGAGCGCTCCGCTGGACGAGCCGCTCGCGGCATCCACGACCCCTCCCGTGTGGATGACCTCGATCGACGGGTGCGCGAAGAGCGAGGACACCGTGAAGAAGTCGTTGGTGACGACCGTCAGCCCCCGACGCGAAGTCAGGTGCGGCACGATCGCCTGACACGTCGTGCCCGCGTCGATGAACAGCGTCATCCCATCGCTGACGAGGTCGGCGGCGCGCCGGGCCACCGCCTCCTTCCGCGGGAGCTCGAGCACCGCGCGTGACCCGCGTTCGCGGGGAGGCTCGACGCCGACGCGTTCGCGCAACCGCACCCCGCCCTGGACGGCGTCGACCAGGCCCTCCTCCTCGAGGACGGCGATGTCGCGGCGCACCGTCATGTGGGAGACACCGAGCAGCGACGCGAGATGGCGGATGCTGAGCGCACCCGAGCCTCGCAGCAGTCGCATGAGTTCGCGCTGGCGTTGTTCGGGAATGAGAGGCGGTGACGTGGTCATCGGTTCGAGCCTACGGGTGTGCGGGACTGAGACGCCATGTTCTATTCTGTGAACTTACGTGATACTGTGTGCCACGATGTTAAAGAAGCATGAAGTCCTCTCGGCCGTCGTCGACACCGGCGTCGTCCTCATCGTTCGCCTCGACGACCCCGAGGAGGCGCTCGCCGTGTCGCGCGCCGCCGTCGCCGGCGGCATCCGCGCCCTCGAGATCACCCTCTCCGTGCCGCGGGCGCTCGAGGTGGTCCGCACGCTCGCCGACGAGTTCGCCGGCGAACCCGTGGCGGTCGGAGTGGGGACCGTGCTGGATGCCGAGATGGCCGTGGCATCCGTCCAGGCGGGCGCACGCATGCTCGTCAGCCCGAACCTCAACCCCGACATGATCCGGGCCGCCAACCGCTACCAGGCGCTCACGATCAGTGGCGCGTTCACACCGTCCGAGATCGTGGCGACGATGGAGGCCGGAGCCGACATCGTCAAGCTCTTCCCCACCGAGATCGCCGGACCCGACTACCTGCGCACGGTCATGGCGCCCCTCGCGCAGGCCCCGATCCTGCCCGCCGGCGGCGCCACGCGCGAGAACGTCGGCCGCTGGTTCGACGCCGGAGCCCTCGCCGTCGGCGTGGGAAGCGCGATCACCAAGGCCGCGCGCACGACCGGCGACATGACCGATGTCACCCGAGCAGCGGCGGACTTCCTCGCCGCCGTGGCGAGCGCCCGCACGCCGCACTGACCCCCGCGGCGGACCATGACGTCCGCCGTCACCCGAACACGAAGGAGTGGACCATGAGCGAGACGACGGTGGAAGCACCGGTGCTCACACGCGATGAGAAGAAGACGGTCAGGATCCGCTGGTTCCTGGTGGGCTTCCTCATTCTCGGCGGGGTGGTGAACTACCTCGACAGATCGACGCTGAGCGTGGCGAACACCACGATCGCGGGCGAGTTCGGTCTCGACCCGCTCGCGATGGGCCTGCTCCTCTCGGCATTCTCGTGGCCCTACGCCATCGCCAATCTCCCGGCCGGCTACCTCGTGGACCGGTTCGGTCCGAAGAAGATGTTCGCCTTCGCTGCCGGCGCGTGGTCGCTCGTGTCGATCGTGACCGCCGCCGCGAACTCGTTCGGCCTGCTGTACGCCTGCCGCGTCGCCCTCGGCATCGCCGAGTCGCCGTTCTTCACCTCTGCGCTGAAGGTCAACGAGCGCTGGTTCAACAAGTCCGAGCGCGCGCTCCCGGTCTCGCTCGTCAACACGGGTTCGCAGATCGCCAACGCGATCGCCCCACCCCTCCTGACGTTCCTCCTCCTCACCATGAGCTGGCGAGGGATGTTCATCATCGTCGGCGCCTTCGGCATCGTCGTCGCCCTCGTCTGGCTGCGCATCTACCGCGACCCGACGCTCAAGGAGCAGGCGCTCATCAAGGGCGCCGAGGCCGAGGCGCGCGTGGCGGCGACGGCCGAGAAGGTGGGCTGGGGCCGGCTCCTGCGGCAGGCCAACACCTGGTTCATGGTGATCGGCGCGTTCGGCATCTTCTACACGGTCTGGGTGTACCTCACGTGGCTCCCCAGCTACCTCCAGACCGCCCGCGGCTTCAGCCTGTCCCAGAGCGGATGGCTCGCGTCGCTCCCCTTCCTGTGCGGCATCGTCGGCGTGATCTTCGGCGGATGGCTTTCCAACCGCCTCGTCCGCCGGGGCCTGAACACCGTCCGCGCCCGCAAGATCCCGATCGTGGGTGGGGCGATCCTCGCGGCCGCCGCCGTGCTCCCGGTCGCGTACGTCGACAGCACGCCGCTCGCCGTCGTCCTGCTCTCCCTCGGCTACTTCGCCTCGCAGGTGCCGATCGGCTGCCTCTGGACCCTCGCCTCCGACGTCGCCCCGTCGAACCAGGTCGCGTCGCTCGGCGCCATCCAGAACTTCGGTGGCTTCATCGGAGCGGCCGTGGCCCCCGTCGTCACCGGCGCGATCCTCGCCTCCACGGGAGGCAACTACACGACGGTGTTCCTCATCGGCGGAATCCTGCTGCTGGTCGGAGCCCTCTCGTACGGCCTGTTCGTCAAGGACCGCTCGATCGCGGCATCCTGATCATCGAGGGGAGGGCGTTCCACGCGTCCTCCCCTCCCCGGGAGCACTCATGACCGCACGACTCTTCTTCGTGATCGGACCCGCCGGCAGCGGCAAGTCCACGGTGAGCACGATGATCGCCCGCCGCATCCGCGCCGCCTACCTCGACAAGGACTCCGTCGCCACCGCCTTCACGGAGGCGCTCCTCGAAGCCGCCGGCAGCGACAAGAACGAACGCGACAACAACCCGTACTACCAGGACGTCGTGATGGGCCTGGAGTACGCGACGCTGCTGCGACTCGCCGGGGACAACCTGCGCCTGGGCAACGACGTCGTCCTCGACGCCCCGTTCGTGCGCTATTTCCCCGAAGCGGACTACCTCGAACGGGCCGCCGCCGCGCACGCGTGGCCGACCGACCTGACGATCGTGGTGGTGCACGTCACCGTCGACGGCGGCCTCGTGCGCGAGCGGGTCGGCTCGCGCGGCTACGGCCGCGACGCGTGGAAGCTTGCTCACTGGGACGAGTTCTGGGCGACGGCGCAGGCGGCCGACTGCCGCTGGCGCGGCGCCCACCACGTCCTGTTCGACAACAGCGCCGCCGGCACCGACCGGGCCGCCGTGGACGAGGCCCTCGCCGCATTCGTATGAGTCCGGTGCCGCGGTGGATCAGGACGCCGCGGACCGGAAGCGGCGCGGCTTGCCCTCCCCCAGTTCGACGAGACGCTCGACCCGCTCGAGCTTCAGCGGCTGACCGAGCGTCGCCGTGAGCGTATGGGCGATCGCCTCGGCATCCCCTCCGGCGATCCGCACGGCGAGGCTCCCGTCGGAGCCCTGCTCCACCGTCCATCCCAGGGCCCCGTGGCTCTGCAGCTGCTGCGTCAGGTCGACCGAGGGCACGCGTGTGCCGGACGCCGCGACGAAATCGACGTGCTCGCGCCCCTCGAGGTCGGCGATCCCGACCCCGCCATCGGGCAGCGTGACGAGCCGCCCGACGTCGCCCGTCCGGTAGCGGACGAGCGGAAGGAGCGGGTTCTCGCCCGCGGTGACCGTGATCTCGCCGCGCTCGCCCTCCGGTACCGGCCGCCCGGCGGGATCGAGCACCTCGACGAGCACGCGCCGGTCGAGGACGTGGAAGGGCCCGTCGTCGGTGCGCGCGGCGATCGGACGCGTCTCGTGCAGGCCGTACACGTCGATCACCGGGCACGCGAACGCGGCCTCCAACGCGGCGCGGAGCGGAGCCGACAGCTCCATCGCGCCGGAGAAGAGCGCGAGCGGCCGGACGACATCCCGCAGGTCGTCGTCGAGCAGCTCGGCGAGGCTCGTGGGGTTCCCCGAGATCACCTGCGGATCGGCATCGCGGAGGAACGTCCGCCGGTGGGACGCCTCCCGCCACGCCCCGGCATCCAGATTCACGCGGGCCATCGCGCGCTGCGCGAAGCCGCTCACGATCGAGACGTACGTGAACGCCTGTCTCTGCTGCAGCACCCACATGAGCGCGAGGCGTTCGCCGTCCGGATGCCACTCGGCCCCGGCCTCGCGCGCGAGACGCACCAGCGAGTGGAAACCCCGCGCGACCTCCTCGACGTCGTCCGGGATCACCAGCGCCGCCCCGGTCGACCCCGAACTCGTGCCGTGCAGCATCCGATCCAGGTCGGCGTCCAGGGGCACGAAGGCCGAGACGTCGGCGACGAGATCGGCGCGCGAGACGGTCGGGAAGTCGGACAGGGATGCCAGGCTCCCCCGGCCGCGATAGAACGGCAGTCGCCGCGCGGTGTCGAGGTGCGCCTCGAGCCAGCCGTCGAGCGGGAGGGGGTCGCGCGTGCGGGCCACGGCGGCGGCGTCGAGCCGGTCGCCCGTCGCGTGCACCCACCGCGGGGCGGCGGGATGTGTCCGCCACCGCTCGAGACGCCGTGCGCCGGCGGCATCCAGGGTCGGCCAGCGTTCCGCGTCGGTGAGGACCGCCGACGACCCTGGTGCGTACTCGCCGAGCGCGAGCGGGTCGTCCGGGTCACTCACTGGAGTACCTCGCCGAGGCCTCGCGCGACCGCGCCTCGGCGAGGCGGCGCGCGATCTCCTCGCGGTGCCGGTGGGCGGCGTACGCGTCGGCGAGCGCCGCGCTCCGGCGGAGGGAGTCGCGCGCGTCGAGCAGGGCCCGCGCGGTCTCGGCGTCCTCCCCGGCGGGGAGGAACCCCGCCCAGAGGAGGAAGGTGCGGGCCGCTTCCTCGCGGCGTTCAGCGTCGGAGAGCCAGTCGAGCGGGTCGGTGACCGCGGCCAGGCGAAGCGCGAGGGCGTCGACGGCGCGGAGAGCGATGCCCGTGGACAGGGGCGGGTCGAACGGGGCGACGAGGTCCTCGCTCGCGAGCACCCACAGCCCGATGGCCGCGGCGAGACGCACGCGCGGATCCTCGGCGTGGGCGACCGCGGCCGGTGCGCGCCCGGCGACGTCTCCCGCGAGCGCGGCCACCGACACGCCCTCGTCGAGGAACGGCCGCGGCACGCTCGACAGCCGGGCGCCGATCTCGTCGACCGAGGGACCGGGGCGCGCGGCCGCCCACGCGGCATCCTCGGTCGGGGCGAGCGCCGCCCAGGCCCGCAGCAGGTCGTCGGACTCAGCCACCCAGCACCTCCGCCAGTCGCGCGCAGACCGCCGGGGCGTCGTCCATGCGCTCGATGTAGAGCACGTCGTAGCCGGCCGCGCGGGCGAGCTCCGCGACCCGGTGCTGCCCGTCGAGCACGACGAGCGTCGCCGTCGTGAGGGTCGTGCGCACGCGCGCCGCGACGTCGGCGCGGTCGGGATCGCCGTCGCCGAAGAGCGACGTGAGCCCGTCGTCCGAGAGCACGACGAGGTGGCGGCGGTCGGTGGCATCCGGGGTCGACAGCCCCGCGTAGCGACGCTCCAGGAGGTCGAGGGGGAAGGTGGTCCCGCCGCGGTAGGAGAAGGCCAGCTCGGTGACGACGCGCGTGGGGTCGCGGGTGAAGTCCTCGGCCCCCGCGACCTGCCCGGGACCGGAGAAGCTCGTCACCCGCACGCGGCCTCCGCCGCGGAGCACCGACAGCGCGAGGATCGTGCCCGCGAGCACGGCGGGCGAGCCATACCGCGGGCTCGGCATCGATCCGGAGCTGTCGATGTACAGGTCGACCGCGAGTCCCGTGCGCACCGGCGGCGGATCGTCGACGAGGAAGGAGCGGCGCCGTGTCGTGACGCCCGGCACGACGACCCCCGCCGCCT
>NZ_BADA01000169.1 GCF_000333395.1 Microbacterium sp. B19
GGCGCCCTCTTCGGTGGTCTAACTCCCTTGCTGGGCACGGTGCTGGCGGAAAAATTCCAGGGCCACTGGTGGCCCTTGGCCTTGCTGTTCTCGGGCCTTTCGCTGCTGTCGATGCTGTGCGTGGCGCGCCTGGGCCGCCAGCGCCAGGTCTCGTTGCAGCACGGCATGGCCGCACAGGAGGGTTGATGAAAACCTTTTACCACCCCGAGCAGAAACTGCATCATCCGCAAAGCTACTATTCGCGCGGCAAGATGCGCGTGCCGCAGGAAGTCCCGGAGCGCCTGGACCAACTGGCGGCGCTGGCCACGCGCCTGGGCTTCGAGGTACAGCCGCCGCCTGATACCGGAGCCGCAGCCATTGGCGCAGTGCACGCGCTGGATTACCTGCAATTCCTGCAGGAGGCCCATGCGCAGTGGATGGCCTTGCCCGAGGACTGGGGGCCGGAAGTGATATCCAACATCTTCGTGCGTCAACCCAATGCCCTGCGCGGGGTATTGGCCAAGGCGGCGCGTTATCTCGCCGATGGTAGTTGCCCGGTGGGGCCGCAGACCTGGCACTCGGCCTACTGGTCGGCCCAGTGCGCCATTGCCGGTGCCCAGGCACTGCTGGATGGACAGCCGCGCGCCTATGCCCTGTGCCGCCCGCCTGGCCATCATGCAAGGCGCGACGCGGCCGGCGGCTTCTGCTATCTCAACAATGCAGCCATCGCCGCGCAGATGCTGAGCGAACGCTATTCTCGGGTGCTGGTGCTCGATACCGACATGCACCACGGCCAGGGCATCCAGGAAATCTTTTATACCCGGCGCGACGTGATGTATGTCTCCATCCATGGCGACCCGGAAAATTTCTATCCAGTTGTGGCCGGCTTCGAAGACGAACGTGGCAGCGGTGAAGGCCATGGCTACAACCTGAACCTGCCCATGCCGCACGGCGCGCCGGAGGCGGTGTTCTTCGAGCGCCTGGCCCAGGCCTGTCGCGCCATCACGCTGTACCAGCCCGAGGTACTGGTGTTGAGCCTGGGATTCGACATCTTCGAAGACGACCCGCAATCGGTAGTGGGCGTGAGCACGGCCGGCTTCGAGCGGCTGGGGCGTGAAGTCGCGGCGCTCGGGCTACCCACCCTGGTGGTGCAGGAAGGCGGGTACCATATTGCCGGATTGCAGGCCAATGCCGAGCGCTTCTTTGCCGGACTGGAGCCTTGCTGAAAGAAACCTTCATATCGCCAATCATGCGCCCCGACTCCTCCGCCAGTCCTCGCCCGCCCCTGTCGCCGCTCTCCTCGGAACGCATGGACTGGAACCTGTTACGAACCTTCATGTTCGTGGTCCAGGAGCGCGGTGTCGGCCGTGCTGCCAGCACCCTGTGCCTGAGCCAGCCCGCAGTCAGCCAGGCGCTGCGGCGCCTGGAGGAAGCCGTGGGCGGGATACTGCTGCATCGCCGTCACGGGGAATTCCGCCTCACGCCGCTGGGGGAGGAAATCTATGCCGTGGCGCGCGAGATGTATGGCATGGTGGCGCGCATCGATGGCGCCGCCGGTCACGCCGGCGAGGACGTGGCCGGCCACCTGCGGCT
>NZ_BADA01000168.1 GCF_000333395.1 Microbacterium sp. B19
CGGCGGTCTGCTCGGCCTCGGTGGGGGCGTCCGGCGGGTACACGAACACGCGGAACGCGCGCTCTTTGGGGGCCTCGGTCTAGTAGCCGGCGAAACGGTATCCACCGAGCGCCGCGCCCTCGGCCAGCGACGCCCACGGGACGTCGACGAGCGACTGGACGGCGACGTGCTCGAACCCCGTGAGCTGACGCAGGGCCGTTCCGACCGCGTCGCGGACAGCAGCGGCACCCGGGTCGGATCCGGCACCGACCACGGCGACGGGAACCGTCACGCCGGGCACGTGCACGCGCTGGAAGGATCCCGGCCCACCCGTGAAGCCGACCGAGGTCAGCGATGCACTGAGACCGTCCCAGCCCTCGGGATCTGTCGCGGAGCCGTTCGCCTTGGGGACCACGAGGAGGATCGCATCGGCGCCGGACTCGAGGACGGGGACATCGGTGTGCGTGACGGAGGGATACGGCATGGGTTCCATCCTAGGTTCGCGGCTGTTCGCTAGCAGCGGGACGCACCGTCGCCGAGGTGTCCGACCCGGCTCGTAGAGTGGAGACATGGCCTATCCCGCACCGCTGTACGACCGCGCACCCGCCGCGCCGCCGGTGCCGTCGGGGCTGCCGCTGGTCATCGCGCTCACGGGCTTCACCGATGCGGGCGGAGCCGTCACCCGCCTCGTCGAGTACTTCCGCGACGATCTCGAGCCGAACCCCGTCGTCGTCTTCGACAACGACACGCTGCTCGACTACCGCGCGCGGCGACCGCTCATCACGTTCGTCGAAGACCACCTCACGGACTATCGCCCCCCGCGCCTCGAACTGTCGCTCGCCCACGATTCGCTGGGCCAGCCGTTCCTGCTGCTCGCCGGCTACGAACCCGACTTCCTCTGGGAGGCGTTCGCCGAGAGCGTCCTGGAGATCAGCGCGGGCCTTCAGGTGTCGTCCGTGACGTGGGTGCACGCGATCCCCATGCCCGTGCCCCACACCCGTCCGATCGGCACCACCGTGAGCGGAACGCGGAGCGACCTCGCGGAAGCCCACTCGGTGTGGCGTCCGCACACGCACATCCCCTCGACCGCCGGGCACCTGCTCGAGTACCGCTTCGCCGAGGCCGGGGCCAAGGTCGCCGGCTTCGCCCTGCTCGTCCCGCACTACCTCGGCGACACGGAGTACCCCGCGGCGGCGCTGGCCGCGCTCGACAGCCTCACCGTTGCGACGGGACTCGTCTTCTCGGGTGAGGTCCTGAGGGAAGAGAACCGCGAGTTCCTCGTCAAGGTCACCGAACAGGTGGAGGGCAGCGACGAGCTGACCCGCATGCTGCAGGGACTCGAGGAGCGTTACGACGCCTACATGGCCGGCTCCACCCAGGCGACCCCGATCATCCACACGGGCGACCTGCCGAGCGCCGACGAGCTCGCGGCCGAGCTCGAGCGGTTCCTCGCCAACCGTCCCGGCGACGACGACCGCCGCGGGCGCCTCGGCTGACAGCCACGCACGCACGGCCGCGAAAGCCGGGCTCGGCGCGGACGCGCCCGCCCGCGACAACGCCGCACAGGAATACATCGCGGCCGTGAACGGTTGTATACGCACAGATGCCCGGTGCGCGTCAAGTCCCGCGCCGGGGATGTGAGACAATGAAGAACCTGACCCATTGTCGGCCGAACCTGGAGCCCGCTCCACCGGATCGGACTTGACAAGGGTCTTACTAGTGTCCGAGAACGACCGGCGGCCGTGCAACGTACGTTCCCGGTGAAAGGCGAAACGTGGCAGGCACGAACACCCAGACCCGCTCCCGCAGTGAGAAGGACACCGACCTCGACACCGCGGAGGAGACCACGACCGCGTCGAAGAAGACCGCGGCCAAGAAGGCCCCCGCCAAGGCCAAGGCGACGCCCGCCAAGGCGAAGTCCAAGGCGAAGGCCGACGACGACATCGAAGAGGACGAGATCGAGGAAGACCTCGACGAAGACCTCGAAGTCGCGGACGACTCCGACGACGACGACAGCGACACCGACGACGCGGCGAAGCCCGCGGCCAAGAAGTCGGACGACAGCGACGACGACGAGGACGACGAGGAGAAGCCCGCGGCGGCCACCGAGGCGCTCCCGACCGGCGCGATCGTCATCTCGTCGAGCGACGAGGACGACGTCCCCGTCTACTCCGCGCAGATCACCGGCGCGACCGCCGACCCCGTCAAGGACTACCTGAAGCAGATCGGTAAGGTCCCGCTCCTCAACGCGGCCGAAGAGGTCGAACTCGCGATGCGCATCGAGGCGGGTCTCTTCGCCGAAGAGAAGCTCTCGAACATGTCGCCGGCCGAGAAGACGAGCCAGCTCGGCCTCGACCTGCAGTGGGTCGCCCGTGACGGCCAGCGCGCGAAGAGCCACCTCCTCGGCGCGAACCTCCGCCTGGTCGTCTCGCTCGCCAAGCGTTACACCGGTCGCGGCATGCAGTTCCTCGACCTCATCCAGGAGGGCAACCTGGGCCTCATCCGTGCGGTCGAGAAGTTCGACTACACCAAGGGCTTCAAGTTCTCGACGTACGCCACGTGGTGGATCCGTCAGGCGATCACGCGTGCCATGGCCGACCAGGCCCGTACCATCCGCATCCCGGTGCACATGGTCGAGGTCATCAACAAGCTCGCGCGCGTCCAGCGCCAGATGCTCCAGGACCTCGGTCGCGAACCCACGCCCGAGGAGCTGAGCCGCGAACTCGACATGACCCCCGAGAAGGTCATCGAGGTGCAGAAGTACGGCCGCGAGCCCATCTCGCTGCACACCCCGCTCGGCGAGGACGGCGACAGCGAGTTCGGCGACCTGATCGAAGACACCGAGGCGGTCGTCCCGGCCGACGCGGTCGGCTTCACGATGCTCCAGCGCCAGCTCGAGTCGCTCCTCGACTCGCTCAGCGAGCGCGAAGCGGGTGTCATCCGTATGCGCTTCGGCCTCGGCGACGGGCAGCCCAAGACGCTCGACCAGATCGGTGACACGTTCGGCGTGACGCGTGAGCGCATCCGCCAGATCGAGTCGAAGACGATGGCCAAGCTCCGGCACCCCAGCCGGTCGCAGTCGCTGCGGGACTACCTCGAATGAGCGCCGAAGCCAACGCCGGGAAGGCGCTGACCCGCACCGTCGAGGGCACGACGTTCGCCCGCATCCCGATCCGCACGCGGGTCGTCATGCCGGGCGACGACCTCGACGCTTTCATCCTCGAGTACGCGAAGGATGCCGTGCAGCCGGGCGACCTGCTGTTCGTCACCGAGAAGATCGTCGCGATCACGCAGGGCCGCTCGTTCAAGCTGGACAGCATCAAGCCCCGCAAGCTCGCGCTGTTCCTGTCGAAGTACGTCACCCGGACGCCGTACGGCATCGGCCTCGGCATGCCCGAGACGATGGAGATGGCCTTGCGCGAGTGCGGGACGCCCCGCATCCTCTTCGCCGCAGCCGTCTCGGCCGTGACCAAGACGTTCGGACGCAAGGGCGACTTCTACCGCATCGCGGGCGACAAGGCGCGCGCGATCGACGGCCCGACCAAGGGCACGATCCCGCCGTACAACCAGGCCGTCGTGCTCGGACCCGAGCGTCCGCGCGAAGTGGCCGCCCGTCTCAAGGCGCTGCTCGGCATCGACCTCGACGTGGCCGTCGTCGACATCAACGACCTGGGTGGCAACATCCTCGGGTCGACGCTCGACAAGGCCGGCGAGAAGCGTCTCGTCGCGATCCTCAAGGACAACCCGCTCGGCCAGGGACACGAGTCCACGCCGCTCGGCATCGTCCGCCCCGCCTGACACCTCTCACGCGAAAGGCCCGCTCCCTCATCGGGGGCGGGCCTTCTCGGCATCCGGGGCGCTCACAACTCCGGCGGAATCAGTCGGCCGCCGCTCGGAGTGGCGCCCTGACGCAGGCATGCAGGACTTGCGCCCGAACCCCGCCGCAGCGCCCGATACGGCCGAGCCCGAGGACGGCGCCGAGACACCCCGCACGGCTGCCGCCCGAAACCGCACAACTCATGCAGAGTCCCTCCGCAGCCACGCCGACCGGCTTCCACGCGCGGGTATGCAGGAGTTGTGCGCCCCACGGGGGCGGGCCTTCTCGGCATCCGGGCTCAGAATCCGATCGCGGCGCGGGAACGCGGCTTGTGACCGGTGCGGATGCCGGTGACGCTGGGCTTGTTCTCGTACACGCCGGCACCCCAGTTGCCCTCGACGAGCACGGGGCCGTCGGGGCCGACGACGATGTCCCAGCCGACGTACTGCACCTGCGGGACGACGCGGGCGACGCGGTCGACGAACGCCTTCACCTCGTCGACGAACGGCAGCTGGAAGTCGCCGATCCGCACGCCCGAGTCGGGGTGGAACTCGTGCACGTGGCCGTGCGAGTCGTATCCGGCGCCGAGGGCGTGCCCGTTCTCGTCGAGCATCGTGTAGAAGCCGCCGAAGGTCATCTGGTCGCTGACCGCGCCGCGGCCGAACTTCTGCGCCATGGCGAGGATGTGAGTCTTCCGGCCGTCGAAGAACGCCGTGACGCGCGTGGTGTTGACGGTGCCGGGGCAGACCGCGGCGAGGTCGTCGTGCTGGCGGATGACCTCTTCCACGAGGATCTCGCCGCGCTCGAGCAGACCCCGGTGGAACGCCGTCCAGTCGTCGACCTCGGCCGCGTGATAGCGGTGCACGCCGGTGCCGGCCTGCCCCACCGGCTCCTTGGTCACGATCGTGCCGAGACGCTCGGTGAAGGCGCGCAGCTCGTCGGCGTTCGTCTCGTCGACGACCATCCACTCGCGGCGCAGGAACTCGCTGAAGCGGCGGTCGAACTCGACCTTGTCCTGGAAGATGTAGCGGTAGTCGGGGTGGTCGAACTTCTGCGAGATCTGGTTCGACACGGGGTGCGTCATGTACGTCGCGCGCTCAGCCGGGCTCAGGATCGCGAAGTCGTAGTCGATGTAGTCCTGGAAGCCGACGTTCTTCACGCCCGCCTGGTACAGCATGTCGGCGACGACGAGCGGCAGCGCCTTGCCGTGCTGCTCCGACGCCTCCTTCGCACGCTCGATGACCGACCCGACGTCGATGCGGCGGGCACGTCCGGCGAGGTAGCGCAGGCGGGGGACGAGGGAGAAACCCTGCTGAGGCATTGAGGCTCCGGGGTCGGCGACGGGGGACCCGGATAGTCTAGATGGCGTGACCTCCACGCTCCCCGTCCGCGCCGACGCCGGGGGAGTGGCTCCGGTGGCCCGCCTGTCTGAAGGCAACTTGCGCGGGAATGCGCTCCTCGCCGCCGCCCAGACCGGGGAAGGCGACGCCCTCGCGGTCGACGCCTGGGGACACGGCGCGGAGTGGGTGGCATCCATTCTCTCGGCGCTCGACATCGACCCCGGTGCGGTCGACGCGGCGACGCTGTACGGCCTGCCGGGCGGCGATCCGCGTGCGAAGCCCGTGCTGTCGCTGCACGGCCGCGTGCTCGGGACGAAGCCCCTCCTCGCGGGCGAGGGCGTCTCGTACGGGTACATCCACCGCGCGCCGAGCGACACGACCGTCGCCCTCGTCACGGGCGGCTACGCCCAGGGTGTCGTACGGTCGCTCGGAAACGTCGCCGACGTCGTGATCGCCGGGCGCCGGCACCGCATCGTGGGGCGCGTCGCGATGGACGTGTGCGTCGTCGACGTCACCGACGCCCGGCCAGAATGGGGCACGGACGCGGTGTTCTTCGGGGATCCCGACGCCGGGCACCCGTCGCTGAGCGACTGGACGGATGCCACGGGCTGGAACGCCGGCGAAATCGTCGCCGCCGTCGGGGCACGGGCTGTGCGGACGGTGGTCGCGTGAGCGCCGAGTACCGCGTCGATCTCGACGCCTTCGCCCGCAACCTCGCGCGCGTGCGGGAGGCGGTCGCCCCCGCGCAGCACATGCTCGTCGTGAAGGACGACGCCTACGCGCACGGTCTCGAGGCGATCATCCGCCGGGCCACGGCCGAGGGCGTCACGTGGATCGGCGCGTTCGACGTCGAGACCGGCCGCGCCGTGCGCGAGATGACCGGGCCCGACGCGCGCATCTTCGTCTGGCTCCTCGGCGGCGCCGACGACCTCGCCGCGGGAGTCGCGGCGGATCTCGACCTCGGCATCGGCGACGAAGCACTGCTCGCCGACCTCGCGGCGCTTCCCGACCTCCCCACGCCGGCGCGCGTCCACCTCAAGATCGACACGGGCCTGCACCGCAACGGCATCCGTCCCGAGCGGTGGGGCGCGGCGCTGGAGAGCCTCTCGCGTCTCGTCGGCGATGACCGCGCGACCTTCGAGGGCGTGTGGTCGCACATCTCGGAAGCCTCGGATGCCGACGACGACGACGCCCGCGCCCTCTTCCTCGCCGCGCGTGCTGCGGCCGTCGAGGCGGGACTCACGCCGCGGTTCTCGCACCTCGCCGCCAGCGCCGCCGGGTTCGCGCGCGAGCCGTTCCGCGAGGACCTCGTGCGGGTCGGAGCGTTCTCGTATGGCATCCGTCCCGCGGGAGGTCCGGGCGAGGCGGAGCTCGGAATCGAGCCCATCTCGTCGCTGATCGCCTCGGTCTCCGCGCTCGAGGGCGACGCCGTGCGTCTCGACCTGGGCAGCCTGCACGGGCTGCCGTCCGCGCTCGAGGGGCGTTTCTCCGTGGCGACCCCGGCGGGTCCGCGCCTCGTGCAGCGCATCGGGCCGAACTTCACGCTCGTCGAGGGATGGGCGGATGCCACCGTCGGCGACGACGTGATCGTGTTCGGGCGCGGGGGAGTGGCATCCGCGACGGATCTGGCCGAACTCATCGACACGATCGGCGAGGAGATCGCGCTGCGCGTCTCACCGGCCATGCCCCGCCGGTATACGTCGAACGGGCCCCGTTCCGCTCGATGAGAGCGGCGCGGAGCCCGTTCGGAGGAAGTCGGTCAGTCGCCGGCGGTGAGACGCGCGGTCTCGTCATGCCAGGAGGTGGCGATGCTGCGGAGCTTCTCTTCGTACTTGCGTCCGTGGTGGGCGCAGAAGAGGAGTTCGCTGCCGTTGACCTCGGCGGCGATGTAGGCCTGCGCGCCGCAGGAGTCGCAGCGATCCGCGGCCGTGAGGCGCTGATCGAGGACGGCGGACGCGTCGGGTGCAGTCGTGGTGGTCATGTCGGGTGCCCTCCTCGGGTGATCGTGGGCGAGTCTCCATATACAACCACGCGGATGTTTCCCCTATGCCGCGGCTTGATCACATTTCGCTGTGCGCGTACGGTGACCCGACCTCGCTGTGTGTCTGCAAGCCGATGTCGGAGCCCCCGATTACGCTGAGAGATCGTGACGTCCGAGTATTCCGCCCATCATCTCCAGGTCCTCGAAGGACTCGAAGCGGTGCGCAAGCGCCCGGGCATGTACATCGGCTCCACGGACTCCCGGGGCCTCATGCACTGCCTGTGGGAGATCATCGACAACTCCGTCGACGAAGCCCTCGCCGGGCACGGGACGCGCATCGACGTCCTGCTGTACCGCGACGGCAGTGTCGAGGTGCGGGACCGAGCGCGTGGCATCCCCGTCGACGTCGAACCGCGCACCGGTCTCACGGGCGTCGAGGTCGTCTTCACGAAGCTGCACGCCGGCGGCAAGTTCGGCGGCGGCTCGTACGCGGCCTCCGGCGGTCTGCACGGTGTCGGCGCGTCCGTGGTCAACGCGCTGTCCGAGCGTCTCGACGTCGAGGTCGACCGCGGCGGCAAGACGTACGCGATGTCCTTCCACCGCGGCGAGCCCGGGGTGTTCGCGGGCGACGGCCCCGACTCGGCCTTCACGCCGTACGACGCGAGCAGCGAGCTGCGGGTGGTCGGCAAGGCCGCGCGCGGCGCGACGGGTACCCGCATCCGGTACTGGGCCGACCGGCAGATCTTCACGAAGGATGCCGCGTTCGGATTCGACGAGCTCGTGCAGCGCGCGCGGCAGACCGCCTTCCTCGTTCCGGGGCTCGAGATCGTCATCACCGACGAGCGCGGCGACGAGCCGGTCGAGACGAGCTACCGCTTCGACGGCGGTATCTCCGAATTCGCCGACTTCCTCGCCCCCGACGCCGCGATCACCGACACCTGGCGCCTCACCGGCACGGGGACGTTCACCGAGACGGTGCCGGTCCTGCAGCCCGGCGGCTCGATGGTCCCGACCGAAGTGCAGCGCGAGTGCGAGGTCGACATCGCCGTCCGCTGGGGCACCGGCTACGACACGACCACCCGGTCGTTCGTCAACATCATCGCCACGCCCAAGGGCGGCACGCACCAGCAGGGCTTCGAGCAGGGACTCATGAAGATCCTGCGCACGCAGGTCGAGCAGAACGCGCGCAAGCTGAAGGTCGGCAACGACAAGATCGAGAAGGATGACATCCTCGCCGGTCTCACCGCGGTCCTCACGGTCCGGCTCCCGGAGCCGCAGTTCGAGGGCCAGACGAAAGAGGTGCTCGGCACCCCGGCCGTGCGGCAGATCGTGTCGCAGGTCGTCGCCAAGGAACTGACCGAACGCTTCGCCTCACCCAAGCGCGACGACAAGGCGCAGACGGCACTGCTGCTCGAGAAGGTCGTCTCCGAGATGAAGGCGCGCATCTCCGCGCGCACGCACAAAGAGACGCAGCGCCGCAAGAACGCGCTCGAGTCCTCGTCGCTGCCGTCGAAGCTCGTCGACTGCCGCTCGAACGACGTCGCCGACTCCGAGCTGTTCATCGTCGAGGGCAACTCGGCGCTCGGCACCGCCCGCGACGCCCGCAACAGCGCGTACCAGGCGCTGCTCCCGATCCGCGGCAAGATCCTCAACACGCAGAAGGCGTCGATCAGCGACATGCTGTCGAACGCCGAGTGCGCCTCGATCATCCAGGTCATCGGCGCCGGCTCCGGTCGCTCGTTCGACCTCGACGCCGCGCGCTACGGGAAGATCATCCTGATGAGCGACGCCGATGTCGACGGCGCGCACATCCGCACGCTGCTCCTGACGCTCTTCTTCCGCTACATGCGCCCGCTCGTCGAGGCCGGGCGCGTGTTCGCCGCCGTGCCGCCGCTGCACCGAGTGATCGTGATGAACCCCGGCTCCAAGCCGAACGAGACGATCTACACGTACAGCGAGCAGGAACTGCACGCCCTCCTCGCCAAGCTCAAGAAGGCGAACAAGCGCTGGCAGGAACCGATCCAGCGGTACAAGGGCCTGGGCGAAATGGATGCCGATCAGCTCGCGACCACCACGATGGACCGGGCTGGGCGCACCCTAAGGCGCGTGCAGGTGCGCGACATCGAAGAGGCCGCGAAGGTCTTCGACCTGCTGATGGGCAGCGACGTCGCTCCGCGCCGCGAGTTCATCGTCGACTCGAGCGACCGCCTGGCCCGCGAGCGCATCGACGTCTGACGCCGAGGCGCGAGAGCGCCGTTCTGGCGCTCCCGCGACATCGCGTCAGCGGATGGCGGTGCCGATCGCGCCCACGACCGCGTCGAGCGGCTGACCCGAGGCGTCGCGCTTGGCGCCGGGGTCGGGCAGCGTCCGCACGGATCCGTCCGTACCGACGGCCCGCGGGTCGGACCCGACCCACGCGAGCGTCAGGGCATCCTCGCCGCGCAGCAGGCGCTGCGCGCGCACGCCGCCGGTGGCACGCCCCTTGGCGGGGAACTCGGTGAAAGCCGAGACCTTGGCGCTCCCGGCATCCGTCCCCGCCAGCGCGGCGGTGGACCCCGCGACCGTGACGACGACGGCGTCGAACGCCGAGCCGCCGACGACGGCGAACGCGATCACGTGCGCACCGTCGGACAACCGGATGCCGGCCATGCCGCCGGCCGAGCGACCCTGCGGCCGCACGGACGAGGCGTCGAACCGCAGCAGCTGCGCGTCGTCGGCGATGAACACGAGTTCCGCGGCATCCGATGCCGGCGCCGCCCCGACCACGCGGTCGCCGTCGCGGAGGGCGATGATCTCGATCTCGGGCTTCGTTCCGAGCTCGCTCGCGGCGACACGCTTCACGATGCCCTGGGCCGTGCCGAGCGCGAGGGGCGGGCCGTCGGTCAGGGGGACGAGTGCGACCACCTGCTCGCCCTTGCCGAGGGTGAGGTACTGCTCGACCCTGGTTCCGGCGGCCAGCTGTACCGCGTTCCCGGGCACCGACGGCAGGTCGACGGGGGAGAAGCGGACGAGGCGTCCGGCGGAGGTCACCGCGCCGATGTCGCCGCGGGTCGTCGTGTCGACCGAGGAGCGGATCGCGTCATGCTTGGCGCGCCGCGTCGGCGGAACGACCCCACCGCCCGGGGCGTCGGCGGTGAGCTCGGCCCGCACCATGCGCCCCGTGGCCGAGAGGAACACGCGGCAGGGGGCATCGGCGATCTGCAGGTCGGCGGCCGCGGCGGCCTTCGCCGACCGGGGCTGCACCGGGCCGCCGTTCAGCAGCATCGTGCGACGCGGGGTGCCGTACGCCTCGGCCGCGGCCTCGAGCTCGCTGGCCACCTGGCCGCGCAGCAGGACGTCGCTGGCGAGGAGCTCGACGAGCTGGTCAATCTCGGCCTGCAACTGGTCGCGCTCGGCCTCGAGCTCGATGCGCGAGAACTTCGTGAGGCGTCGCAGGCGCAGCTCGAGGATGTACTCGGCCTGCGGGTGGGAGAGGTCGAACACCTCCTGCAGGCGCGTGCGCGCCTGCTCGCCGTCGTCCGAGGAGCGGATGACCTGGATGACCTCGTCGATGTCGAGGATCGCGATGAGGAGGCCCTCGACGAGGTGCAGCCGCTCGCGCTTGCGCGCCAGCCGGTACTCGCTGCGGCGGGTGACGACGCGGATGCGGTGGTCGAGGTACACCCGCAGCATCTCGCGCAGACCGAGGGTCTGCGGCTGTCCGTCGACGAGCGCGACGTTGTTGATGCCGAAGGAGTCCTCCAGCGGGGTCAGCCGGTACAGGTGCTCCAGCACCGCCTGCGGGTCGAAGCCGGTCTTGATGCCGATGACGAGTCGCAGGCCGTGCTGACGGTCGCTGAGGTCGGTGACGTCGGCGATGCCCGCCAGCTTCTTCGACTGCACGGCATCCTTGATCTTCTCGATCACCCGCTCGGGGCCGACGAGGTACGGAAGCTCCGTGATGACGATGCCGGTGCGGCGGGGGCCGAGCGACTCGATCGACGCCTTCGCCCGCGTCCGGAACGACCCCCGCCCGTTCTTGTAGGCGTCCTTGATGCCGTCGAGGCCGACGATGATGCCGCCCGAAGGCAGGTCGGGGCCCGGCACGAACTCCATGAGCTCGTCGACCGTGGCATCCGGGTTCTGCAGGAGGTGCGTCGCGGCGCCCACGACCTCGATGAGGTTGTGGGGCGCCATGTTCGTCGCCATGCCGACCGCGATGCCGGTCGCGCCGTTCACCAGCAGGTTGGGGAACGCCGCCGGCAGCACGTCGGGCTGCTGGAACTGCCCGTCGTAGTTCGGCACGAAGTCGACGACGTCTTCGTCGAGGTTCTCGGTCAGAGCGAGCGCCGGCGGGGCGAGGCGCGCCTCGGTGTACCGCGGGGCGGCGGGGCCAGTCGTCGAGCGAGCCGAAAGTGCCGTGACCGTCGATGAGCGGCACCCGCAGCGAGAAGTGCTGCGCGAGCCGCACGAGCGCGTCGTAGATTCGGGGCGTCGCCGTGCGGGTGCAGCTTTTCCATCACCTCGCCACCACACGGGGGCTCTTGACGTGGC